>CAIZNP010000109.1 GCA_903934375.1 uncultured Synechococcaceae cyanobacterium
CGCTCGCCGGAGATGCTGCCCCGCAGTCTGCTGGGCGTGTTCGACGGGGTTCGCCGGCAGCTCGATCCGGAAGCGGAGGCGTCGGTTGTGGCCGGCTTCCGCCGCCGCAGGGATTCAACACTGGTCTCGCTGAGGATCCTGCTGCTGCTGATCCTGGTGCCGCTTGTGGTGCAGCAGGTGAGCCGCACCGTGCTGATTTCGCCGCTGCTCGACCGGGTGGCGCCGGAGGTCCCCTTCCTCAACTACACCAAGCCTCACCTTCAGGAAAAGGCGGTCAACAAATTGCGTCTCTACCAAGAGGAGCTGGAGTTCCAGGCCCTGCTGGAGGGACGGCAACCCCTCACCCGCGAGGAACTGCAGACGGCTCTCTCTGGCAAGGCCAGCGAGCTCAAGGACGAGGCGGACGGCGAGAGCCTGGAGGCCACCAAGAACATCCTTGCCGACCTTGCCGGTCTGATCGGATTCGTGGCGGTCTGCCTGCTGGGTCGTCGGGATCTTCAGGTGCTGCGGGGCTTTCTGGATGAGGCGATCTATGGCCTGAGCGACAGCGCCAAAGCCTTCGCCATCATCCTGTTCACCGACATTTTTGTCGGCTTCCACAGCCCTGAAGGCTGGACAGTCCTGCTCGACGGCATCGCCCACCACCTGGGGCTGCCGGCCGAGGAGAACTTCATCCTGCTGTTCATCGCCACCTTCCCGGTGGTCCTGGCCACGATCTTCAAGTACTGGATCTTCCGCTATCTCAACCGTGTGTCGCCCTCCTCCGTGGCGACTCTGCGCAACATGAACGGTGGCGGCTGACTCCCTGCCCAGCAGCGGCCTGGTGTTGGTCTGTGGCGCCAGCCGCAGTGGCAAGAGTCGCTGGGCCGAGTGTCTGGCCATCGCCGCCGCCAAGCCTGTTGTGTACCTAGCCACGGCAGCCTCGCGCCTGGATGATCCGGGCTGGACTCAGCGCCTCGACCTGCACCGCCAGCGGCGGCCTGCCGCCTGGGGCTTGATCGAGACAGGCGCCGCCCTCAGCGAGGCAATCGCCACGCTGCGCGGCGGACTGGAGGGGGCGGGCGATGCGGATCGTCAGGCCCCTGTGCTGCTGATCGATTCTCTCGGCACCTGGCTGGCGCATCACCTGGAGGCGCCGACCGCAGCCTGGGAAGAACTTCAGATTGAGCTGCTGCATGAGCTGGCCACCTACCCGGCGCCGGTGCTGCTTGTCTGCGAGGAGGTGGGCTGGGGCGTGGTGCCCCCGACAGCAGTGGGAGGGTTGTTCCGCGACCGGATGGGCAGCCTGCAGCAGCGGCTGATGCAGCAGGCCATCGACAGCTGGCTGGTGGTGGCGGGTCGGGCCCTCAACCTGCACACCCTTGGGCAGCCCGTGCCGGAGGGCTGACCATGCCAAGGCTGGTGCTGTTCGAGCCGGAGATTCCCCCCAACACCGGCAATGTGGCCCGCAGCTGCGCAGCCACCTGCACGGAACTGCACCTGATCGAACCACTCGGCTTCGAGATCACGGACCGCACGCTGAAACGAGCCGGCCTGGACTACTGGCCCTGGGTGAATCTGCACCGCCATGCCGACTGGGAGACCTTTCGCGCGGAACAACGATCCCGTGGCGGGCGCCTGCTGGCCCTGAGCCGCCATGCCAGCCAGCCCTATCACCACATCCGCTACAGAGACGACGACTGGCTGTTGTTTGGACGAGAAACCAGCGGTCTGCCAGAGCACGCGCTCGCGGCCGCGGATCTTGCTCTGATGATCCCGATGCCTGGCTCGGTGGACCATGGCGGCGGCGTCCGAAGCCTGAACCTGGCCACAGCTGCCGGGGTGGTGCTGTTCGAGGCCTTGCGCCAGCTGGACAGCACCGCACCCGAGCCACCAAGCCCCATCTGATCCCACGCCGGCCATTTGATCCCATGTCGGGATGGGCGGGACCCAGAACAGGAAACCAGTGCTGACCTGCTTTTTTCGCCTGGTCAACCAAAAGAGTGGCCACGACGACTTGTCGTGGATGGTTCAAGCCGTTACTGTCTCGCCAAACCCGGGGATGTCGGCTTCTCCACCGGGTCCTGACCTTTCGGCCATCCTGCATGAAGCCTTATCAGTTTCTGCTAACAACGCTTGCCAGTACCGCAGCCCTGGGCGCTGCAGGCAATGTTGTTGTTCCCTCCCTCGCCGATTCCCGTTCGTCCACCACCACATCCTTCGAGGTCGCCGACAACACGACACCCACCCTGCTCGCCGCTCTGCCTCAAGCAGCGGATCGTCTTTGGGTCAAGGTCCGCAGCAGCATCAGCATCGAACAGCTGGCCAGTGCCCTTGCCCAGGATGAATCCCGCCTTGCCCGTCTGAATGACGTGGACGAGGACCACCAGTTCCAGCGCGGAGACTGGCTCGTCCTTCCCAGCCAATCCAGCCGCACCGTGAAGCAGCTGGCCTCGATCGACACGAGCGAGCTGCGGCGCACCCCTCCCCTGGAAGCCCTACCTGAGCCTCAAGAGCCGGCTGTCGTCCGCTTCGGGGACAGCCTGGTGAAGATCGCTCAGCGCTACAACCTCACCATTTCCGAGCTTCTCAGCCTGAATCCCGGCCTTGAGGCCGCACGGCTGGTGGTGGGAACCCAGATTCGCCTGGCCCAGTCGTCACCTGGACGGACCCGCATGATCCTGGGCCTCAAACCGAGTGCATCCGGTGGCCTGAGCTGGCCTGAACAGCCTGGATTTGGCACACCGAGCACCAATCCCTTCAGCGATTCCGGCTGGATCTGGCC
>CAIZNP010000110.1 GCA_903934375.1 uncultured Synechococcaceae cyanobacterium
GACGGCCTGGCCCTGGTGCAAGCGGCCTGGCTGGCGGAGGGATTCGGCCACCCCGGGCCCTACTGGAGCCGCCACTACCGCTTCTTTCGTGGCGGCCGCGAACTCACGGTGATCCGCGAAGTGTTCTCGCCACGCCTGCAGAACTGGCTCGGCCCCAGCCAAGCGCCTGCTTAATGACGTTTTGCAACAGTTGTGACGTACCGCTACGGAGTGAGATTGACAACTTGACCGCACCTGTGCTGCAGCCAGCATGGAGGAACTCAGACAGAAGCATGGCGAGATGACGGCGCGACAGCACAGCACACCAGGCCATTCAGCCCTGCACAGCGGGGCCGCTTCCGTCGGTGAGGCGTCCCCCTGGCTCACCCTCACCGATCTCGGACGCCTCTACGGCATCTCCGCGGTGCACTGCGGCCGGCTGCTCAGTGAAGCGGGCCTTCGCGATCCGGAAGGGCAGCCCACCTCGCACGCCCTCGACTCCGGTTGCGCCACGGAACGGCAGCGGCAACGCCAGGGAGGCCAACCCTTCTGGCATCGCCAGCACTGCCGCCGCGCCTTTGAGGCCGCTGGGCTGGTGACCGTGCAACGGGCCACCTTGGTGCAGCAATGGGCCGCCCTGCTATGCGCACTCTCCGAGGGATCTCCCTCCATCAGCACCAGCGCCGATCAGATGGCCGAGGAACTACCGGGTGAGCTGGTGGAACCGGTGAACCGGCAGCTCCGCGAGCTGGGCTGCAGCTTTCAGGTGCAGCGCAACAGCCACGGGGTCAACCGGAGCGGCGGCGTGAGGAACGGGGCACAGCCCGAGCCGCCGGACTCGTCGGCTCGGAAGGAGCGACCGAACCACGGGCCGGCAGGTCGCCTCCGGCGTCACGCCGCCAACGGTTCAGGCTGAAGCTCGCATCATCGGGCCAGTCCTGCTGCTCGACGGGCTGCTCCACGGGCTGCTCCATCGACGGCGGGGGCAGCAGCGGTGCCGTGCGGCGGGACACGGCCTCCAGCGGCCGGCGCCGGGATGACGCGGCTGGCTCGGCAGAGGGCTGCTGGGCCGGTGAAGCAGCCCGGGCCTCCATGGAGCGAGGTGCGGGGCTCCAGGGATCCGACTCGGGCACAGGCCGCTGCGGCCTCTCCTGTCGCGCCGGCGAGCCCTCTTGCCAGGGTTCTCGCCAGCCGTCGTCGTCTTCAAGCAGCCAGTCGAGCCTGTCCTCCACCCAGCGGCCCAGATGGTCGAGGCGCAGGGGCGATCCGGCCCGGGAGGGGGCTGAGCGTGTGCCCGGACGCGAGCCAGGGCGAGCCCCGGCCACACCATCAACCAGCTGCCGTCCCGCCGCCATCCACTGATCGAGCCGCTGCTCGATTCGGGGTTCGCTGCGCCGGTAGCCGCGGCGGGAGGGCCCATCCCCGCCGGCGACCTTCGAACGATCAGAGCGATCCTCGCGATCCTCGCGCCAGTCGCGCGGCTCGGGATCATCCCAGGAGGAGCGGCTACGGGAGGGATCCACCATCGCTGCAGGCTAAACAGCGCTCAGCGCCCGAGGCGACGGGCCCGCAACCAGCGGTCACGGCCCATGCCGAGCAGGGTGATCGCCACGCCGCCGCACTGCAGGGTCCAGAGGAAGGTGGCCATGGCCGGCAAGCTAAGCCGCCGCCGGCTCGAAGACCAGCTGATAGGCGGCATTCCAGCGGCCGCCGTGGAAGCGTTCACAGCAGAGGCGGCAGGCGATGCCCGCCTGGCGGCGCCGGTAGGGGGCCGTGAGGCCGCAGCTGGGGCAGCGGGCGATCCAGCGGGGCGGCCGGGCCGGCACCGGGTAGCGATGGCGCACGCTGACGCGGAACTCCTGCTGGGCCGCGTTGATCGCCGCCATGCGGGCGCGGAAGTGGGGGCCGTGCACCTCCTCAGCCCGCAGCACCCGGTGGATCCAGGCGTGGATCATCTCGTGGCAGAGGGTGCTTGCGGTGGCCTCCGGCGGCAGCGGCTCCAGCAGCGGCCGCGACAGGACGATCTCACTGAGGGGCGAACCATCGGCCCGCCGCCCGAAGCGATAGAGGCCGGCGCTGCGGCGCATGCGGCCATCGCTCCAGCGCACGCTCACCAGGCTGGGGCCATCGGGTGCCAGCGCACCCTCAAAGTGCTCGCGGTTCAACCGGTGGAACAGCGGCAGCAGCGGAACGAGCGGCATGCCGAGGCAGGGGACTGGCGGGTGAGCGGCGCGCCGAGTCTGGCCGAAAACAACCGGGCCGCTGGGGTAACCCGCACCCGCAGCGGGGCCACCATGCGGCTCCGCTCCTGCAGAATCGGCCGCACTCGCGTTCCCGTGCGTCCATGGACATGCAACTGGTGCAGACCATCGGCACCAAGGCCCTGGCCGCCGGCGCCGGTGCCCTGCTGCTCTACTGGACCATCAGCGCCGTGAAGCTGGTGCTGAACGCCCGGGGCATCAACCCGGTGATCAAGCAGTTCTTCACCCAAGTGGCCTCCGGCCGAATCGATGCCGCCTACTTGCTCACCACCAAGAACTACCGTTCACATGTGAACCGTCAGCAGTTCTTGCGTTTCCTGGCGGGGCTGCAGCTGAACAAGTATCGCAACCTCAAATCCGGCCGGCCGCGCATCCAGGAAGACCAGATCATCCTGACGGTCAAGCTCAAGTCGGAAACGAACGAAGAGCTGCCGCTCGACTTCACCTTCGTGAAGGTGGAGGACGACTGGCGCGTGGACCGCATCCAGAAGCTGGCTGCCGCCTGACACCCACCAACCCGAGGTCCCACCTGATGCCCCACAGCTGAGCCGGCAGCCGACCCGTGAGCTCCTCCAACGCCGAGCCGGCAAACCGCGCCGCAGAACTGCGTCGGCTGCTCAGCCGCGCCGCTCACGCCTACTACGTGCTCGATGCGCCCGAGATGGAGGACACGGTCTACGACCGCCTCTACCGGGAGCTTCTGGGACTCGAGAGCGCCCACCCCGAGCTGGTGAGGCCGGACAGCCCCACCCAGCGGGTGGGCGGTGCTCCGGCAAACGGGTTTCAGAGCGTGCGCCATCGCATCGGCCTGCTCAGCCTCGACAACGCCTTCAACACAGCGGAGCTGGAGGCCTGGTTTGCCCGGCTGCTCAAGGTGCTCGACCGTGAACCGGCAGCCGGCGAGCCCCAGCCAGCCCTGGCGATGGTGGGCGAGCTCAAGATCGACGGCAACGCCCTCGCCCTGAGCTACGCCGACGGCCTGCTGACACGGGCCGCCACCCGCGGCGACGGCGAACAAGGCGAGGAGATCACCGCCAACGTGCGCACGATCACTGCCGTACCGCTGCGGCTGCAGCTGGAGCAACCACCGGAGTGGGTGGAGGTGCGCGGCGAGGCCCTGATTCCCGATGCCACCTTCGCGGCGATCAACGCCGAGCGAGAAGCCCGGGGCGAGGCCCTGTTCGCCAACCCGCGCAACGCCTGCGCCGGCACCCTGCGCCAGCTGGATCCGCGGGTGGTGGCCACCCGCCGGCTCGATTTCTTCGCCTACACCCTGCATCTGCCGGCCGGCTGGCAGCCGGGCCCGGGCGATCCGCCGCCGCCCACCTCGCAATGGGAGAGCCTGCAGTGGCTGCGGGCCGCCGGCTTCAAGGTGAACCCGAATGCGGCGCTTTTGCCGAATCTGGCGGCGGTGGAGGCCTTTTTCGCCCAGTGGGATGAGGGGCGGCGGAGGCTGGCCTACGCCACGGACGGCGTGGTGGTGAAGCTCGACGACCTGCGCCTGCAGGACGCCGCCGGCTTCACCCAGAAAGCGCCGCGCTGGGCGATCGCCCTCAAGTACCCCGCCGAGGAAGCCCCCAGCAGGCTGCTGCGCCTCAGCTGCCAGGTGGGCCGCACGGGGGTGGTGACTCCGGTGGCCGAGTTCGAACCGGTGCCACTGGCCGGGACCATGGTGAGCCGCGCCACCCTGCACAACGCCGATCGCCTGGCGGAGCTGGATCTGCACGCCGGCGACACGATCGTGGTGCGCAAGGCCGGCGAGATCATCCCCGAGGTGCTGCGGGTTTTGCCCGATCTGCGCCCCGCCGGCGCCCCGCGCCTGGAGCTGCCCCACACCTGCCCGGAATGCGGCTCGCCGCTGGTGCGCGAGGAAGGCGAGGCGGCGACCCGCTGCGTGAACAGCAGCTGTCCGGCGATCCTGCGCGGCGCCCTGCGCCACTGGGTGAGCAAGGGAGCCCTGGATGTAGATGGCCTCGGCAGCAAGTTGATCGAGCAGCTGGTGGACCGCGGCCTGGTGGGCTCGATCGCCGACCTCTACAGCCTCGAGGCCGCCGTGCTGGCCAGCCTCGAGCGCATGGGATTGAAAAGTGCCGAGAACCTGGTGGCAGCGCTGGCCACCTCAAAAGCCCAGCCCTGGCACCGCCAGCTCTATGGCCTGGGCATCCACCACGTGGGCGAGGTGAACGCCAAGGCGCTGGCCAGGGCCTTCCCCAGCGCCGCGGAACTGGCAACGGCCAGCAGCGAAACCCCGGAGCTGATCACGGCCGTGTATGGCATCGGCGGAGAGATCACCCAGAGCCTGGAGCAATGGTTCGCCACCGCGGCCAACCAGCAGCTGCTGACGCAGCTGGAGCGGCTCGGCTTCTCGCTGGCGGCAAGCGAAGCGGAGCTGGCGGCGGCCGGCGCAGCAGCAGGAGCCGATGGGGTGGGCGCCCCCTTGGCTGGTCAGACCTTCGTGCTGACCGGCACGCTGCCCACGCTGAGCCGCAGCCAGGCCCAGGCCATGATCGAAGCAGCCGGGGGCAAGGTGAGCGGCTCGGTGAGCAAGAAAACCAGCTACGTGGTGGCTGGCGAGGAGGCCGGCAGCAAGCTCAGCAAGGCCGAGATCCTGGGGGTGGCGGTGCTGGATGAGGCGGGGCTCAAGGCCCTCATCAAGGCCTCCTGAGCTCAGCACAACGCTGGACAGCTCCAGGAGCGGCCTCGCCGCCAGAGGCCCAAAGGAAGAATCCCCAACTGCCCCCGCGTCAAGAGCATGGGCACGCTCCTTGAGCAGCCCAGATCACACCAATGTGTGCGCAACAGCGCGTTTAGCCATCTCTTAAACGAAAGGCCCTGGATCCGATAACCCGACGTCCATTGGAAGGCGTGAGTATGCGGGAAAGTTGGGTTATTCCATTGGCACTGACCTTCAGCGCGCTTTCCCCATCCGTCGCCGCCGTGGATGGAAAGATCAACGTTACTGACCTAGGAGCCAACGCCGAAATTTCTGCCTACAACCAAGCGAGCGGCTACCTCTACACCGTGGGTGGCGGCTCCGGCGCCATCGTCGTGATCGACCTGCGCAACCCTGCAGCAGCTGTGGCTGTGGCAAAAGCCACCCCAATCGACAACAGCCAGACCCTTCAGAGCGCTGCTGTATTCGGCAAGCTGCTCGCCATTGCTGTACAGAACAGCGTTAAAACCGACCCAGGCTTTGTTCAATTTTATGACCTGACCAACCCGGTCCTACCTGTTCATATCAGCACGGTCAGCGTGGGCGCACTGCCCGACATGGTGAAGTTCAGCAGCGATGGAAGCAAGTTGCTGGTCACCAACGAAGGTGAACCCAACGCGCTCTACACGATCGATCCGGTGGGCTCGATTTCACTGATCGACACCAGTGGCTATCTAGTGTCCACCCCCGTGGCACCAGCCCAGGCGAATGTGCGGAGTATAGATTTTAGCGCCTGGGAAAACCGCCGAGCCGAACTGATCAACCGCGGCGTGCGCATCGGCACCCGGCTTGGGGTCACCACCACCGTGGCGCAAGACATTGAACCCGAGGCCGGCGCCATCAGCGCCGACGGCAAGACCGCTTGGGTGTCGCTACAGGAAAACAACGCCATTGCCGTGCTCGATATCAGCGGCGCAGCGCCTGTGATCAAGGAGATCTTCTCAGCGGGTATCAAGGACTGGAGCCGGGGCATCGCCAGCGCCAAGAACTTTGGCTTCGAACTGGAGTATGCAGCTGGTACGGCTAATCTACCCACTGGCGTACTGGCCGGTGGGCTGTCTGGTCTGACCTTTGCCGGCAAGGAAACGGTCAACGGTACCGAGCTCGACGTCTACTACTCGATCACCGACCGAGGCCCCAATGGCAACGTCGTCGATGGCAAGCGCCAGTTCCTCGACCCCGATTTCCAGCCAACGATTTACAAGCTGGGCATGAACCGCACGACGGGCGCGGTGAGCGAACTGGCCCGCATCGCTCTGAAGCGGGCTGACGGAACACCCCTCACAGGCCTGCCGGAGTTGGCCAGCAAAGATGATATCCCCGTCGACAAAAACAACGTAACCCTCCCCTACGACCCGTTCGGCATCGACTCCGAGACCGTGTCGGTGTTCGACGTGACCATCGGCGGCAGTAACCGCAAGGTGTTCGCCGTGGGCGATGAATACCGCGGCCAGATTGCCCTGTTCGATTTCAACACCGGCAACCTGATCCAGCGTTACATTCCCGCCGGTCAAAAAGCCCAGCTGGCGGCACAGCACAACGTGAACGGCGCCAGCCCGATCGGTGCTGAAACGATCGACAGCCTTCCGGCCATCTACGGCAACCGCTGGAGCAACCGCGGTATTGAAGGCATGGCCTTCAACTCCACCGACGGCTTGCTCTATGCCTTCATGCAGAGCCCCTTGGATCTGGACGCCAACGGCGACGGCACCACCGAGGGCCGCAGCCCCTCCGAACTCACCCGCATCCTGGCGATCGATCCGGCCACCGGCACCCCGGTGAAGGAGCACCTGTATCTGCTCAGCGGCCGTGCCGGTCAAGACAAAATCGGCGATGTGGC
>CAIZNP010000111.1 GCA_903934375.1 uncultured Synechococcaceae cyanobacterium
CTCTTCCTGGATGTGGGGGCGCGAGAACACCCAGTCGGCCACGCGGGAGAACTTGGAGAGACCGATCACGCGCTCACCGGGTTTGATCCCGATCCAGCAGCTGCCCAGGATCGGTACGAGGTGATGTGAACAGGCCGAGCGCACGGTGATCGGGCCCACGGTGTAGATCTCATCCAGCTTCTTGACGTTCGGGAAGCTGGCGATCTTCGGCTGCTCGTGATAGCGACCCTTGAACACCTCATGGATGTACATGCGGGCCACCCGTTCGGCGGTCTCTTCGGTGTTGTGATCGTTGTCGATGTCGATCACCAGGCTGCGCAGCAGATCGCGGACCTTGCCGGCTACCTCGATCTCGAGCTGATCCAGTTCCCCCGGCAGCAGATGATCGGCAATGTTGTCGTTGGCAAGATATGGAACCGCGGCAGCATCGAGACGTTCACGGATGCGCAGGCTCACGGGGGCCAGCTGGCCGGAAATGCTCGAGGGAAGGGTGGATGTCATGGGTGATCCCGTAGCGCTCAGAATGCGCCGGCGGCGGGCATAAGGGTGAGGTCCTCCACGATCTGGGAGGCCGGCTGCTGGGCCAGAGACAACAACGCCTCGGCCGCTCGCTCAACTGAAAGCATGGCACGGCGATCAAAGCTGCTGTGGACCGTTTCGCTGTCCCAGAGGGGCGTATTAACCGCACCCAGCGTCAGAGTGGACACGCGGATGCCATTGGCGCGCTCCTCCTCGGCCAGGCAGCGGCTGTAGGAGGCGAGCGCCGCCTTGCTGGCGCAGTAGGCCCCCCAGTCTGGGAAGGCATTGCGGGCGGCGTGGCTGCTGACATTGATGATATGCCCCCCCCGTTCGCGCAGGTCCGGCAGCACCGCCTGGCAGACCTGGAACACGCTGGTGAGGTTGAGCTGGAACAGCCATTGCCAGCGTTCCAGGGGCATCTCCGCCAGGCAGCCGGTGTAGGCCGCGCCAGCGTTGTTGATCACCACCGTGGGGTGCAGACCCCGCTGCAGCAGTTCCGTGAGGGCCGGGGCAATGGTGGCGGCATCCGCCAGATCCACCCGGGCGGTCTCAACACGTCGGCTGCCGGTGCGCAGCTCGGCGGCGAGGCTCTCGAGCTCGGGCGTGGAGCGGGCCAGCAGAAGCAGGTCGTAGCCGGCTGCTGCGAAATGCCGCGCCGCTGCAGCGCCGATGCCACGGGAGGCGCCGGTGATCAGAGCGACGGGTGTGGACCCGCGATCAGGATCTGCGTTGGGATCGTCGTTGGAAGTTGTGGGGCTGGCGGTCACGCGCAGGGGGAGGCCGCTGGGGCAGCGGTGATGTGGAAGGAAACCTTAAGGGCTCAGGCTGGGGCCTGGGCGCCGGACTCGAGGAAGCGGCCCATGCGTCGGAACTTGGCGTAGCGCTGCTCGATCAGATCCTGTTCGCTCAGAGACTGCAGCTCGGCGAGCTGCAGCAGCACCGCCTCACGCAGATTCTCGGCCGCCTGGAGAGGCGCCCAGTGGTTGCCGCCGGAGGGTTCGGTGATCACCGCATCGATGATCCCGAGGTTGAGCAGATCCGCCGCCGTGATCTTCAGGGCTTCGGCAGCCACCGGCGCCTTGCCCGCATCCCGCCAGAGGATCGAGGCACAGGCCTCAGGACTGGCCACGGTGTACACGCTGTGCTGGAACATCAGCAGCCGGTCGGCCACGCCGATGCCCAGGGCGCCGCCGGAGCCCCCCTCGCCGATCACCGTGGCAATGATCGGCACCCGCAGCCGAAACATCTCCCGCAGGTTGACGGCGATCGCTTCGCCCTGGCCCTGCTCCTCGGCCAGGAGGCCCGCGTAGGCGCCGGGGGTGTCGATGAAGCTGAGGATCGGCAGGCGGAAGCGGTCGGCGTGATCCATCAGCCGCATCGCCTTGCGATAACCACCGGGCGAGGCCATGCCGAAGTTGCGGGCCACGTTCTCCTTGGTGTCGCGACCCTTCTGGTGGCCCAGCAGCACCACGCCCTGGTCGCCCATGCGGCCCACGCCGCCCACCAGCGCCTGGTCGTCGCTGCCGCGGCGGTCGCCGTGCAGCTCGATGAATTCGTCGGTCAGCACCTGGATGTAGTCCAGGGTGCTGGGTCGCTGCGGGTGGCGCGCCACCTGGATCTTCTGGGCCGGGGTGAGGTGGCTGAAGATCTCCTCGCGGCGACGGGCGGCCAGGGTTTCCAGCTGCAGCAGCTGCTGGCTTACATCAACCTCGGAATCGCGCGCCAGCTGGCGGATCTGCTCGATCTGCTCCTCGAGCTCCACCAGGGGCTTCTCGAAATCCAGGAGGGGTCGGCGGGCCATGGGGTGCTGAACTGAGGGCTGGGCGTGGGCTGGCGGAGCGGCTGCGGATCGGGCCTGAAGCGTGATCCTGAATCAGGCGGTGGCCAGCGCCGGTGTCGCCTGGTCGCTCAGGGCGAGGGCGCGGAAGCCATGGCGCAGCGAGGCCTCGCCAATCCGATCCATCGCCTCGATGGTGATGTTGTTGCGCCCCCAGCTGAAGTTGGTGTGCAGCTCCTCGAAATCCAGAAGCATGGCCTCGGCAAAGCAGGCAAACATCTGGCGCTGCGGCTTGGCCATCTCGGCGACTTCCATCATCTGCCAGCCGATGTCCTGCCAGAACTCGACGATGCCCCCTTTCAGCACATGCACGCCTTCGGCAGCGGCCTTGCTGTCGAGGTTCTTGGGATAGCCGCCGTCGATCATCAGGCACGGCTTCTTGAGTGACGCCGTGTCGATCTGCAGGCTCTGGGGCAAGCTGGCGACCCACACCACCACATCCGCTTCCGGTAAAGCCTCTTCGAGGCTGAGGATGCGGCCCTCGCCGAGGCTCGCCTGAAGCTCGATCAGGGGTTGGGGGCGGCGGGCCACCAGCAGCAGTTCACCGATGCCGCGGCGCTGCAGGTAGCGGCAGACGGCACTGCCGATGTCGCCGCTGGCGCCCACCACGGCCACCTTGGCACTGGCCAGATCAATGCCGAGTGCCGGCGCGTTGGTTTCCACCTGCTGGCAGATCACCCAGGCGGTGTGGGTGTTGCCGGTGGTGAATCGCTGCCAGTCGAGCTCCACGGCACTCACCCGCTCCTCCTTGAGCAGGTTCATGTCCTCGAAGATGATCGAGGTGAAGCCCCCCAGCGCAGTGATGGTGATGCCGCTCTTCTGAGCCAGCTCCATCGCCTTGAGCACCTTGCGCTTGGCGGTCTTGAAGCGACGCAGCATCTCGGGCACGAACACCGAATCGATGTAGGCGCCCTGGATCTGCTTGCCGGTGCGGCTGGTCACCGTGACGCTCTCCACCAGCTGGGGCGGGGCGGCACACCACATGTCGAGGTCGCCGTCCGCGTACTCGTCGTAGCCGAGATCACGGGCCTTGCGGCGGGCATCTTCGAAACTGGTGGAGTGTCCGATCAGGCCGAACATGCGCACGCGGCAAGCATGTGACGGACGCTACAACCTCAGCCCACGAGGGCGGCGGCCGCCAGCTTGGCGATTTCACGTCCACTGAAGCCGATCTCCAGCAGCACCTCCTGGTAGGAGCTGAGGAAATCGGCCATCAGATCCTCTTTGTCCATGTGGAGCACGGCGGCATCGCCAGCCACCTGCTCCAGCATGCGGCGCACCAAGGGCAGGTTGGCGCGGTTGGCCTGCTCCAGCTCCTCGCGCACGGTCTCAAGGTTGGCCTTGAGCCACTCCTGGCCGTAGTTGAGGTGGGTGTACTCATCCTTGACCACGCCTTCGGTGATCTTGCGGGCGAACGGATCAGCAACCGGGATGTAGATGTGGTAGGCCGAGATGGCGAAGGCCTCGATCAGGATCGCCTGGATGAGAAGGCAGGTGGTGATCTTTCCTTCGGCGAGGGCCGTCTGGAAATTGCCGTGCAGCGGTGCGAAGAATTCCTTGGCGAACGGCATGTCGGCCACGACGCCCAGGTTGTTGGCGCAGGCGGTGAAGCCCTTCTTGTGCTTGAGCTCCATGCGGGCCAGCTTGGTCAGCTCCTCGGCCTGCTCGGGGATGAGGCTGCTGATGGAGATGTAGTTGTCGTGGGCTTCCTGTTCGCCCTCGATCACGATGGCGTTGATGCGGCTGTAGGCATCTTTGTAGGCGGCGCTGCTGAAGTCGGGCAGGCCGGCGGCATCGGCATTCTGGGATTCGCTGGTGTCCAGCTCGGCACTGGCAGGGGTGGCTTCAAGGATCGCCATGGCAGCCCGACTCACATCACGTTGGAAACGACTGTAACCAGATCAGGTGGTTTGAGTTGCGGATCCGCGGCATTTGCGTTTGCGCAGCGGCGCCCCTCCCCTCCCGAGGCGCCTTTCAGCGGCAGCGGGGCGGCCAGTCGCTGTGCAGCAGCTCCTGCAGCAGCCCCTGCCAGCCGCTCACCAGCCGCTCCAGCAGTGCTGCCCCCAGATCCACGGAGGCCTGGCGGGCATCGCCGATCACGCCGCTGCCGGAGAGATCCCGCGTCAGCCAGGCTTCCGGCACGGCACCCTCCAGGCTCCAGCCCGCGGGCGGTGCCGTCGTCAGCTGTCCATCCACCGGCCGCTCCAGCCCCACCAGTTCCGGTGCCAGTTGCAGCATCAGGCTTGTTTCTGCCAGGCCGGCGTGCAGTCCCTCGCTGCGCTCGGGCTCCGGCAGGAGCTCGGCCACGCCGGCCGGCCCGCTCCAGAGGAAGCAGGGCAGCACCGCCAGGTTGGGATGGGCGGCTCGCAGCTGGCGGGCCGCCACCTGCAGCAGGGCGATCTGGCCGCCATGACCGTTGAACAGCACCAGCCGCTCGAAGCCCGCGGCGGCCAGCTGGCCGCCCACCGCCACCACCTGGGCGATCAACAGCTCCGCCGGCAGAGATAGCGTGCCGGCAAAGCCCTGGTGCTCGGGAGAGAAGCCGAGGCTTTGCAGCGGCAGCCTCCAGATTGGCAGCTCCGGTGCCAGCCGCTCCAGCACCGCCTCCAGCACCATTTCGGCGAACAGGCCATCGGTGCAGAGCGGCAAGTGTGGACCGTGCTGCTCCACCGCGCCGAACGGCCAGATCACCGTGCTGCCCGGCCGGCGGGCCGCTGCCTCCACCTGAGGCCAGGCCAGCTGATCGAGCCGGTGGGGACGCAGGGGCTGCGCCGCTCTGGCGGGGCTGTCGGCCATCGCTTGATCCTGGGGCAATCCCTACAGTGTGGGGCTGTGCGTCCTCCCCTGGTCATGGCCGGTTCCGGCACTCCCCAGCCCCCCCAGCCCCCGGCCAGACCTCAGCCACCTGCTGCCCGCCCGGTCCAGCCGGCGGCAGCGCGCTCAGGCGCGGCTGCACCGCCCGTGCGCAAACCGCCGCAGGTGCTGCAGCTCAACAAGAAGGAGGAGCAGCAACGTCTGGAGCGGGAGGCTGCCGAGGCGCGCACTGCTGCCGAGGCCGCCCTGCAGCGCGCCAACGACCTTGAGAATGCCGCCCGAGCGGCTCGCGGCCAGGCACCGGTGCCGCCCCAGCGCCCGGTTGGGGCCCAAGCGCCCAGTCGCGGCCCCGTCGGTGACGACGAGCTGTTCGACATGAGCGGCTTCGAAGGCCTCTCCATGGCGGACCTGATGGGCACGGATGAGCGCCAGGGCCGCCGCGGTTCCGGCAGCTCGCGCATGGCTCCTCCCCAGCCCGAGCGGGCAGCGGTGCCGGCCCGCACCGTCGACGACTTCGACTTCGATGCCGACGCCTTCCTGGCGGCACTCGATGAGCAGGAGTTCGTTGGCACCACCGGCGAGGTGGCCACCGGCACGGTGGTGGGCATCGAAAGCGATGGCGTGTACGTGGATATCGGCGGCAAGGCCCCCGGCTTCATGCCCAAGAAGGAGGCGGGCCTGGGGGTGATCACCAACCTCAAGGAGCGCTTCCCCAAGGGGATGCAGGTGGAGGTGCTGGTCACCCGCGAGCAGAACGCCGATGGCATGGTCACCGTCAGCGCCCGCGCCCTGGCCCTGCGCCAGAGCTGGGAGAAGGTGCGCGTGCTGGAGAAGGAGGGCAAGGTCGTCCAGGTCAAGGTGAACGGCTTCAACCGCGGCGGTGTCACCTGCGATCTCGAAGGTCTGCGCGGCTTCATCCCCCGCTCGCAGCTGCAGGAGGGCGAGAACCATGAGGCCCTGGTGGGCAAGACCCTCGGCGCGGCTTTCCTGGAGGTGAACCCCGAGACCCGCAAGCTGGTGCTCTCGGAGAAGAAGGCCGCCACCGCCGCCCTGTTCCAGAACCTGGAGGTGGGTCAGCTGGTGGAAGGGCAGGTGGTGTCCATCAAGCCCTACGGCCTGTTCGTGGATCTCGGTGGCATCAGCGGCCTGCTGCACCAGTCGGCGATCACCGGTGGCCAACTGCGCGACCTGCGCGAGGTGTTCGGCCAGGGTGATCGGGTCAAGGCCCTGATCACCGAGCTGGATCCCGGCCGCGGTCGCATCGCCCTGAACACCGCCCTGCTGGAGGGCCAGCCCGGTGAGCTGCTCATCGCTCGTGACACGGTGATGGCAGAAGCCACCGATCGGGCCAACAGGGCGCGTAGCGTGCTGCGCCAGCAGGAACAGAGCGCCGGATGAGCCAGGCCATCGAGGCAGTGAGCCCCAGCCCCGGTCCGGCGGCGGCGGGTCCGATCCAGGCCGACTGGGAGCTCGACTACTACTCCCGTCCGATCCTGGAGCCCGATGGCAAGAAGCGCTGGGAGCTGCTGATCTGCAGCTCGCCATTGGCAGGGACCGCTGGATCCCTGGCCACGGCGTTTCGCTGGGCCCTGAATTGTCCGGCTGCGAGCGTGAACTCCGCCTGGCTGCGGCAGTCGCTTGAGGAGGCCCTCGCCGCCGCAGCTGAGCAGGGCTTTGCAGCGCCGCGGCGCCTGCGCTGCTGGCGGGGCTCGATGCGCACGATGGTGCAGCGGGCGGCCGAGCCGCTCGGGCTTGAGGTGGTACCCAGCCGCCGGTGTTACACCCTGGTGGAGTGGCTGCAGCAGCGCGAGGCCAGCGTGTATCCCGCTGAGGAGGGCTACATGGCCGGGCCGCTCGCACCGCCCCCGCAGCCGATTCAGCCGCTGGCGGTGCCGCTGCCGGAGGCCGCCCGCGGCGACAGCTGGAGCTGGGCGTCCCTGCCACTCGGCGCCCTGCGCGAAGCCTCCGACTGGGATAGCAGTTTCATCGGCCTAGTGCCCCTGCCGCCCGACCTGGACGACGCTGTGATGGTCAGCGGGCTGCGGCTGTTCAGCGCCAGCCGGTCGCTGGCCATTGCCGGCTGGCTGGCGGGTCTGGAGCCGGTGCGGCTTGAGGTGGTGGGCCGTCAGCTGGTGCTGGAGGCCGGCATCGAGGACCGCTGGCTGCTGGGCAATCTCGGGGGGGAGGAGGCCGAGGCGGCGGCGGAGGCCTTCCGTGCCGCCCGCGCCCACGTGGCCGGCATTCAGTTCATCGCCGTGCAGAGCCGTGAGGAACAGCCCGGTTTCGATGGGTTCTGGATCCTGCGCGACCTGCCGGATGCCTGAGCCCCTCGGTCGTTCGCCCCTCGCGCCCGGTTCCCATGGCTGAGGCCATCGATCCGCCTTTTGATCGCCCCGATGCCGGCTTCAACAACCTTGAGGGCTGGACCTGGGTGGGTTGCTACGGCGGCTTTTACCTGCAGGCGGATCTGCTGGGGGCCTTCGAACACGGGTTCTTCACCCGCCAGTGGCAGGGCCGCGGCCCGGATGAACTGGCGGGCTCCGTGAGTGCCGGGGTGAGCGTGCATCGGCCGCAGCAGGTGCACAGCGCCCGCGTTCTCCCCGCCAGTGCCGCCACCGCCGAACCCTGGCCCCAGGCCGATGGACTGGTGAGCGATGCGGGTGGTCAGAGCCTGTGGGTCTGCGGTGCGGATTGCACACCGGTGTTGCTGGCCGACCCCACAAGCGGCCGCGTGGCCGCTTGCCATGCCGGCTGGCGTGGCGTGGCTGGAGGGATCCTGCTGGAGGCGATCAGTCAGCTGGAGCGCGCCGGCAGTCGCCGTGCTGATCTGCTGATTGCCCTCGGCCCCGCCGTGAGCGGCGCCAACTATCAGGTGGAGACATCCGTGGCCCGGCAGCTGGCCCAGGCCCTGCCTGGTGGTGGGGATCTGGCGGAGCTGGAGGCCTGTGGTGCGCTGCTCGCCGATCCTGAGCCCGGTCGCCATCGCCTCGATATCCGTGCCGCCACCCGGCGGCAGCTGGAGCTGGCCGGTGTGCCGGCGCAGCAGATCGCCGTTTGTCCGCTCTGCACCGTGGCCGAGCCGCTGCTGTTTCACTCGTGGCGGCGCGACCAGGTCAAGGCGGTGCAATGGAGCGGGATTGTGGCGCAGCAGTGCGAGCAGCCCTCGCTTGAGCCGGACTGAACCACGGCTGAATCTGCTGCGTCCAGGACGGAATCCAGGGGGCAGAGCGTTCCCTCGGAGCCGCCAGGAGGGGGCGCGCCGATCATCTACAAGTCGTTCGCTTTTCTATAAGTCTTTCGTTTGTGTTGCGGGCAATCACGCCATCGCCGCCGCTGGTCTTGATCGGCGGCACCAGTTCCTGAACTGGATCACCGCGGCGCACCAGCTGTAGGCCATCCCAGAAACAGTCTTTTCTCCGTACCGCATGATCGGCGCTGAAACGGTCGCAGCCCTGCCAGATGATGTGATCAGTGACGCGCAGGTTCTGCCCTCGCTCAGCCTTGCCGAACGGCCGCTGAAATGTAAGAATGCAGAAGTTGCATAATTGTTGATCAGATGCTCACTGGTGCTGACCTGTTGGCCAAAGTGAAGGAGCTGGGCGACGCCAGCAAATCCGACATTGTGCGTGCCTGCGGTTACGTGTCGTCCAAGAAGGACGGTGCGGAACGCCTCAACTTCACTGCGTTCTACGAAGCCCTTCTTAATGCCAAGGGCGTGGATTTCGGCAGTGCTTCCGCCAAGGTGGGCAAAGGCGGCCGCAAGCTTAGTTTCACCACCAAGGTCCAGTTTAACGGCAACCTGATGGTGGGCAAGGCCTACACCGCTCTGCTGGATCTCAAGCCCGGCGACGAGTTCGAAATCAAGCTCGGTCGCAAGCAGATCCGTCTGGCCCCTCTGGGGTCTGTCGACGACGAAGAGTGAGGGCAACGGCCTCCGCCACGCGGATGCCATCGATTCCCGCCGAGAGAATCCCGCCGGCGTAGCCGGCTCCCTCTCCGGCGGGATACAACCCTGGTGTGTTGCTGCTCTCCAGCGGTCGTTCTCCGTTCTCAGGCTTACGGGGTAGCCGCAGTGGGGATGAGGTTCGCGTTTCCACCCCGGTCAGCAGGGCATCATCCATTGCGTAGCCAGGGATCGTGCGCTGGAAGGCAGGCAGAGCTTCCCGCAGCGCTTCGATCACGTAGGCCGGCAGCGCTGTGCTCAGATCCGTGAGCGTGATGCCCGGGGCGTAGGAGGGTTCCACCGATCCCAGGGTGTGGCTGGGCCTGTTGGCCAGGAAATCAACCAGGCGCTGAGCCGGTGCCGCGAAGGTGCCACCCCCCAGCGCGTAGGCGCACGACTCCCAGTGACGCTGGAAGGCCACACCGGCGAGAGGATCCCCCGCGCAGGCGCCGTAGGGCTCTACATCCTCCGGCTCGATGTTGACGACGATGCCGCTGTTGGCATTGCGCTCATTGCGGGAGTGCTGGCTCATGCCGTTGGTCACCACCCGGCCCGGCTCCGAGGTGGCGCCCACCACGAGTCCCCCCGGGCACATGCAGAAGCTGTAGACGCAGCGTCCGTTACTGCTGTGATGCACCAGCTTGTATTCCGCGGGTCCCAGCTGTGGATGCCCGGCGCAGTCGCCCCAGCGCGCTGCATCGATCAGTGGCTGGGGATGCTCGATGCGCACACCCACCGAGAAGGGTTTGCGCTCCATCGCCACACCGAGGTTGTGGAGCATGGCAAAGCTGTCGCGTGCGCTGTGGCCCAGCGCCAGCACCACCTGCTCGGCTGCGATCCGCTCTCCGTTCGCCAGGTGCAGGCCGCACACCTGCCGCGTGGCCGGATCAAGCTCCAGGCTCTCCACCCGCGCCTGGAAGCGGATCTCGCCCCCCAGCTGCTCGATCTGGGCGCGCAGGCCCCGCACCACCGTGGCCAGCTTGTAGGTGCCGATGTGCGGGTGGTGCTGCACCAGGATCTCGGGGTTGGCGCCGGCCGCCACCAGTTCCTCCAGCACCTTGCGGCCCAGGTGGCGCGGATCGCGCACCTGGCTGTAGAGCTTGCCGTCGGAGAAGGTGCCGGCTCCGCCCTCGCCGAACTGGGCATTGGATTCGGGGTTGAACGGCCGCTGCCGTTTCCAGAAACCGAAGGTGTCCGCCGTGCGCTCCTTCACCGCCTTGCCCCGCTCCAGCAGCAGGGGGCGGAAGCCCATCTGGGCCAGCACCAGCGCGCAGAAGTAGCCGCAGGGTCCGGCACCCACCACCACCGGCCGCGGCAGTGTGCCGTCGGCGATGCCGGCCGGGGCCTCGGTCACCGGCCGGTAGTGCTGGTCTGTGGCCGGCTGTAGGTGCGGATCGCGGCGGAAGCGCTGCAGCAGCTGTTGTTCCAGCTGCGGCTCCAGGCGGATCTCCACGCTGTAGGCCAGCTGAATCGCCTGCCGCCTGCGGGCATCGATGCTGCGCTTCACCAGCCGCTGCTCAAGCAGCTGTTCCGGGCGGATCCGCAGACGTCGGCAGAGGGCGTCCGTCAGATCTGCATCGCTGTGATCGAGCGGCAGTTTCAGTTCACTCAGCCGCAGCATTGCCGCTCCCCTGCGTCCTGGCGGTATTCCAGCACTGCGTTCGGGTGTCGATTGATGGCGGCTGTGCTCGCCCTGCCGGCGATGGCGCGCTGGCCTGTCAGCCTGGGGTCATGTCCCTCACCCACTGCCCCCTCTGCGTCGGTCTGGCGGTGCTCTCGCTGGTGCGGGCCGGCGCCCACCTGCTGCTGCTGGGGCGGCTCGCTGTTTAGGGTCCGGCGTCCACACGCGATCCGCCCATGCATGCCACCTTTCTCGGGGCCAACGGCTGGTTGCTGGAGTTCGGCTCCCTGCGGGTGCTTGTGGATCCCTGGCTCACCGGCAGCCTTGAATTTGCCCCCGGCCCGTGGTTGTTCCAGGGGGAGTTGCGCCAGCCCCAGCCCCTGCCGGAGCGGCTTGATCTGCTGCTGCTGACCCAGGGCCTGCCCGATCACACCCATCCCCCCAGCCTGGCCCTGCTGCCACGGACGCTGCCGGTGGTCGCCTCCCCTGCAGCTGCCACACGGGCGCGACACCTGGGGTTCCTGCAGGTGCAGGCCCTCGCTCCCGGGCAGTCCTGGCAGCAGGAGGCAGAGGCTGGCGCCCTGCACATTCGCGCCACGGCCGGCGCACCGGTGCCGCAGGTGGAGAACGGCTACCTGCTGCAGCATCCCGCCGGCAGCCTGTATCTCGAACCCCATGGCTACCTTCCGGCCGACCTGCCGGCTGAGCCCCTTGATGCGGTGATCACACCGGTGGTGGATCTGGGGCTGCCGCTGGCCGGGGCCTTCGTGCGCGGCCAGCAGGTGCTGCCGCAGCTGATCGAGCGCTTCAGGCCCCGCACCGTGCTGGCCAGCAGTGCCGGTGACGCCGTGCAGTACACCGGCCTGCTGAACCGTCTGCTCTGGCAGCGCGGATCTGCCGCCGAGGCCGCGACCGCGCTTCAGGCCCGCGCCGGCGATTGCCGTCTGATCGATCCGGAGCCCGGTCTGCGTTACTGCCTGGCCTGAGCCTCCAGCGCTGCCACCGACAGGCGGGTGCTGATCACGGCATCGGGGTTGAGGCTGATCGAATCAATGCCTTCGCCAACCAGAAACGCAGCGAACTCTGGGTGATCGCTCGGCGCCTGCCCGCAGATGCCGATCTTGCGGCCGCAGCGTTTCGCTGTCTGGATCGCCAGGCGGATCATCTCCATCACGGTGGGGTGCCGTTCGTCGAACAGCTCCGCCACCAGGGCGGAATCGCGATCGAGGCCGAGGGTGAGCTGGGTGAGGTCGTTGGAGCCGATCGAGAAGCCGTCGAAGCGCTCGGCGAAAGCCTCGGCGCCGATCACGTTGCTGGGCAGTTCGCACATCACGTACACCTGCAGGCCGTTGTCGCCGCGCACCAGCCCGTGGCGGGCCATCTCCGCTAGTACCCGATCGCCCTCCTCAGGCGTACGGCAGAACGGCACCATCGGAATCACGTTGGTCAGCCCCATCGCCTCGCGTACCCGTTTCAGGGCCTGGCACTCCAGCCCGAACGCCTCGCGGAACCCTTCGGCGTAATAGCGGGAGGCACCCCGCCAGCCGATCATCGGATTGTCCTCGTGCGGTTCGAAGTCGCGGCCGCCCAGCAGCTTGGCGTATTCGTTGCTCTTGAAATCGGAGAAGCGCAGGATCACCGGCCGGGGGTGAAAGGCGGCGGCGATCCGTCCCATGCCCTGGGCGAGCAGGTCGACGTAATACTCAGCGGGGTCGGCGTAGCCGGCGGTGAGTTCGGCGATGGCGTGGCGTTCGGCCGGATCCTTTACCCGCTCCGGCGTCAGCAGTGCCATCGGGTGCACGCGGATGTGGTTGGCGATGATGAACTCAAGCCGCGCCAGCCCGACACCGTCGCAAGGGATCGCGGCCAGGTTGAAGGCTTCCTCGGGATTGCCCACGTTCATCAGGATCTGCGTGCGTGTCGCAGGTAGCGCGCCGACGTCCTGCTCATCCAGGTGGAAGCGGAGGGCGCCGCGGTAGACGTGGCCCTCGTCGCCTTCGCAGCAGCTGGCGGTGATCAGCTCGCCATCGGCGATGCGCTCGGTGGCATCGCCGGCGCCGACGATCGCGGTGATGCCCATCTCGCGGGCGATGATCGCCGCGTGGCAGGTGCGGCCGCCCTGGTTGGTGATCACGCCGCTGGCGCGCTTGAGGATCGGCTCCCAGTCGGGGTCGGTGCGCTCGGTGACCAGCAGATCGCCGCTCTGGAAGCGCTGGATCTCGGAGGGGTCGCGGATGATCAGGGCCCGGCCACTGCTCACCGAGGCGCCGATGGCCCGGCCGCTGCAGAGCAGCTCGGCGCTGTGGGGCTCCAGGTGCCAGCTGCGCAGCAGTGAGGCGTTGCGGCGGGATTCCACTGTTTCCGGCCTGGCCTGCAGGATGAACAGCTCACCGGTGGTGCCGTCCTTGGCCCACTCGATGTCCATCGGGGTGGGTTGGCCGCGGCGGCCGCTGTAGTGGGTCTCGATCCGGCACGCCCAGCGGGCCAGCTGCAGGGCTTCGGCATCCGTCAGGGCGAAGCGGTGGCGGTCGGCTTCAGGAACTGGTTCGTTGTGGGTGGCGCTATGGCTGCCGCTGCTATCGCCGCCGCACACCATGCGGATCGCCTTGCTGCCGAGCCGTTTGCTGATGATCGGCGCGAAACCCTGCTCCAGCGTGGGCTTGAAGATCAGCAGTTCATCCGGGTTCACCGCCCCCTGCACCACGTTCTCGCCGAGTCCGTAGGCGGCGGTGAGCAGCACGGCGTTGCGGAAACCGGTTTCGGTGTCGATGCTGAACATCACGCCGGAGCAGGCCAGATCGGAGCGCACCATCCGCTGCACGCCGATCGAAAGGGCCACCTCAAAGTGATCGAAGCCGTTGAGCTGGCGGTAGGAGATCGCGCGGTCGGTGAACAGCGAGGCGTAACAGCGCCTGCAGGCGGCCAGCAGATCGGCCTCGCCGCACACGTTCAGATACGTCTCCTGCTGGCCGGCAAAGGAGGCATCGGGAAGGTCTTCCGCGGTGGCGCTGGAGCGCACGGCCACCGCCGGGCAGTCCAGGTTGCGGTAAGCGGCCAGGATCGCCTGCTCCAGATCCGGCGGCAGTGCTGCGGCCAGCAGCAGGGCGCGGGCGGCGGCGCCCGCCGCCTGCAGCCGGGCGATGTCGCGGCTGTCGAGGCCATCGAGGATTGTGTGCAGCTGATCCTGAAGTGCGCCGTAGCGGATCAGGTGCCGGTAGGCGGCGGCGGTGGTGGCGAACCCGCCGGGAACCCTCACGCCCTCCGCCGTCAGCTCGCGGATCATCTCCCCGAGGGAGGCATTCTTGCCGCCCACCTCGCCGATCGCTTCCAGACCCACCGCCTCCAGCGGCAGCACTAGGGCAGGGGGTACCGCGTTCATGAAGGAGAGGCCGTCAGGGGCTTGGCAGGGAGGCAGCCGCTGTGCGGCTCAGGCGAAGCTGCGCTGTTGGGCTGATGCCGGCACCGAGATCCATCCGGCTTGCGGCGCCGAGGGGGCGCACGGACTCGCCGAGACGTCGCTGCTTCAGGGCGGAGCACAGTGGCAGCGGCCTGGCCTTGCTGTTGAACCAATGCAGGTCCCAGCCGGGTCGCCCCGCTGCCGGCACCGCCGCCAAGGCCGCGAGCAGACCGGTGTCGTAGCCAGCACTCTCCACAAGCCCCGGGCCGTAGCCCCAGCGCTGTTCAAACCGCTGAGCGAAGGCCTGCCAGCCCTCGCCACGGCTGAGGGGATCGATCCCAAGCTGGGCCCCCGTGAGGGGCTGGTCGGGCCGGAACGGCCAGGCCAGCAGCACACCTTGCGGCCAGCTGGCCTCGCGCACGCTGCGCGCCAGGCTGCTGCCGGGGCCCGTGAGCACCACCAGCGCCGGCGGCTGGTACCAGTTCACATCGCTCAGAAGCTGGTCCATGGCGGCCCGGTCGTCTCCGTCGACGCTGATCGGCTCGCCGCTGGGACCGATCACCAGCCCCCTGCCGTTGTTGAAGCTGGCAACGAAGCGATCGCTCAGGGCGCGGCTCTCGGCGCTTTGGTCGCGCACCACCATCACCCGGCGGTGTCCGTCGGCCAGCAGCGCCTCAGCCAGTCGATCGGCTTCGAGGCTGCGGGCCGGCACGATCGGCCAGAGAGCATCGGCGCCACGAAGCTGCGGCAACCCATCCAGGGAGCTGCCCCGCTGCAGCGGCAGCAGCACCGTCAGTCGCTGCTGCTCCGCCAGCTGCCCGTAGGGCTCAAGTGGTGCCGCGGGTGGGGCCACCAGGAGCGAGCTGCGGGCGGCTGCGCGCAGGGGCGTCAGCGGATCGGCCCCCGGTGGCAGCCAGCCCAGCTGCAGTGAGGGTGGGGTGGCGCCGCAGGCGACACTCTCCTCCATGGCAAGGCCATAGCCACGTCGCAGCCCATCACCCAGCCCCGCCAGCAGGCCCTCGCTGGGTAGCAGCAGGCGCACGTCGCTGGCCTGGGGCGTGCTCGCTGCGAGGGTCTGGCTGCCCAGCAGAACCGCGGCCAGACCGGCGGCTCCCAACAATCGACTCGGCTGGCCCGGCCAGGCGGTGGGGATCGACCGCAACCATGGGGTCAACGGGGGACGGACGGCAGTGGGTGTGGGTCCTGCGGTGGTCATGGGCGACACCGTCCAGCCGGCGAAAGCTAGGCGGTTTTGTCTGACTAGGCTTGCTCTTTCCACAGTTGGTCGTATGACCTGCCGCAGTGATGCGTCGTTCTGCTCCATGGGGCATCGCTCACGCCTCCGCTGGGGTGCTTCCCTGGCCGCTGCGGCTGCCCTCATCTCCGCACTGGCCGGAGGCACCGCGGCCCGTGCGATCCCCGAGGCGGATGCGATCAAGAAGTTGGAGGTGATTCCGGTCTTCCTGCTCACCGACGAGAAGGGCACCCCCCTGCCGATCCCGCGCGAGAAGAATCTGATCCTTCCGCTCTACCTGGAGAGCGCCAAGGCGAATGATCAGCTGGCGGCCCTGCGCAAGAGCAATCCGGCCATGAAGGCCACCGTCGTGGCGGTGCCCCTCAACGTGATGAACGCCAAGGTGGCCGAGCTCAACAAGCAGCTCAAGGACAAGACCAAGCCCCTGGTGGCTCCGATCATCGTCAACGATCAGGATCGTCAGCAGGCGGTGACCTTGCTCAAGGCTCAGGGTCTGACCGAGAAGCAGATCAACGAGGGGCTCAGCGTGCCTGTGTTCTTCACCAAGCCGTTCCTTTCGATCAAGACACCCCAGGGCCAGCGCGGGGTGTTCTTCCTGAGCTATCAGGAGCTGCAGGCCAGCCTCAGCAAGCTGCCGCCGGCGGATCGCGACAAGCTCAAGCCTCAGGTGGCGGATCTGACGGCCGTGCTGCGGGAGATCATCAAGGTTCCCGAGGACAACTACGTCATCTTCCCCACGCCGGAGTACTTCCGCCTCGTGAAGGAGACGCAGGCCAAGCAAGGCAAGCCGGCGGCACCGAACTGATACCGATCTGAGCTGGAACTGATGCCGACCTAATCGGGTTGCGCCTGCGCAGGCTCAGCGTTTGCTCCCGAAGTTCCGCTCCGTTGCTGCATCTCCAGCGCCGCTGATGCCCTCCGGTGTTTCGGGGCTGGCCTCAGGGAACACCTGGGCCAGCAGGCCGGCCCCCATCAGCACCGCGCCGATGCTCAGAGCCAGGTTGCGGTTTGAACCGCTCGCCTCGCCCCACACCGCCGCAGCGATGAAGGCGCCACCCAGCAGCAGGCTGGGCACCAGCACGATTCCCTTGGCGGTGCGATTGAGGCCCATCGGCGCAAGTGGTTGTCGGTGGATCAGGCCTGGCACTGTGGCAGGAGATCGGCCAGCCCTGCGGCGATCAGCCCGTCGGTGAGATCGCTGTTCGTGGGGTCACCCCCCGTGAGGCGTTGCACCCTGGCCACCAGAGTGCCGTCGTGGCTGGAGACAGGGCGAAGGTTGACGCGGGTGCGTCGGGGTAGTTCGCGCCGCAACCAGCTGGTCGCCGCCGCATCGCCATCGGCCGGCAGGCTCAGGCAGGCCAGTTCCACGCTGTAGCTGCGATTTTGATCACCCACCAGCAGCAGGTTGCCGCCGCGAACCTGAAGCACTTCGGCGGCCTGGCTCGCGGCTGGCAGCATCAGCAGCCCGAGCGCCAGTGCTGCCGCCAGGATCAGTCGCCGCAGCACCATCGTCAGAGCCGGCTGCCGCAATTGGGGCAGAACAGGCTGGAGCTGGCCGTGATGTGGTGGCAGCTATGGCACTCACGGCTGGTGTCGATCGCCAGCTCGGGGTGGGAGGGAAGGCCGACCATCTGGGCGTTGCTGGCGCCGGGGGGAACCATCGGATAGCAGTTCTCGTTGCGGCGAACCTGCACATCGATGAAGGCCGGGCCGGGATGGCTGAGGGCTTCGCTGAGCTGCTGGCGCAGGATCGCCCGTTCGCTGATGCGTACGCCGCGAACCCCGAAGGCCTCGGCCAGAGCCGGGAAGTTGGGCATGCCGCCAGTCATCTCCGAGGCGGAATAGCGCTCGCCGTAGAAGCTTTCCTGCCATTGGCGCACCATGCCCTGCCAGCCGTTGTTGAGCACCACCACCTTCACCGGCAGGTCGTACTGGCTGAGGGTGCCCAGCTCCTGGATGTTCATCAGGATGCTGGCATCGCCGGCCACGCAGATCACCTGCTCGTCTGGGAAGGCCATCTGCACCCCCATGGCGGCCGGCATGCCGTAGCCCATCGTGCCGAGGCCGGCGGAGCTGATCCAGCGGCGTGGGCCGGTGTGCAGGAACTGAGCAGCCCACATCTGGTGCTGACCCACATCCGTGGTGATGAAGGCCTGCGGGGCAAGCTCCTGCAGCAGGGACACCACCTCCTGCGGGGCGATCTCGCCCTCAGGGGCCGGTACCACCAGCGGATAGTGATGCTTCCAGGTGGCGATGCGCTCCAGCCAGGCGTCGGTGCGGCCGCCCGAGCTCTCGCCCTGAGAGTCGGCCAGCAGCGCCTCGAGGGCCTGCTTCACATCGCCCACAACCGCCACATCCGGCAGACGGGTCTTGCCCACCTCGGCGGCGTCGATGTCGATGTGGATCACCCGCGCCCGTGGCGCGAACCCATCCAGCCGGCCGGTGACGCGGTCATCAAAGCGGGCGCCGGTGGCGATCAGCAGATCGCATTCGGTGACGGCGAAGTTGGCGTAGGCGGTGCCGTGCATGCCGAGCATGCCCACCGACAGGTGGTGAAGTTCGTCGAAGGCACCCTTGCCCATCAGGGTGGTGGTCACGGGCAGGCGGAAGCGCTCCGCCAGGGCCGCCACCTCCGCGTGGGCGCCGCTGCTGATGGCACCGCCACCGACATAGAGCAGGGGGCGGCGCGCCTGGCGGATCAACTCCAGAGCGGCGTCCAGAGACGCCGGCTCGGGGGCGGGAGCCAGCTGGAAGCCGGCCGGCACCGCGGTGCCGGGTTCCACGGGCGTGTAGTCGAATTCCTCAACGCCCACATCCTTGGGCACATCGATCAGCACAGGACCGGGTCGGCCGCTGGCGGCGATCAGGAAGGCCTCGGCCACGATGCGGCCGATGTCGCGCGGGTCGCGCACCACCCAGGAATGCTTCACGATCGGCAAGGTGATGCCGAAGATGTCGGTCTCCTGGAAGGCATCCGTGCCGATGGCGGCACGCGGCACCTGACCGGTGATCACCACCATCGGCACCGAATCCATCTGGGCGGTGGCGATGCCGGTGACCAGGTTGGTGGCGCCAGGGCCGGAGGTGCCAAAGCACACGCCCACCTGGCCGGTGGCGCGGGCGTAGGCATCGGCGGCATGGGTGCCGCCCTGCTCGTGGCGTACCAGGATGTGCTTGAGCCAGCCGCGGGCCTCTGCCTTGTGCAGCTCGTCGTAGATCGGCAGGATCGCCCCGCCGGGGTAGCCGAAGATGTGCTTCACCCCATGGCGGTGCAGCGCGTCCATCAGGGCGTAACCGCCGTTGACCCGCCTCGGGAACGACGGCTCGGCGGCGGTGGCCGCGGGCGATACGGACGTGACGGTCACGGCGGCGGCGGACGGCGTTGGTCGGATGGTCCAACCCTAAGGTCTGGCCCGGGGAATGGGAGTGGGGTGTGGCTGCTCAGCGACGGCGGGCCGCCGCCATCGCCCGCAGGATCAGCCCCGGGTTGAGCCAGCGGCCTCCGTGGCGGATGCCCCAGTGCAGGTGAGGGCCGGTGGTGCGACCGCTCATGCCCACATGGCCGATCAGCTGTCCACCCCGCACACGGCTGCCGGCCGCCAGGGCCACCGGTCCACTGCGGTAGACAGCGCCCATCACGCTGCCGGAGAGATGGCAGTAGATGTGTTCGTAGGGCCCGGAACTGATCACCAGGCCGAGGCCGCAAGTGCCGTCGTTGATCACGTCCTGCACCACTCCGCCCCACCAGTTGTGGATCGGCGAGCCCATCGGTGCGGCGATGTCCACCCCGTAATGGGGTTGCAATCGGCCGCCGGGCCCGCTGCGCTGGCCGAAGTGGCTGGTGTAGCCGGCGAAGCTGGCCACCGGAAACACCCCCTGGCGCCAGCGGGGCTCCGCCCGCGCTGCGAGCGGGACCAGTGGTGGCGCGGTGATGCTGAGCAGCAGAGCCGCAGCCACCAGGGTGGTTGTGCTCCTGCGTTCCCACAGGCCGTGGGCCTGGCTGAACCGGTCCGGCCGGCTGGGATCAGAGCAGGCCGAGGGAATGAAGCGGACCACGACCGCTGAGCAGTTCCAGCAGGAAAGCGGAGAAACCGAGCATCGCCAGGCGACCGTTCCAAACCTCCGAACTGTTGTTCCAGCCCCAGGCCCACTTGTCCTGGGGATAGAGCTTCACTTTGGTGGGCAGGGCCGCCGCCTGA
>CAIZNP010000112.1 GCA_903934375.1 uncultured Synechococcaceae cyanobacterium
GGCTTGCCGTGTTGGGTTGTTGTTTGTCGGTGAGCTGTTGTGGGTTGCTTTTTGTGGGTGGCCTGTGTCGCGGCTGCCTGGTGAGGGCCGGATTATCTGATGATTGGTGTTGGGGCTGATGAGCAGTGTGATGAGCGGTGTGTGCCGCCAACTCTCGCCAACCCTCGCCACTTAGCCTCTGGGGCGTAGGCGGTGGCGGGAAGCAGGCAGGGTCATGGCGGCAACACACGATCAGTTAATCAGCCGCGGTGAGATTTGAAGATGTGATCGGTTGGATTGCTCTGGCGTGTTAGCGCTTCATCCAGTCCGCCCAGGCCGGCTTGGAGATCGTCGTGGCCTGTGATCCGCATTCCTTCCTGATTGGCAAGCTCGAAGCGGGAACTCTTGCCATTCCTGGCGCCGAAGACGATGGCATCCTGATCGGAGCAGGGAAGGTTGGTGCCGATGCCACCCTGTCCTTCCCAGGGCAGATTATTGTTAGCGCCGATATGGAGACGATCCAGTTGGGACTGGACGAAGCCAGTGATTTCTCGGCCAAGTTCGCCGCGTTGGATGGCTTCAAGTTTTTCGAATGCATCCTTGCCATCCAGAAAGTCGAAGAGACTCTGGCCGATGGCCTGTGTGCAGGTCGCCATGGTGTTGTCCTGTGGGTGAACAGCTCAGGACGGTGTCAGTCGCCGCATCCCTTTGCATCGCCACAGCATCCGATCAGCTGCTGGTCTGCAGCAAGCCCTCTGTAACGGCATTTACCTCGCCAGTCTCAGGATTTCATCCCAGACCCAGCCGAGAACCCGGTTCCAGGCTCGGGTTGCCCCTCCCCATGCTGCCGATGCACCTGCACGAGCGGCTGACCCTGGCTCAGGCCCAGCAGGATCGGGGCGACTGGCTTGCTGCTGCTGCCAGCTACGCCGCGCTCGCGACCGATCATCCGGCGGACCATCGTTTTCTGGCCAACCAGGCCAATGCCCTCTGGCTGGCTGATCTGCCGGGGGCCGCCACCCACTGTTATGCCCGTGCGCTGCAGGTGCGCCCCGATTGCCCGGTGAGCAGGAAGGGGCTCGCCAGTTGCCTGCGGGATCTCAACCAGTTCGAAGCGGCTCTGCTGTTGCACCGCCAGCTGGAAGCCGAGCTGGCGCCGGACTCAGAGGACGGTTTGGCCAACCTCTGGGCCCACAGCCAGGTTCTGATCGGCCTTGAGCGTTTCGAAGAGGCTTTTCACCGCATGGCCTGTCGTCGGCCATGGGCTGCCGGTGTGGCGCAGCCCAGCCACGACCCCCTAGCCAAGGTTCTGCTCCTGGTCAGTGAACAGGGTTTCGGGGACACCCTCCAGTTCGTGCGTTTCCTTGAGCCTCTGGTGAGATGCCGCCGGGCTGCCGGGTTGCGAGGCGGTGTTCTGCTTCTTGTGGAACCCGCCTTGGTGGAGCTGTTGCGTGAGGGCCTGAGCTGGCTCCCCGACCCCCCTGAGGTGACGACCAAGAGCGAACCCCTTCCGCCTCAGGCCATCACCCTGCTGGATCTGCCCCATGCCCTGCAGCAGGAGCAGGTGGAGCCTGCCCGCCATGAAGACGCCTACCTGCGTTCGTCATGTTGGACCCAGCCTCAGGCCGCAGTACCCGGCTTGCTCCCAGGCTTGGGAGGGATGCGGGTGGGTCTGGTGACCGCGGCTGGCCGCCCTCTGGGCGATCCCTTCTGCCAGCGTGAATTCCAGAAGCGCACCCTCCCGGAAAGCATCGTCTGGCGCTTGGTGCAGGAGTTGCGCGAGCGCGGGGCCCAGCTGGTTGATCTTCAGTTCGGTGCGGAGGCGGCCCGCCATCAGGCGCTCGGCCTTGATCTGCTTCAACCGGCTCTCTCGCTTGCGGGCTTTGCGGCCACCGCGCGGGTTGTGGCCCAGCTGGATCTGGTCATCAGTGTCGACACCGCGATGGCCCATCTGATCGGTGCCATGGGCAGGGAGTGCTGGGTGCTGCTCCCCTGGAGCGCTGATCCCCGCTGGGGGCGTTTCGGTCACACCTGCCGCTGGTATTCCCGCAGTCGCTTATTCCGTCAGCCCCGTCCCGGCGACTGGCACGCTGCTGTCGATCAGCTGCTGGAGTCCTTCACTCGGGCGCGCGTCAGGCCTGCCGACCATCCATAGGGTCAAGGTGCACGGTGAACATGGCCGCATCGCAATGGAGAGCCTGCTGCAGTGGTTGGGCTGGAACCGGCTGCAGCGGCGAGGGGATGCTCTCGCTCTGCGATTCCGGGATTCGACACCGCCCATGCCGGCGCCCACGGGGGGGGCTGAGACCACGGCCCTGGAGCTCACTCCCTGGTCGATCGCTCGCCTGACGGTGATCACCGCTGAGGTGATCGATCGCCCCTGCCAGGCCGCCCTTGAGGCAGCCCGTTCGGCCCGGAGTTGTCTGTCGCGCTTCTGGATCGCCGCGCCGCTGGATGCCTTGGAAACTCTGTTCAGTGGTCCGATCGGCGAGGTGTATCGCCAGCTGCTGGCCGGTGCGTTGCCGGCGCTGCCGCTGACCGCGGCTGAATCCTCCTGGAGGGACCAGCTGGCCACGTATCTCGCGGCTGGGTTTGAGCAGCCTGGCAGTGTGAATGCCCTCCTGGCTCTTCTGCCCTATCTCGACCGGGAGGCCATGCAGGTGACCAACCCCCTGCAACACCTGCCCGCCTGGCTGGTGCCGCTCTACGCCGAGCGCTGCGATCCGGGCCTGAGCGCGCAGCCGAGCTCCGCCAGGACCATCCCGCAGCTGCCGCCGGTGTCGGCCCTGCCGCCACCGTTGCCGGAACTGGCGCCGATCACGGGTGCTGCCGCCATGGCGTTGATCGGCGATGCCGGATTTCTCGGTCGCGTCAGCGGTTTGATCAATCTCTATGGGCTTGATCCCGGTGATCCGGAGATCTGTCGCGATCTGGGCCTGGGGCGCCGCCAGGTGGCCCAGGTGTGGCTGGATGTCGAGAGTGAGCAGCTGGAATCCCTGTATCGGACGCCATTCGGACAGCTCACAGACACCCTGATCGCCTCGCCCTTCCTGCGTGAACCCCTCAGCCCGGAGGAACGGGCCCTGCGCCAGCAACTGGCAGAGCTGGCCGCCGACCTGCAGCATCCAAGGGCCCTGAACGCCCTGATTGCGGCGCTGCTTTACTACCCAATGGATCAGGTCAGCCTGCCGACGGATCCGGACCTTCTGCCCCCGTGGTTGGCCGAGAGTCTCACCCGGCTGGGAGCGCAGGCCTCCACTCAGGGCAGCGCATTTGCCTGAGCGAGCTGAGCTGGCTGCCGCCGCATCGCTACCGGTGGAATTCGCTCCACAGCAGCCAGTAGACCAGGGCACTCAACGGCGGAGCCAGCAGCAACGGCATCGCCGCCAGAAGGGCCAGCACGACGCCGGTCCGCAGCGCCAGCATCAGAGCCAGGCCCAGGTAGAGCAGCAGCAGCAGGGCGATCAGTGTGCGCGGTCGCCGCAGCTCCTGCTCTAGCCGCTGGATCCGGCGTGTCCTTCTGCGGTGCGGCTGCTCCTTGGCGGGTAGCAGCGAGATCCAGTCCCAGGGCGTCATGACGGTCAGCGCAACCGTTCTAGGCTGCGCAGCTTGTCTTCAAAGAAGGAGGTGAGCACGCTGATGAAGGGCCGTTGCCGCAGCTGGATGTCGGCCGTGAGGGTCATGCCCGCCTTCAGGGGCACCTGCCGCTGGCCGGCCTGCAGGTACTGACGCTGCAGTTGCAGAACCACCGGATAGAAGAGGCCCGTGGCCTCGGCGCCCAGGGCGCTGCGCATTTCCTCGGGGGTGAGGGCATCGGAGCCGATCCCGCCCACCTGCCCAGGCAACCGGCCGTAGTCGTTGGAGGGGAAGGTGTCGATTGAGAGATTTGCTTTCATGCCCGGGCGGATGAAGCCGATCACCTTGCTCGGGACAAGAACCCTCGCCTCCAGGGTTCCGCCCGGAACGATCGCGAGCACGGGGGCTGCCGCGGCAACGACGCTGCTGGGGCTCACCCGCACGTCAAAGACAATGCCGGCTACGGGGGTGCGCAGCTGGCCGTACTGCAGCTGCTGACGCGCCGCTTTGATCTGCCCATCCAGGTCGCTGATCTGGCGCAGGTTGACTTCGATGCGCCCGCGCAGGTCGCTGCCCGGGGTCGAGCGCACCTCGCGCAGATTGGCCTGCAGCCTGGCGATGCTGCGCTGCTCCTCCAGCATCTGGGAGCGCAGCTTGTTGGCGCTGTCCCGTGTCTGCAGCTCCTGCACGCCACTCACGGCACCGGCGCGGGCCAGGTAGCTGTAGCGGTTGGCGATGTCGTTGGCGGTGCGCCACGACTGGCTGAGGCCGGCCAGGCGCTGCTGGCTCTGGCGCAGCTCCTCGGTGGCCGCCTGCTGGCGGCTGCGCAGCTGTTCCGCCTGGTTGCTCAGTTGCAGCTGCTGGTTGGCCGTCAGGCCGCCGGCATGGCGTTCACCGAGGGCTTCGGCGTAGATGCGGTTCTCACTGAGCAGGCGTGTCCGCACGGCCTGAGCGGTGGCGAGCTGGTTGCGCGCCTGGTCGAGGTCGAACCGCAGCAGCAGCTGGCCGGCCTTCACCCCCTCACCCTCCTTCACGAGCACCTCGGCGATCACGCCGGCCACGGGGGCCTCCACCCGTTTCACGCGTCGCCCTGGTTGCAGTTTTCCCTGTACGGCCACGGATTCCCCGAGTGGGGCCAGCAGGCTCCACAGCAGCAGCAGCCCCGTGCCACCCACCAGGGTCCACACCATCACGGTGGTGGGCCGCGCGCTGGGGCGGAGCAGCACCGGTTGTTTGAAGCTCCAGGACGCGTCGCTCTCCCCTGTGGGGGGTGGTTGTGGTGCCTGGGGTGTCACGCTTCGGCCCACCAGGTCCACCGGTGGTTCTGAGGGCGGGGGTGGAGGTTGCTGGCGGCGAGGAGGACGCGTCATCTCAACCTCCCTGTTCCTGCTGCTGGCTCTGGTACAGGGCGAAGTACCAGCCGCGCTGTGCCATCAGTTCCGCATGGGTGCCGGCTTCCATCACCGCCCCCTGATCCATCAGCACGATCAGATCCGCCGGCTGCACGGTGGTGAGCCTGTGGGTGATGAAGAACACCGTGCGCCCCCGGAACGCCTCGAGCAGGTTCAGGCACACCTGGCGTTCGGTGCGCGCATCGAGGGCGCTGGTGGCCTCATCGAGGATCAGCAGCCGCGGGTTCTGCAGCACGGCTCTCGCTAGCGCCAGCCGCTGGCGCTGGCCGCCGGAGAGTCCAGCGCCGCGCTCGCCCACATCGGAGTTGTACCCCTTGGGTAGGTTCATGATGAACTCGTGGGCGCAGGCGATGCGCGTCGCCGCCATCAGTTCGGCTGCACTGGCATCCGGTTTCACCAGCAGCAGGTTGTCGCGGATGGTGCCATCGAACAGCACGGTGTCCTGCGGGACCACACCGATCTGGCGGCGAAGAGAGTAGAGCTCCACCTTGTTGATATCCAGCCCATCCACCAGGACACGGCCTGAACTGGGTCTGTAGAACCGCGGCAGCAGTTTCAGCAGGGTGCTTTTGCCGCTCCCCGATCCCCCCACAAGGCCGACAAAGCAACCGGTGGGAACCTCCAGATTCACACCGTTGAGCACAGGGGGTTGATCCTCGCTGTAGCGAAACACCACATCCACCATGTGCACCCGTCCGATCAGCGGTGGCATCGGGATGTTGAGCGCTTCCGCCTGGCTTTGTTCGGTTGGGCGATCCACCACATCCGCCACCATCCGCAGCGAAGCACTGGATTGTTCAAACTGCTGCCAGGTCTGAACCATTTTTACGAGCGGGCCGGTGATGTAACCGCTGAGGATGCGAAAGGCGATGAAGCCCCCGAGGCTGATCTGATTGCGCATCACCAGGAAGATGCCCACACCCACCACCACAAGGCTGTTGAGGTCGTGGATGAAGCCGGCCACATTGGCCAGCGATTCGCGTGTGACTTTAAGTTTGAAGTCTTCGCCAATGAAGCGGGAGTAGCGATTCTGGAACTCCCAGCGGGTTTTCAGTTCGGCGTTCTGGGACTTGATCGTCTGAATGCCAGTGATGGATTCATTCAGATAGGCATAGGTTTTCACGGCCTCGCCCATGCTCCTGTTGATCTGGGAGCGCATCAGTGGGTTGCTGAGCATGGCGAGCACCAGCATCAGGGGCAATGTGGCCAGGGAGGCCAGGGTGAGCGGAATGCTGAGGGTGAGAAGGATGGCCAGATAGAGGAAGCTGAATAGAAAGTCGACGGCGGTGGTGATGCTCTCGCCCACCAGGAATTCCCGCAGCCGATCCAGCTGGTGGAAGTAGTGGATCACCTGGCCTACGGGGCGGCTGTCGAAGAAGACCTGTGGCAGCCGCACAAGATGATCGAGAATTGTGGATTTCGTCGCTTGATCGATGCGGTTCGCCGTATCGGTGAAGATGTAGCTGCGCAGGGTTTTCAGAATGCCGCGCATCACTGCGGCCAGCAGCAGCACCAGCGAGATGCTGATTAGGGCATTCAGGTTGTCCTGATGCACCACCTGATCGATCAGTTGCTGCAGGCCCAGCGGGGTCACCAGGGTCAGCAGGTTGATCACCACCGAGAGCGCCAGCACCTCCAGCAGTGAGCGCCGGTGTTCGCGCAGGAAGGGGCCATACCAGCCCCAGCTGAAGCGTTGCTCCTTGGCATCCTGTTTGCGTTCCAGTAACAGCAGGGGCACCAGGCCGCTGCTGTCGCCGAGCTGGCTGGCGGCCACCCGCAGCGGGCCGAGCTCCGGCTCCAGCAGCCGCAGGCGGCCATCCGGATCCACCCCCTCCAGCAGGGCGAACTGACCCTCCTGTTCGAGCAGGGCCGGGACGCGAACACGGCTGAGTCGATCCCGGGGCAGCGCCGACAGCACCACCTGCAGCCCCATGGCATCGAGCAGCTGGCCCAGGTTCACCAGGGTGAGCCGGGGTTGGCGTTGCAGCATGGCTGTCACCCGATCCGCCAGGGCGTCGCGGTTCACCGGCACATCGAAATAGTTGGCCAGAGCGATGCATAGAGCGATCGGGATGGCTCTGGGGCCACTGGCGGAGCTCAGCACCAGGCGCCCCTGACGCTCCAGGCTGGGTGGCGGTGCCTCGGCTGATGGGGCATGGATCCGGGATTCAGGGCTTGCCGTCTGGGCCCGGTGCGGACGGTGGCCGATGCGCAGCTGCTCCTCCTCCTTGGCCGTACCGGCGGTGAGGCTGCCGCTGGCGTCGAGCGGCAGCCCAAGCAGGCGCAGCCAGGGCGCTCCGGCCGGTGGTGGCTCGCCCGGCGACTCCAGCGGCCAGGCCTCCCCCAGGCGGGCGCCGCTGCTCACGTACCAGCGGCGATTGCTGGGCAGATTCAGGATTCCGGGGTGCCCCGCCGGTAGGCTGCGCACCTGCACCGCCCGGAGAAGGGGCTCCCAGGCCTGTTGGGTCAGCAGGGGTTCGGCGCTGGAGGCCCCCAGCGTCTCCAGCAGTTGGTGCAGTTCGGCGGCCGAGCCATGGCTGGCATACCAGCTGCGCAGCTGTGTGTCCTGGTCGAGCAGGTTGCTGAAGACGGCGGCTGGCAGCACGAGCACCGTGGACTCCACGGCTGCTCTCAGGTGTTCGCAGGGGGTCTGGCGCAGCAGGCTGCTCCAGCCGGCGCTGTCTCCCCGCTCCAGCAGCTCCAGGGTGTGCAGCTCCCCGTCGACGGGGTCGATCGCCAGGGAGCGCAGAGTCCCCTCGATCACGAGCACCACCCCATCCGGCAGCAGCTCCGGCCGCAGCAGTGTCTGTCCGAGCCGGTAGTGGCGGAGCTCCAGCTGCGGCTCCAGAGCCGCGGCCCGCTCCGGACTGAGCCGATCGAAGGGTCGATGCTGCCGCAGCTGGCCCGCCGCCACATCCGTCATGGCTGGGGAGCCTCCTCAGGCCTGGGCACCGGCTGCAGGGGCAGCCCCTGCAGCAGCTCCTCCACCTGGGCGGCCACCCAGGTGGCGAACAGGTCCTGCAGCAGCTGGGTTCGCGTGCTGTCATCCAGTCGGGCAGGCCGCTGCCGTTCCAGCCGCAGCACCAGCCACACATCTCCGATGGCGAACGGCGACCACAGCTGCCCTTCACGGCCCACCCGCAACCGTGCGCTCAGTTCGGGATGGGCGGCCGACAGCGCCACGGGTCCGATCAGGCCATGGGTGTCGCGTTCCGGCCCCTGGCTGAACCGCTCCACCGCCTCGGCAAAGCTCATCTCCCCGCCCCGCAGCCGCTGGTGGAGTTCCTCCGCCAGCTCCTGCTCCTGCACCCGCAGCAGCGAGTACACGACCCGGTCGAGATCCAGCTTGCGGTCGAGGAAGCTGATCTCCACTTCATCGGCGAATCGCCAGCGGCTCCAGCGCTGCAGCCGTTCGGCCCGGGTTGCGACTGCCTCGAGATCGTCGCGGCTCCACTGCCGGGCGGTGAGCCACTGCTCCAGGGCTGCCTCGCTGGTCAATCCCTCCGCCTGGGCGCGGCTGGCGGTCAGGGCCAGTTCCTCCTGCGCGGTGAGGGTCACGGTCGCGGCCACCCTGTCCTCCACCAGGGCGCGGGCCAGCTCGCGGCTGAGCTCATGGCGCCGGATCAGTTGATTCGCGTCGTCAACCGTCAGCAGCGGCCGATCCGGGCAGAGGGCGATGACGGCCGTTGCCGCCACCCCCGAGAGCGAGGGGGCTGTCATGGACGGCTCTCCTGCAGCGTCAGTCCCAGCCGTTGCAGGGCCTGGCCCATCAGCTCCAGCCCACGGCGGCGGGAGTAGTGCTGGCGGGCATGGGCCAGGGCCGCCGCGCTGATGTGGTGCCAGAGGTCGTCATCAACCAGCAGACGCTCGATCTGCTCCAGCCAGTCGTCGTCGTCGTCGGCGATCAGGACCTCCTCGCCATGGCGCAGCTCGGTGCCTTCGGCGGCGATCGGGCTCAGCACCTGGGGCGTGCCCCGGGCCAGGGCGCCCACCACCTTCCCCTTGAGGCCGGCGCCGGCCCGCAGAGGCACGATCAGCAGGCGATGGCTGTCGTAGACGGTGGCGGTGTCGGCAACCCAGCCATGCACCCGTACCCCCGGCTGCTGGCTCCAGGCCTGCGCCAGTTCCGGCTCCAGGCCGCTGCCGTAGAGATGCAGCTGGAGATGGGGCTGGCGCTGGCGCAGTCGCAGCCAGCGATCCGCCAGGAAGCAGGCCACGGCATCGCTGTTGGGAGGGTGGGTGTAACTGCCCAGAAAGGCCAGCCCTTCCCGCCCCACTGGGGAGGGGGGCTCGTCCAGGCACTCCACGACCCAGGGGCAGGCCGCCGTGGCGGCGCGGCCGAGGGTTTCCGCCTCGATCAGGCGGCGCTCCACGCTGCTGTAGCTCAGGGTGAGATCCACCATCGCGATCGCCTCCAGCTCCTCCTGGCGGGTGGTGGCCACGCGGGCCCGGCCCCGGGCCTGGGCTTCCCCTTCGAGCGCGGCTGCCCGCAGTTGACGCAGCTCCCGCAGGTAGTGCAGATCGGCGGTGCAGAACAGCAGCCGCGCCCGTGGCGCGTGCTGGCGTATTGCGGCGATGTGATCGCGAACCGTGGTGTAGCGCACGAGGTAGAGCAGCTGGAACTCGTGGCCGCGCTGCCGCAGGAACTGCTCCACCGAGAGCACGAAGGGGGCATGGATGGCTTCGAATCCCTGGCGCTGCAGGGATTCGCTGTAGTCCGCCAGCCAGGCCAGGTTGGCCGGCAGGAAGGTCACTTTCCAGCCCAGCTCCTGCAGCAGGCCCATCTCTGTCACCGCCGCCTGGCTGCCGGCATCCCGGTCTGGGCGGGGCGGGGCATGGTCGATCACCAGGACGCGACCCACCACGCCCCGGTCCTTCTGGAGTTCGGCTTCCGCCGTTGACGGTGCCCCCGAGGGCTGAAAGGCGTGCTGCCATTTCCGGCGGAACAGGGGGGCATGCTCGAGCTGCAATCGTTTGCTGCCCTCGGGGTTGCCGGTGTCGATGCCGCAGGTGGTGCCCTCGTGGTGGATCACCCGCGCCAGTGGCGCGCAGCGCACGCGCAACTGCAGGGCCTGCACCGCAAAGGCCAGGTCGGTGTCCTCGAAGTAGGCCGGAGCGAACGCAGGGCTGAAGCCCCCCAGCTGCTGCCAGAGCGGCAGGCGGATGGCCAGGCACGCCGCGCTCACGTAATCCACCTGGCGCGTGTAGCTCACCCGCGGGTCGTAGGGATTGCCGCCGCGGCCGTAGTTCCAGGGCTGGCCGTCACCCCACACGATTCCCCCCGACTCCTGCAGGCGGCCATCGGGATAGATCAGTTGCGCACCGACGATTCCCGTGTCGGGCCAGAGCGCAAAGGGTGCCAGCAGCTCCTCCAGCCAGCGTGCGCAGGGTTCGGTGTCGTTGTTGAGCAGCACCACGAACGTCCCGCGGGCCAGGGCCACGCCGCTGTGGCAGGCCTGGTTGAAGCCCTGGGCCTGCTCATGGCGCACCAGGCGGATGCCGCGCAGGTCACGGCTCAGGCCCTCGCTGCTGCCATCGGAGCTGCCGTCGTCGACCACGATCACCTCCATGGCCACCCGGGTGGGGGCGTAGGCGATCGCCAGCAGGCAGCGGCGGGTGACGCCGTAGTGGTTGTGGGCCGGGATCACCACCGACACCAGCGGGTTTTCGCTGCAGGGCAGCTGCAGCGGGCTCTCGAGTGGCGTCACCGGGCTGCCGGTGGCATAGCCGCGCACCACCAGGCGATGCAGGCGTGGCAGATCCGCAGGCAGTGGCACCGCCTCCGACTCAGCCCAGCGCAGCCAGGTGCTGAGGCTGCGGTACTGCTCCAGCGCCAGGGGGTGAAGGTGGTCGGGGAATGGGGGGCGGCTGTGCTCCAGCAGGGCGGGCCAGGGCGTGAGCTGAAAGGGCGTGCAGGCAATGCGCTCATCCAGGTGGCGGCCCTGTTCATCGCGCAGCTCAAGGTGATGGGGGCGGCCATCACATAGCTCGGGAGGGATGACGCCCTGCACCCGGCCGTGGCCGTCGCTCAGCAGCTGCAGACCGGGGCGGCCATCGATCAGCAGCGACAGCCGGCTGAGGGGATCACCCCAGCCGTGGATCAGGGGGCCGTCAAGGCCATGCAGCCCACCACCTCCATCGCCGCCTGCCTGGCTCTGCAGCTGCTTCAGGCACCGGTAGCGCTCCCGGTTGAGCCGCTGGGGACTGCCACTCAGCTCCACCGGACCATCCGGGGTGTCGAGGAAGGCCCGCAGCACACTGCCGGTGCTGCGGGGTGGCAGTTGCTGCTCCAGGGGACCCGTGAGCAGGAAACCGCAGGGCAGCGTCAGGCCCTCGCGCTCCAGGTCATCGCGGTGGATGTGAGCAGCCGCCACAGCCAGGGTGTGGCTCAGGCCAGGCTGCAGCAGGTCCTCCATCACCAGGCGCACCTGCAGGGGAGTTGCAGCCGCAGCAGGCGGGATCGGGCAGGCCCAGCCACTCAGAGCGCCGGCGATGCTGAGGTCGTCCAGCCGCCCGGCCCAGCCCCCCCGCTGGTAGGGCGCGATCACTGCCGGCAGGCTTGACGGCACAGGGTGCGCCCTTCATCGCATCAGGACCTTCACAAACTGATCAGGGCCCCCTGGGGTGGGGCCGTCCTGATGCAGGTGCGCGTAATGAAGGCCGTAGAAGCGGTGCGACATCGACCACTGGGCGGCGAGCCCGGCCTGGGGATCTGGCTTGGGCTGGAGTCGCTGGCGGAACTGCCCCTGACGGCCCCGGCTCAGCTGGAGCTCTGGCGCAGCCTGCTGGCGGCCCTCGGATCCGGCGGCGACAGCGACCAGGACGACTGCCGGGCGGCCTTGCTGGCGTTGCTCACGGAATGGGAGCCCCTGCAGGGCTGCCAAAGCCTGGAGCAGGGAGCCTGGCAGGAGGGCCGACGGGCCTGGCAGGAAGCTCTGGAGCACCATCACCAGCTGCTGGTGCTGCGTCCCGCGCTGGCCGCGGCGGCCACGGCGCGCCTGCTCGAGGGTCTGATTCAGATGCTCGCGCGCCTGGATCAGGCCCTCACCCACCGCCTGTGGCGGCCGCCTGTCACCCCCCTGGAGAATGCCCAGGTCCATGGTCTGGCCTCGGATCTGCTGCTGCAGATCCATGCCCTCGGCCGGCCGCTGCCCTCCTGGTTCCCGGTGGTGGAGGAGGGATTACTGCGACGCGGGGCGCTGGCGCTGCTGCAGCAGGTCGATGGTGACAGCCGTCGCCAGGCCATCACCGTGCTGTTGCGCCTGGCGCGGACTGCGCCGGTGCCCGAATGGCTGCCAGCCCATCTGGAGCTGGCCATCCTCAGCCTGCTGGCTGACCTGGAGCAGAGCAGCCAGCCGCTCGTGGATCTCCAGGCCCTGCTTGAGGCTTTGCAGGGGCTGGCGGCGCTGCTGCCCGATCCCGAGCGCCGCGCGCCGGTTGAGGACGCTCTGGCTCTGGCGGAAGGTTCACTCATGCTGGCGGCAGGCGACCGGTTGCGAACGGCGGCCGCCTCGGAGGCCTGGCACGGGCAGGTCCAGCCGCTTGAGCCCCGTGGCGCGGCGGTCGCCCCTGGTGAGATCACCGCTCTGGTGAACGACTGGCTCGAGGACCATCCCGCCTCCGAGGCCAGCGTGGAGCTGACCCTGGTGTGGATCCCGGGGGCGCGGCTCCTGCCCCACGCCCCCGGGCAGCTCGCCCTCAATCTGGCGGCGGTGGTCGTAGAGGGGCATAGCGCGTCCCAGACGCTTGAGCCCGTGCTGGCGGCGTTCTTCGCGCCGCTGCTGCAGGCACGCCGTGCTGAGGGCTGGCAGCTGCGGCAAGCCGCCGCCAGCCTTCTGACCTCTCTGGGGCATCTCTGGAGCTCCGGCGGCCTCCTCACCGCGGCGGACTGCCGGGTTCTGGCTGCCGCTCAGGGGCTGTGGCAGCGCTGGGCAGGGCACGATGATCTGGCTGCCCGGCAGCTTCCGCTCGGCTGGCCGCCCGCGAGCCTCGAGCCTGGTTGCTGTCTTGTGCAGCCTTCCGCCGTGCAGCTGGCGGCGCTTCGCTGCTGGCTGCTGGAGCGGGAGCAGCTCGAACGGGGCCTGGGGCTGATGCGGCGACACCACCATGACCCCGGCTTCATGGGGCAGGGCGGTGCCAGCCAGGATCCTGATGGCGGTGACGCGGTTCAGGCGCTGTGCGCTCTTCACGTGGAGGAGGGCTTCTATGCCGCCACCGCCGCACCCGCCGCCAGCTTGCGGGCCTGGGCCGAGCGCAGCCTGGCGCTGCTGGCCCACGCCCAGCTGTTGCTGGATCCCCAGCAGCCCCTGGGGTCCTGGTGGGCTGTGTTGCAGGGGCTGATGTTGGAGCGGAACCGACCGGCGGAGGTTGTGGCCTGGCCGGACGAGGAGCGCTTCCATGGACTCCTCGCCGGCCAGGAGGTGGTGCTGGTCAGCCCCCTGGCTGCTGTTGTGGAGGAGCAGCACCGCAATGGCCGGGCCTTCGATCTGTATGTCGATCGGGCGATCGCTCCCTATGGCCTGCGCTGTGTGCAGGCGCCCGCCTCCCGCTATCCCGGGCGGCCCCACCAGGGATTTGAGGCGAGCCTCGCCGCTTGCCTGGCCGTGGTCGACGGCCTGGCCCGGCAGCGTCCCTTCAGTGTGTTTCTCACGGCGGCCGGGGCCTACGACCTGCCGCTGTGCGAGGCCGTGCGATCCCGCCATGGCGCGAGTTGCGTGGCCATGGGGCCGGTGATTCATGGCGCCTTCGGCATTGAACTGCCGCCCGGGCAGCATTGGCGCCAAGGGCAACGGCGCAGCGACCGCTGGCTGCGAATCAGCTGAAGGGCTGCTGCGGGAGCACTCCTGATCACGCCAGGGCCTCAGCCTGAGGTCATGGTTGCGCTGTCGCCTCCCGATCGTCGAGCTTCAGGCCCCGTGCTGCGCCCGGAGCTGCTGCAGCTTCATGACGACCATCGCCGCTACGGCGGATTTGCCGCGTTCGAGGCGGATCTGCCTGGGTTGATGCATCTGGGGCGGCAGCGGCAGGCCGCCGCCACCTGCGTGGCCCTGCTGGGGCTGATCGAACCGCTGAGCGGCCGGCAGATTGAGCCTCGCCAGATCGGGATCAGCCGCGACAACCTGCGCGAATCGATTGTGGCGGCGGGGTGTCTTTCACGCCACAGGGCCATCACCCGTGTGCTGGAGCATCGGGGGGAGACCCTGGCCAGCCTGCGGGACAAGCGTGTCTATCTGCCGGAAACATCCAGCGGTTTCGTGCACTGGCTGGCTCAGAATCAGCCTCAACATCTGGAGCTCAGCGACTTCCTTCACGATGCGGAAATCGTGCCCATCGGCAAGGCCCGGCATCAGAATCTCTGCGCGCTCACGTATGCCTCTCACAGCTTTGATCTGGTGATCTGCAACGACGTGTTTGAGCACGTCTATGACCTCCCCAGGGCGATCGAAGAAGTTCAGCGCGTTCTCAAACCCGGAGGGCGCCTGTTGGCCACGTTCCCGATGGCCTTCGGGCAGCAGGAGAGCATCATCAAGGCGGAGTACCAGGGGCCCCGCCAGGCGCAGCTGTTCCGCGGTGAGCCCGAGTATCACGGCGATCCGATTCGTCCCAGTCGTGGATCGCTGGTGTACCAGATTCCGGGCTGGGACATTCTCGAACTGGCTTCAGGTTGTGGTTTCACCGCGGTGGAGATCCATCTGATCAGCAGCTGGAAACACGGCGTTCTCGGTGCCGAGCTGCCCGGCGTGCTTGTGGCTGACTTTCAGCGCTGACCATGGCCAGTCAGCCCGATCTGGTCCGGATGCGGTGGGCTCTGCTGCAGCACCCTGCAGATTCCGGCTGCTGGCAAACCCTGATTGCGTACATCCAGGCCATCGGCGGCGGCCTGTTGCTCGGCGAGCTTGATGAACTGTTCATCGACCCGATCACACCAGCACAGACGCCGCAGGCCCAACGTTCAGGCCAGCTGCTGCAGCTTGGGCTGAAGGCCCACAGGTCCGCTGATGCCCTGGGGCTGGCGGAGGCACTGGCGGCTTTGGAGGATCTCGAGCCGGATGGCGCCTGGACCTATGCCCTCAGCGGCCTCCTGGCGGAGATGGGTGGGGGCAGCGGCTACGCGGCCTTCGCTCGTGCCCTGGAACGGGATGAGGCCAACCCCTGGTTCCGCTACTGGATCAGCGTGGCCGCCCTGCGCCGGCGCGACTGGATCGACTTCGCCTTCAGGGCCTTGCCGCTGGCCAGTTCGGACACCCTGGAGCACCAGGTGGTGGTGCTGGCGGGGATCCATCACCTGATCGCGATCGCGCTGGTGCTGCTTGTTCCGGATCTGTGCCGGGATAACGATCTGCGGGTGTTCGATCTGGTTCATCCAGACACGATCGCCCATAACAGCAATGATCTCACCACACAGCTGCTGCGCTTCCTCAACAAGGAACGCCGCAAGATGATCAGGATCCTGATGGCCTGCCTGGAGCCGTCCTCGGCTTGCTCTGCCGTCCACTGGAGTCAGGTGCATCAGTTGCAGGAGCTGCTGCGCTGGCGCATTCCCTGGCTGCCGGAGCCGTCGCTGAGCCGGCAGCTGCACGCGGCACTTCAGCAGCAGCTGGAGCTTCTGCCCGACCGAAGCACGCAGCATGGAGATCTGCAGGATCTGCTGCCGCGCAGGCCTGGGCTGGTGTTCGGCGACGAGCACATCCAGATCTGGCGTGATTTCCGACTCGTGCTGGTGGCGCCTCCATGATGCATCGACCTGGAGAGCCGCTGACGCCGCTCGCTGCCGATCTGGTGGCGGTGATCGGCTGTTCGGATCGCTTCACGCTCCTGGCCGCCCAGCTGCTTGAGGAGGGGCTGCGGTCCATTGGTCGAGCGGCACTGGAGCAGGAGGCGCTGGCGGGCCTGGGGGAGCAGCTGGCCAGCGCCTATTACCGGGCGCTGGTGCTGCTGGCAGCGCGGCCCGGCCTGCTGATGGCGGTGACCGAGCTGCTGCTCCGCTACCGCTTTGTGTGTGCGCTGGAGGCCGTGTACGACCATCGCGCCCAGGCCTTCTGGCTGCGCCACGGGCTCGATCGGGAGATCGAGGAATCGCGGGCCCTGCATGCCACGGCGCGGTTGCTGGCGGCGGAAGAGGTCGAGCAACTCTGCTTCGGCCGTCAGCTGGCCGCGTACTTCGGCATGGATTCCGAGAGCTGTGCTGAACCGCTGCAGCCCGCCACCACCTTTGTCGGGCTGGAGTGTGTGCTGGGTGATCTCTGGCATCTGCGCCCCGACGACCAACAGCCGCCACCCGGCCGCCACGCCTATGTGCTGGTGCCTCAGTCCCACATCGCGATCACCTGCACCAGTCGCCTCTGCCGCCTGGTGGCGGATGTGCAGCCATTGCTTGAACGCCTGCACCCTGACCTCTCTCCTCAGGCCGTGATCTGCGCGCCGCTCGGCACCCGCAAGGTCTCCATGTCCAAGCCGGGCTACCACAGCTGTTCCACCTATTTCGACGGCGGCAAACCCGTGCCGTTCTCGCTCAACCGCGGGCTTGAGCCCTATCTGCTGCTGAGTCTGGATCCTCTGTTGGCGCTGTCAGAGCTGCGCGCACGGCCGCTCTGCTTTGCCCCGTTGGTGGATAGCCTCTCCTCCCTGGCGTTTCGCGATCCGGCCGATTACCGCCTCGGGGAGGGGGCCTTTCAGCACCGGCCCGTGCTCTCAGCGCGGCGGGAGTCCGTGTCCCTGCGGGGGGCGGAATCGAGCGCCACCCTGCTCACCCCCTCCTCCCTACCCCGGTGTCCGGTGGAGGGGGTGCTGGTGCGCAGCCAGCTGGCCGCGTTTTCGCTCACGCCCTGCCACGAGCTCGCCGATCGCTATGCGCGTCTTCAGGGGGTGTCCGGCCATGGCCCTTCAGGGGTGATGAACCAATCCGTGCTGGCCACGCCCCAGGGGCTGCTGTCCACCTGGCGCTACGAGCGTAACTTCGACAGCTGGTCGGGACGCAGTGCGGACGTGGCCCGTCATCCCTCCCTCAACTTCCTGGGCTGGGAGCGCCCGGATTCCAGTCGATCTGATGGCCGGATCGAGTTGCGGGTGACGCCACTCGTGTACAGCGGATATCCGAGTGAGTGCAAAATAGAGGATCTGCGGCTGTTTGCTGTCGACGGCACGATCTATGCCATTGCTGCCCTGATCCTGTCGCGCTCGCGCTACAGCGCCTGGCTGCCGGAGATTTCAGTCGAGGCCGCTGCGAATAACACCATTGATGACATGCTCGTGGTGCAGTCGCTTGGACGCCTGGATCCTGAGCGTGGTGTGCTTGCGTTTGAGCGGCTGCCCAGGCTTGGACTCGCCGCTGATCCGCAGACCACAGCTCCCAGGTTGCCCAGAGGTTTCGAAAAGAACTGGCTAATCTACCACAACGAACAAAAGCTGTTGCTGTTCTATTCCTTGCAACCCTGGCGGGTGTTCCAGTCCGATCCCAGCTTGCGCCATTGGCAGCTGCTCTGCGATCAGCCCCTGGAGCTGCCGGCATCCATCCAGGGACCGTTGCGCAACAGTGCGCACCCATTCCGGCTGCATGATGCCCATGGGGATTGCGGACTGGGGCTTGTGGTTCACCGTCGCCGTCAGCACACGTACATCTATGACCAGTACCTGATTCTGCTATCGGCCGATGGCCTGAGGCCGCAGCGGATCAGTCGTGAGCCGATCCTGTCGGTGAACAGTGAGGCGCTCGCTGTTGATCCTGGCTTTCGGAAAAACCCTGGTGTGTGTTATGTGAGCAGTGTGCTGGTGGAGGCAGATGAGGTGCGCTTGTATTTCAACCTGTTCGATTGCCGCACCTGTGTTCTCAGCGTGTCCATGCTTGATCTGCTCACGCTGGTCAAGTGTGAGGATGCATTTGTACCCTTAGTGCCATAGATCCGGATGGCTGAATGCCGTGTGGATTGCTTCGCTTGCCAGTCTCTGTGTTTCTGCCAGTGAAGTGGCGTATTCAACGGATTCCACCTGCTTCAGTGCTGTGAGGAAGGAGCTGACGCTGAGGTCCTCAGGTTGGATGGAAATCAGCCCCATCTGCTGAGCCAGATCTGTGTTCTTCTTGGAGTTGCCGAGATTGAGTGCTGGTACGTTGGCTGTGAGTGGGAAGATCAGTCCGTGGAATTTCATGGAGATGGCGGCATCAAAATAGGGCATCAGCTCCATGATCGTTTCCGGTTTCATGTAGTGCGTCACGATGTTGTAGAGCGGTGCCTGGCTGGATGCCTTGGCCAGTCGGTATCCCACGTAGGCATCAATCGAGTTGTACCAGTAACTCAGGCTGAAGAAGTAGAGGTTGTAGTAGGGGGTGATCTCGTCGAGGCATTGTCTTAGTCTGCGAAGGTAGATTTTGTCTGCAGCTTCTCGTTCGATGCCTTCCAGTACCGACGAGCTGCTGATCGTTTTGTAGTCGTAGTAGTGGTCGGAGAGGAAAATGGCCATGTTCTTGTTGCGTAGCTGCTCTGCTGGGATACAGTTCTCGCAGTGCTCTGTCATCCGATCCAGCAGTCTGCTGTTGCGCAGATCGGGGTGCATGTCCTTGATAGTCTGGCGTTCGGCGCTGCTGGCGCCCAGGGCGTGCACGATGTCTGGGAGAAAGGTAATCTTGCGGTGATCTGGCGCTAGCTGGCGTAGTTGTTCGCTGTCGGCCTCGCTGCGAATCCATGACTGACGCAGTTGCTTGAGGCTGGGTAGATAGCTGCGCAGTAGATGCTCCTTGGAGCCGATATCGGCGCTGACGATATGAAACGGTGTCTGCGGCGGAATGTGAGCCCAGAAATAGGGTTCGCCGATAATGGCCCCTCCGCCTACGATCAGGCGGGCGCGCCCGGAGGCGACATCCTGCTGGATCTGGCTTGCCAGGCCCTGGTTTCCCGACAGTTGTGACGGCCGAATGAAGCGCAGTTCAGCGCTCTTTGGCAGCAGCGTTGCAAAGGCGAGTCGAAAGGCCTCATCGCCTGCATTCTTGGATCCGTAATAGCCGAAAATGTAAAAATATTCGGGTGCCATCGGCTCAGACTCCCCAGGGGTGATCTGAAGCGCGGTCGTGTGGCATGGTCCGCATGCCGATCGTCTGCCCCAGCACCAACAGCCTAGAAATCACCTGGCCTGCAAAAGCCGCGTTGCGGCTGATCAGATCTCCATCTGCATTCAGGCTGTGGCGGAGTCGCTGCTGATCGGGATCTCCAGCTGGCTTCTGATCAGATCCATGCTCAGCGCAATGGCCCGCTCGATGCTCGTGATCTGAAAGGGTTGGTTGTGCAGTTCTGCGTCGGCTGTTGTTGCAGTGGTTGGATCCTGGGCATAGAGATCGGTGGGCAGGGTGAACAGCAAACCTGCGCCCTCGCATTGCCGCCGATGCCAGGTTGCAATGGCTCGGGCATGGGGGGATCCCACCAGGCAGAGTCCGGGAATCTGTGGCCGTAGCCAGCCCAGCTTGTGCTGCATCGTGCCTTCATGGCTCACGTAGAAGCGCAGGCCTTCGCTGCGCTGCAGCCAGGCGGCGAATCCCAGGCCGGAGAGGCTCTCAAGTTGCGCCTGGGGGCACGCCTCAATGATCTCCCGCACGCGCGCCGTGCAGGCCTGCTCACGCTGTTGGGCCTCGAGCTGCCGTTGGTTGTTGTGCTGGTAGGTGAAGCCATCCAGCAGAATCAGCGGCCGCTGGAACTGCTGGGTGAGTGCTGCAATCAAGCCTTGGAAGTAGGCCACTTCATTGCGCAGCTCCCGCCGGCCCGGTCCGCGCACGCCCAGCAGGATCAGCGGCTGCGGACGCTCTGGCGGTAGGGGTTGCGGAGCCTCCCTGGCCAGTGCCTGAACCACCGTTGCGCGCGCCTGTTCGCTGACCAGGGTGCTGCCCAGCCGCACGCTGGAGCGCTGGTTGAGCTGCTCCGGCTCCACCCGTGTGATCCCCTCCAGCTGGCCGAGGTCCAGCACCGTGTCGCTGTCCTGCAGGAGCTCCAGGCTGTGGCCGGAGGCCAGCAGGCGCAGCAGTGGATCCAGCTCGTTCCAGAGGAAGTGGGCAAAGTTGGCATTGCCCGCGCGCACCAAGGCTGCCTGGCCGGCCCCCTCGCCCGCCCCTGGCCGGTCATCGGCTGCCGCCGCCGCCAGCAGGGGCTGCGGCAGCAGTGGGTACCCCTCAGCGCATTCGCCGGAGACCATCCACCACAGCGATTGATCCTGGCTCCGCAGCAGCAGCAGGTGGTTGCGATCCGTGTCCGCCCTGCAGTGCTGGAGTTGATGGGTGCCCCCCTCCAGCTCGAGGACCACGGGCCGGCCTTCAAGGATGTCGCGCTGGTAGCGGCGCAGGCTGCGCGGGTACACCCAGCGGTTCAGGGCGTCGAGCGTTATCTCCGCGGCAGGTCCTGCTGGCAGGGATGCGCGGGCGAGCTGCTGGCAGTGGTCTGCGGCCTGATTCAGCCCTGCCAGCGCCAGGGCCTGAGCCAGGGCGTGCAGGCCGCTCCCCTGGCCCAGCGCCTCGATGGAGGCTGGGGATGTACCCAGCTGCTGCGCCTGGATCAGCGCCTCACGGGCCCGGCGTAGACGGCTGGCGCTGCTTCCCTGATCTGGCTGCAGCAACAGGCGCGCCGCCTGGTTCAGCCAGTCCTGCGCCTGGCGGGGATCCGCCTCTGCCTCGGCCATGGCGCTCCGTCCAGCCGTCCTCTGGCCGGAGCCTATGCAGGGTGAACGCCCACGACGGGTGTTTCGCGGCCCTCAGCTCCATTGCCCCAGCCAGCGCTGCCGCCAGATGCCAGCGGTCAGGGCGCTGCTACCCGGTCCACGACGCCGGAAGGAATACCAGAGCCGATTGAGCTGAAAGCTGCGCTGGTTCTGACGCGCCAGCTCCGGATCGTCGGCGAGGGTGCGGCTTTCGTTTGGGTTGAAGGCCAGCATGCGCCCATGGGCAAAGCGTCCATCCAGGCGCTGCACGCTGGGGGTGGCGAGCAGCCGGTCGCGGTAGTCGAGGTCCTCGCAGTAGGCGGGGTAGTAGCGCTCATCGAAGCGGCCCACGGCATCCCAGGCCAGGGCCGTGAGTGCAAAGGCGGAGAAGGCCCGCTCCCCCGGGAAGAGGGAGAGATATTGCGGACGAGTCGCATCCAGCCGGGACAGAGCCTCAGCCAGCACTCCCGGCGGAAACACAACGTCGTGGTTGACGATCAGGGCCAGGGGCGCCTGCGGAAAGCTCAGCAGGATCTGGTTCCAGGCGGCGGCGACCCCGGCGTTGGCGAACGGTCGGGCCACGCGGATCTGGTTGATGCCGGGACGTCCCTGCTGCTCCAGCGCCCGCAGGCTGCGGCGCAGCTCCACGGCCTGGGGATCGGTGCGGCCGCCGCTCTGATCCACGATCGCCAGGATGCCGATCGGTACGTCCAGGCTGGCCAGCAGGCGCTGCAGATGCTCGAGGCCATTGAGGATCGGGACCCCGACCAGTGGCAGCACGCCCGGTGGCACGGTCTCCGGCCTGATGCTTGCCAGGCCTTGCCAGAACAGTTCCAGCAACTGGCCGTCGTGGCTGCGTTCGCTCACATCTGCCAGGCATCGCCAAAGATCAACACTTGTGCTGGGGTCTGGCCGCCCGCGCTCCGGCAACGCGGCCAGCCATTCCAGGAGCCAGGTGAGTACCAGGGCCCGCGCCTGGGGCCAGGCGCCGAGTGTCAGCAGCAGATCCACCGCTCGGGCCCGCTGCTCAGGGGTTGTGGGCAGGGGTTGCCGCAGCAGGTTGCTGGTGAACCTGTCGCCACTGAGGCGCCAGCGGGCCACCAGCTGCTCAAGTTCGCGCGGATCAGGGCTCGGTCCGGGGGAATCACTCACGGCTTGGGTGGGTGGCTGGGTCCGGGATCCAGGGTCAGCTGCACCTGCCAGCCGCCGCGCTCTGATGCGCCAAGCCGGAGCTCACCGCCATGGCTGCGGCAGAACCTGCGCGCAATCTGCAGTCCAAGCCCTTTGTGGGGGAAGAGCAACCGGGGCATGGGTGGGGTTGGGACCGGACCCGTACGTCCGGTGTCCTCCAGTCGGATCAGGGTGCAGGCCTCGCTGGTTTGCGCCGTGATCAGCACCGGAGGTCCGCCATGCTCGAGGGCGTTCTCGATCAGGTTGTGCAGCGTGCGCTGCAGGAGTCGACGATCCACCCAGGCCATGAGGCTGTCCGGGATCTCCACCCTGACCAGCTGCAGCCCGTAGCTCCGGGCCGTCTGCCTGCAGAGCGCGGCCAGTGGCACCCACGCCCGTTGCCTTGCGGGTGTCATCGGCTCGCTGATGGCCAGCAATTCCTGGTCCAGGGCCAGCAGGACCAGCAGATCCGCTTCGAGGCCGGCCAGCAGTTCGGGATCGTGGCTGTCCTGCTCGCGAAGGGTTTCCACCCGCAGCAGCAGCCGCGTCAGCGGCCCCCGGATGTCATGGGCGACTTCTTCCAGCTGGCGTCGCCGGCTGCCGCTGATGCTGGCCATCGGCAGGCGCCACGCCGGTGTCATCAGGACACCTCCTCGCTGGTCTGCTCCGCGACGCTGTCCTTCTCTCCGGGCGCCTCGATGCGCAGGGTGTAGCCGTGGGCCCGCACGGTCTCGATCTGCACCGACCCGCCGGAGGCCTGCTCCAGCAGACGCCGCAGCCTGGAGAGGCGCATGTCGATGCTTCGGCTGCTGCTCGCCGGCGCGAGGCTGCCACTGGCGAGCGCGAGCTGCTCGCGGGTGAGCACACGGCCTGGCGCCCGGCAGAGGGCCAGCAGCAGGATCCGTTCCCCCCGACTCAGCGTCACAGCGGCAGCACCGTCCCGGCGCAGGCAGCCCTCGTGGGGGTGAAACGCGAGCCCTCCCAGGTCGATCTGCTGCTCCTGCCGCGAGGGGGACACGGCCAGGTGGCGGCTGAGCTCCAGCAGCTGCTCACAGCGCAGCAGCATCTCGCGGGCATGAAAGGGCTTCACCAGGTAGTCCTGGGCTCCCAGCTCCAGCCCGAGGATGCGGTCCGTGGCCCTGGCCATGGCGGAGAGCATCAGCACCGGAAAGCATTCGCCGGCCTGGCGAAGATCCCTCAGCAGGTCGGTGCCGAGTTGATCGGGCAGCCGTTGATCCAGCACCAGCAGATCGGGGCGGAGGCCAGCCCGGAGCGCAACGAGCATCGGTTCCGAACCTGCAAACGTTCGCACCTGCCAGCCGGTGCTTCGCAGGCGAGGCAGCATCTCCCGGCAGAGATCAAGGTCGTCGTCCAGCCACCACAGCAGCGAATCTGGATGGGTGGACACGAAGTCCTTCGCCTGGCCTACCGCCACAAGCCTCCCCGTGCTCACCCTGAAAGTTTGATCAGGATCGCTGGCGATGAAGCGCCCCTGCCGCAGCCGAGGCGCTTGGATCAGGCTGTTCCGATGATCGGGTCTGGGCTCAGGCGCTCGCTCCGGCTAGGGCCGGCACGGGCAGGGATTCCACGGATTTGCGGATCACTACGTGTTTGCTGTCGTCCACGTCGACAACGGCACTGTCGCCATCGCCGATGCGACCGGAGAGGAATTCCTCAGCCAGGGAATCCTCAAGCAGGCGCATCACGGCACGGCGCAGCGGACGGGCGCCGTAGCTGGGGTTATAGCCCTCTTCCACCAGCCGCTCCTTGAAGGCCTCGGTGACGGAGAGGTGGATCCCCTTCTCGCCCATGCGGCCGAACACCTCCTTGAGCATGATCTCGGCGATCTCCTTGACTTCGTCGCGGCTGAGCTGGCGGAAGACGATGATCTCGTCGAGCCGGTTCAGGAATTCAGGGCGGAAGTACTGCTTCAGCTCTTCATTCACCAGCGAGCGGATGCGGTTGTAGTTGGTTTCTTCGGCATCGGCGCCGGAGAATTCGAAGCCGAGGCCGCCGCCGCCCTTCTCGATCACCTTCGAACCGATGTTTGAGGTCATGATGATCAATGTGTTCTTGAAGTCCACCGTGCGGCCCTTGGAGTCGGTCAGGCGACCGTCTTCCAGGAGCTGCAGCAGGAGGTTGAACACATCGGGGTGGGCCTTTTCGATCTCGTCGAACAGCACCACGGTGTAGGGGCGGCGACGCACCGCTTCGGTGAGCTGGCCGCCTTCGTTGAAGCCCACATAGCCCGGAGGCGAACCGATCAGCTTGCTGACCGTGTGGCGCTCCATGAACTCCGACATGTCGAGGCGGATCATGGCGTCCTCGCTGCCGAAGAAGTAAGCCGCCAGTGACTTGGTGAGCTCGGTTTTGCCCACACCGGTGGGGCCGGAGAAGATGAAGCTGGCGATCGGGCGGTTGGGGTTCTTCAGGCCGACACGGGCGCGGCGAATGGCGCGGGACACGGCCTTGACCGCTTCGTCCTGGCCGATCAGGCGTTGGTGGAGGGTGTCCTCCATATTGAGCAGCTTGGCGGTTTCGCTTTCGGTGAGCTTCTGCACCGGCACGCCGGTCCAGGACGCCACGATCTGAGCGATGTCTTCCTCGGTGACCATCGGCATCCGATCGGCGCCGGCGCTCTCCTGGTTGGGGCCGACGAGCGCCACAGCGCTGGCAGAGATGTCGGCACCGGCTTCGGCATTGCCCTCGCTGGGTTCAGCGCCGGCAGGCTGCTCATCCTTGCGGTTCTGCAGGATCGTGCGGATCTGCTCGCGCAGCTCCACTTCCTTGTCGCGCAGCTCGCCGGCCTTGCCGAAGTCCTGCTCGCGCACAGCATTTTCCTTCTGGCGCTCGATGTCGCGCAGCTGCTTGTCGATCTCCTTGGCCGCCGGCGGCAGCTTGGAGTTCATCAGGCGCACGCGGCTGCCGGCTTCATCGATCAGGTCGATCGCCTTGTCGGGCAGGAAGCGGTCGGAGATGTAGCGATCGCCGAGGGTGGCGGCAGCGATCAGGGCCTCATCGGCGATCTTCAGGCGGTGGTGCGCCTCATAGCGCTCCTTCAGGCCGCGCAGGATCTCGATCGTGTCGTCGACCGATGGCTCGCCCACCTGCACCGGCTGGAAGCGGCGCTCCAGTGCGGCATCGCGCTCGATGTGCTTGCGGTACTCATCGAGCGTGGTGGCGCCGATGCACTGCAGCTCGCCGCGTGCCAGAGCCGGCTTGAGGATGTTGGCGGCATCGATGGCACCCTCGGCGGCCCCGGCGCCGATCAAGGTGTGCACCTCGTCGATCACCAGGATCACGTTCCCGGCGCCACGGATCTCCTCCATGATTTTCTTGAGGCGCTCCTCGAACTCACCGCGGTACTTGGTGCCGGCCACCAGCAGGCCGATGTCGAGGGTGAGGACGCGCTTGTCCTCAAGGATGTCAGGCACGTCGCCGGCATTGATGCGCTGGGCGAGCCCTTCGGCGATGGCGGTCTTGCCGACGCCGGGTTCGCCGATCAGCACCGGATTGTTCTTGGTGCGGCGGCCGAGAATCTGAATGACGCGCTCAATCTCGTTCTGGCGGCCCACCACCGGGTCGAGCTTGCCGTCGGCGGCCTGCTGCGTGAGGTTGCTGCCGAATTCGTCGAGCGTGGGGGTCTTGGTGGAGCCCTTGCCACCGCCGCCGCCGCTGGCCACTTCGGCCGTTTCGCCGAGCATGCGGATCACCTGGGTGCGCACCTTGGCCAGGTCGACGCCGAGGTTCTCCAACACCCGGGCGGCCACGCCTTCGCCTTCGCGGATCAGGCCCAGCAGGAGGTGCTCGGTACCGATGTAGTTATGTCCCAACTGGCGGGCCTCCTCTAGGGAGAGCTCCAGCACCCGTTTCGCTCTGGGGGTGAAGGGGATCTCAACGGCCACGAAGCCGGAGCCGCGCCCGATGATCTTCTCCACCTCAACGCGGGCGTCCTTGAGGTTGACGCCCATCGACTTGAGCACCTTGGCCGCCACACCGGTTCCCTCGCCGATCAGGCCCAGCAGGATCTGCTCGGTGCCGACGAAGTTGTGGCCAAGGCGGCGAGCCTCCTCCTGGGCCAGCATGATCACCTTGATGGCCTTCTCGGTAAACCGCTCGAACATGGGGCGGGGCCTTGTGGGAGTGTTCCCAACCTATCAGGGTTGGCAGGGTCGCTGCGCAGTGCTGGGGCACATGCTCAGAAGCTTTGCTGCAGCTGGGCTGAGGCCCTGGTGTTTGCACAACCGAGAACCTCGATGTTTTCGGTTGTTCGCATCAGAAATGGTCGGTAATCCGAACGCCCACGCCATCGTGCAGGCGCAGCCATTGGATCAGAGCATCGTCGCCATTGCGGTAGTAGGCGCGACGGATGCCTGCGGTCTGAAACCCCGCGGCCGCGTACAGAGCCTGGGCGGCGGTGTTGCCGGCGGCCACCTCCAGGGTTGCGTGCAGGGCGCCTTCGGCTGAGGCCTCCCTCAGCAGCGCCCGCAGCACCCGCGATCCCAGACCGCGGCGGCGCTGCAGCGGATCCACCGCCACCGCGGTGACATGCAGTTCATCAGCCACCAGCCAGCCACAGGCCACAGCTGCCAGGGCTGCCGGACCGCGGATGCCCAGGCAGGGGCGGCGTGGATCCTCCAGCTCGGTGCTCCATTGGGTCGCACGCCACAGGCCTCCCAGGGCCTGCCGGTCGAGCTCCAGGCAGGCCTCGAGATCATCCGGGCCGAGCGGAACGGCAGCGTCGGTCACGGGGGAGTGGCTCGGTGCTGCCTACGATTGTGGGCTGTTGAGCTGTGGGCCGGCGCCGCCCACCGGATCGGGCGATGACCACCACCTCAGCCACAGCCACGGGCGCCATCAGCGCGGCCTCTGGTGATTCACGGCCCTTCGAGGCGGGGCGGGACACCGCCAGTCCCAACCGCAACCTCACGCCGCTGACCACGGCCATCGATGGCGAGGGACGCTTGCAGGTGGGCGGCTGTGCCCTGGCTGATCTGGCCCGCCGCTACGGCACACCGTTGTATGTGCTCGATGAGGCCACCCTGCGCGCAACGGCGTCGGCCTACCGCAGTGCCCTGGCCTCCCATTACCCCGGTGCAGCCCTGGCTGTCTATGCCTCTAAGGCCAACAGCAGTCTGGCGATCACGGCGCTGGTGGCGGCCGAGGGGCTTGGCCTTGATGCCGTTTCCGCCGGTGAGCTGCTCACCGCCGTGGGCGGCGGCATGCCGCCGGAGCGGATCGTGTTCCACGGCAATAACAAAAGCCTCGAGGAGCTCCGCCTGGCCGCTGAGCTGGGCGTCACCGTGGTGGCGGATAACTGGCTTGATCTCGAGCTGCTGGCGGCCCTGGCACCGGCCGAGCCGGTGCGGCTGATGCTGCGCTTTACCCCCGGCATCGAGTGCCACACCCACGAGTACATCCGCACCGGCCACCTCGACAGCAAGTTCGGCTTCGATCCCGACCAGCTCGAGGCAGTGCTGCGTCATCTGCAGGGGTGTGGGTGGGCCCGCGTCACCGGTCTGCACGCCCACATCGGCTCGCAGATCTTCGAGCTGCAGCCCCACCACGACCTGGCTGCGGTCATGGCCGATGCCCTGCAGCTGGCCCGCAGCCTCGGTCACCCCGTCAGCGACCTCAACGTGGGCGGCGGACTCGGCATCCGCTACGTGGCCAGCGATGATCCGCCGTCGATCCAGGAGTGGGTGCGCACGGTGGCCGAAGCCGTGGCCGGCGCCTGCCAGGAGCGGGGCCTGGAGCTGCCGCGGCTGCTGTGCGAACCCGGTCGTTCGCTCGTGGCAACCGCCGGGTTGACCCTCTACAGCCTCGGCAGTCGCAAGGAGATTCCCGGCATCCGCACCTATCTATCTGTGGATGGCGGCATGAGCGACAACCCGCGCCCGATCACGTATCAATCGCGCTATACGGCCGTTCTGGCCGACCGTCCCGAGGCGGAAGCCACCGACACCGTGACCCTGGCGGGCAAGCACTGTGAATCGGGTGACGTGCTGCTCAAGGATCTGGCGCTGCCTCCCTCCAGCACCGGCGATGTGCTGGCGGTGTTCGCCACTGGCGCCTACAACGCGTCCATGGCCTCCAACTACAACCGCATCCCACGGCCGGCGGCGGTCCTGGTCCATGAGGGCAGTTCGGAGCTGGTGCAGCGGCGCGAACAGCCGGAGGAGCTGCTGCGCTACGACGTGCTGCCGGAACGCCTGCGCTCGGTAATCTGATCGCAGTGCGGCATCGGCCTGAGGGTTGAGGGGGTTGGCAGGGTGATCCAGCTGAGCGTGGTGCTGGATCTCCTGCTCGCCACTGCCCTGGGCGTGGTGCTTCTGGCCCGGGTGACCGAGCCACGCACCCTCTGGCTGCTGCGCGGCTACCTCACCCTGGTGGCCCTGGCCTGGGTGATCCAGCGCTTCGGGATCCTTCCGCTCACCACCAAGCTGGTGGACGCTCTGGTGATGGCCTGCAGCCTGGCCCTGGCGATCCTCTGGCAGGGGGAGCTGCGCCGGCTGATGGAGCTGCTGGGCACCGGCCGGCTGGATGTGCTGTTCGGCAGCCAGCGGGGCGACAAGCTCGCCTCCGGCTCGGTGGCCGTGCTCAGTGAGGCCGCCGGACGCCTGTCGCAGCTGCGCCGCGGCGGTCTGATCGTGGTGGATCTGGGCAGTGACCTCCGCCCTGAGGACTTCCTCAACCCAGGGATTGCCCTGGATGCACAGCTGTCGGCTGATCTGCTGCTGAACCTGTTCGCCGTGGATACCCCGCTGCACGACGGCGCCGTGCTGGTGAAGGGCAACCGCATCCTCTCGGCTGGGGTGATCCTGCCCCTCTCGCGCCAGGGGCTGAACCGCTACGGAACCCGCCATCTGGCGGCCCTCGGCATCACGGAGCGCTTTGATCGCTGCCTCTGCATCGTCGTGTCCGAGGAAACGGGCACCCTCTCGCTGGCCCGCCAGGGCCGCCTGGAGCGTCCGATCACCAGCAGCCGTCTGCAGGAACTTCTGAGTGCTGCCCAGGCCCAGGGCAGCAAGACGTCCGCGAAGGGGGCTGGTCGTAGCGTGGCCGCGGATTCAGCCGATCCGCACGCATGAGTCGCTCCCTGGCGACCGCTACTGCTGTCCAGGGCAACAGACCCTCGCGCCGCGCCCTGCCCGCCGGGCTTGACCCAGCGCGACTTCCCGCCCACGTGGCGCTGATCATGGATGGCAATGGCCGCTGGGCCGGTCAACGCAAGCTGCCGCGGGTGATGGGGCATCGCGAGGGGGTGGAGGCCCTCAAGCGCACCCTGCGCCTCTGCAGCGACTGGGGCATCGGCGCCCTGACCGCCTACGCCTTCTCCACCGAGAACTGGAACCGCCCTGGTGAGGAGGTGAGTTTCCTGATGACCCTGTTTGAGCGTGTGCTGGCCCGTGAGCTGGTGGCGCTCGAGCAGGAGCAGGTGCGCATCCGTTTTCTAGGCGATCTCGAGCAGCTGCCATCCGGCCTGCAGCAGCTGATCGCCGATGCCACGGAGCGCACCGCGGCCAACAGCGGCATTCATTTCAACGTGTGCACCAACTACGGCGGCCGGCGCGAGCTGGTGCGGGCGGCGCGTCTGCTGGCGGAGCAGGTGGCCCGCGGTGAGCTCAACCCGTTTGAGATCGATGAGCACCGCTTCGCAGCAGAGCTGCACACCGCCGGCGAGCGCGATCCCGACCTGTTGATCCGCACCAGCGGCGAGCAGCGCATCAGCAACTTCCTGCTCTGGCAGCTGGCCTACGCCGAGCTGCACATCACCGATGTGCTCTGGCCTGATTTCGACGAAGCGGCCCTGACGGCCGCCCTGCTCGATTACCAGAGCCGCCAGCGCCGTTTCGGCGGCGTGGAGTCCGCGCCCTGAGGCGCGCGGCACCACCTTGATTCCGCTTGCGGCCAGGTGATCCCGGCCGCCCGTGTTGCGTTCCTCTTGCCCGACCAGCCCACCTTGACCCTCTCCCCCGCCAGGCCCGCGATCCAGACCCTTGAGGGGGCCGTGGTGGAGCGCCACGACTGGAGCACCGCCGAGATCCAGTCGCTGCTGGAGCTGCCGCTGGTGGATCTGCTCTGGCAGGCCCAGGCCGTGCACCGCCAGGCCAATCCTGGTTATCGGGTGCAGCTGGCCTCGCTGCTGAGCGTCAAGACCGGCGGCTGCGAGGAGGACTGCGCCTACTGCCCGCAGTCGATGCATCACAGCAGCGATGTGACCGGGCGGCCGGAGCTGGAGGTGGAGCCGGTGCTGGAGCGGGCCCGGGCGGCCCGCGATGCCGGTGCCCACCGCTTCTGCATGGGCTGGGCCTGGCGCGACATCCGCGATGGCGCTCCCTTCGAGGCGATGCTGGCGATGGTGCGCGGCGTGCGCGAGCTGGGCCTGGAGGCCTGCGTGACCGCCGGCATGCTCACGGACAGCCAGGCCGAGCGCCTGGCGGATGCCGGCCTCACCGCCTACAACCACAACCTCGACACCAGCCCCGAGCACTACGAGCGGATCATCAGCACCCGCACCTTCCAGGAGCGCCTGGAGACGCTGCAGCGGGTGCGCCGGGCCGGCATCACCATGTGCTGCGGCGGCATCATCGGCATGGGCGAGACCCTCACCGACCGAGCCTCTCTGCTGCAGGTGCTGGCCACGATGGAGCCGCACCCGGAGAGCGTGCCGATCAACGCGCTGGTGGCGGTGGAGGGCACGCCGCTGGAGGAGCAACCGCCGGTGGATCCGCTGGAGCTGGTGCGGATGGTGGCCACCGCCCGGATCCTGATGCCCCACAGCCGCGTGCGCCTCAGTGCCGGCAGGGAGGGCCTGAACCGCGAAGCGCAGATCCTCTGCCTGCTGGCGGGAGCCGATTCGATCTTCTATGGCGACACCCTGCTCACCACCGGCAATCCGGATGTGGCGGCTGATCGGGAGCTGCTGGCGGCTGCCGGGGTGAGTGCCTGGCATGACTCACCGCCGCCGGCCTGTGGGTGATGGCGATGCAGGCAGACGTGCTGGTGGCAGCCTTCTACCGTTTCGCTCCCCTTGATGGCCTGGATGCCCTGAGGGCTGATCTGCTCACCCTCGCCGGCACCCAGGCGGTGCGGGGCACGATTCTGCTGGCCGCCGAGGGGGTGAACGGCACCATCTGCGGGCCTGATCAGGGGGTGCAGGTCGTGCTGGCGCGGCTGCGGGCCGTCGCTGGGCTGGAGCGGCTGACGGCGAAGTTCAGCCGGGCGGATGGCCAGGCCTTTCATCGGCTGAAGGTGCGGCTGAAGAGCGAGATCGTCACCCTCGGCCAGCCGGGGGTGGAGCCCTACCTGGCCTCAGCGGTGGGCACCCATGTGCCGCCCCAGCAGTGGGATGCGCTGATCGCTGATCCCGACACCCTGGTGATCGACACCCGCAATGCCTACGAGGTGGCGATCGGCACCTTCGCCGGGGCGATTGATCCGGGCACCGACAGCTTCCGTCAGTTCCCTGGGTGGGTGGAGCGCGAGCTGAGGCCGTTGGTGGCCGAGCGCCAGCCGAAGGCGATTGCCATGTTCTGCACCGGCGGCATCCGCTGCGAGAAGGCCACCGCCTTCCTGCGGCAGCAGGGATTTGAGGGTGTGAATCACCTGGAGGGCGGCATCCTGCGCTATCTGGAGGAGATGCCTGAGCAGGGCAGCAGCTGGCGCGGCGAGTGCTTCGTGTTCGATCAGCGGGTGGCGGTGAACCATCGCCTTGAGCCCGGCGAGCACAGCCTCTGCCATGCCTGCGGGTTGCCACTGTCTCCCGCCGATCGTCAGCTCGAGAGCCACGTGGAAGGGGTGAGCTGTCGCCACTGCCTCGACCGCTTCAGCGACGTCGATCGGCAAAGGTTCGCTGAGCGGCAGCGTCAGATGGAGCGGGCTCGGTCGCTGGGGCAGCAGCATCTCGGTGGCTGACGAGCGCCCGGTTCTCTACAGCTTCCGCCGCTGCCCCTATGCGATCCGGGCGAGGCTGGCGCTGGCGGCGGCTCACCAGGAGCCCGGCCGCGATCTGGAGCTGCGGGAGGTGAGCCTGAAGGCCAGGCCACCGGAGCTTCTTGAGGCGTCGCCGAAGGCCACCGTGCCGGTGCTGGTGGCCGGTGGGCTGGTGCTCGATCAGAGCCTGGCGATCATGCAATGGGTCCTGAATCGCTCCGACCCGCAGGCCTGGTGTGCGGGCTGGAGCGCCGCCGAGCTGGCCACCGGCGCCGCGCTGATCGAGGAGAACGATGGCGTGTTCAAACACCATCTCGATCGCTACCGCTACCCGGAACGCTTCGGGCTCGCTGCCGAGAGCGACCGCGAGCTGCACCGGCAGGCGGCGCTGAAGATCCTGGGCCGCTGGAACCAGCGCCTCGCTGTCGGCAGCTGGTTGCTGGGGGGGCGGCCGGCGCTGGTGGATTGGGCCGTTCTGCCGTTCGTGCGCCAGTTCCGCCACACCGCTCCGGCCCGCTTCGACGCGGAGACCGGACTAGCTCACGTGCAGGCCTGGCTCGCGGCGTTCCTGAACGGGCCGGAGCTGGCGGCGGTGATGGCCAGCCCCTGGACGCGGCGTCAGCCCTGGTTGAGTCGGCGCTGGATCTATCACCTCGCCCTCGCCGACGCCTGGCGCCAGGCCAGGCAGGAGGGGGTGTACACGCACTCCAGCCGCGATCGTTCCCTGGCGGAGGTGGGCTTCATCCACGCCAGCTTTGTGCATCAGCTTGCAGGCACCCATGCTCGCTTCTTCAGCGATGCGGGGGAGCTGGTGCTGCTCTGCATTGATCCGGCGGCGTTGGCACGTGCGGGGGTGCCGTTGCGATGCGAGCCCGCACCGGAGAACGGCGAGCTCTTCCCCCATGTGTACGGGCCGCTGCCCCTGGATGCTGTGATCGCTGCCCAGCCCTACCGTCCTGGAGAGACCTGACCTGCTGCCCCCAAGGCTCCGCCGATGATCAGTCCTTCCCGCGGTCCGGAACGGCTGGTGCGGGCCGGTCAGTGGCTGGTTGCCCTGCTGTTCGCCTACTTCCTGATCCAGGTGGGCGGTGCGGTGATCGCCGATCTGCCCCTGCTCAGCAAGGCCCCTCAGCGTGAGCAGTTTCTTGATCGTCCGGCGGTGCGTGGGCTGGAGAACGGCCTCAAGCCACTGGAGAGTCGCCGGCAGGCGCTGGCGGATCAGCTTCAGGCCGTTGAGCAGCGCGAGGCGGATGGCCGTGAGGCCTACGACCGCGACAAGGCGGCCTTCGAGAACTGGCGCGCCACCCGCTCGGCCACCGCTCAGTCGGATCAGAACCCGGAGGTGATCAACAGGGCACGCCAGCTTGATCTTCAACTGGAACGGCAGCGCCAGCTCAGCGAGGAGCGGCAGCGGCTCCAGCAGGGGCTGGCTGGGGTGGAGGCCGCCATCGCCCCGAAGCAGCGCAGCCTCGACGGGTTGCGCAGCCAGGCTGAAGGGCAATTGGCCCGGGCACGGCAGCGCGCGGAGCTGCGCGTCTTCGCGATCCGGCTGCTGTTCGTGGGGCCCCTGCTGGCCCTGGCGCTGTGGCAGTTCCGCCGGTACCGGCGCGGTGAGCAGTGGCCGTTCGTGTGGGGGTTCCTCCTGTTTGCCCTGTTCGCCTTCTTCGTGGAGCTGGTGCCCTACCTGCCCCCTTTTGGCGGCTACATCCGCTACGGGGTCGGGGCGTTGCTCACGGTGGTGGTGGGCCGGGCCCTGATCGCCTGGCTCAAGGCGTATGGCCAGCGCCTGCAGCGCGAGCAGGCGGCCCCGGCCGAGCAGCGTCAGCGGTCGATCCGCTACGAGAAGGCCCTGCAGGCGATCAGCCGCAACCAGTGTCCCGGCTGCGACCGCACCCTGCCTCGCCATGAGGGCGTCTTGCCCGACTACTGCATGCATTGCGGTCTGCAGCTGCAGCGCGACTGCGCCAGCTGCAGTCACCACATGATTGCCTTCTTCCCCTACTGCCCCAGCTGCGGCGCAGAGGCTGCTGGTCCAGCAGCGGCTGGCAGTCCAGCAGGGGAGAGCGCTCGAGCGGCGGGTGGCGCTGCGTCGACCTCGTGAGTTCCATCATCGTGACGCGGCCCAGCCTGCATGACCTGGAGGCAGCGGCCCGCGCCCGTGCCCTGCTGCTGCGCCTTCAGGTGCGGCGGCTGCTGGCGGTGACAACCCTGCGCGTGGTGGTGGCGCGCCCCCGCGATGGGCAGCCGCCGCTGCTGCTGGGGGAGCTCAAGGGCTGGGCGCTGCCCACGGTCGATGGCCTCCAGCTCGACACGATGCGCGTGCAGGGCCCGCAGACGCAGGGGGTGGGACCGCTGATCTGGTGCGCGGTGTTCGCCTGGGCGCTCGAGGCGTCCCCCTGCCGCCGCGCACGCTTGCTCGCCATCCGCGACGGTGAGGACCAGCACCGCCGACTGGTGCGCTATTTCCGGCAGCTGGGCTTCACGCCGGTGCGGGAGGTGGCGGCGGCGGCGGCTGATCTGCCCCTGCGGCTGGTGTGGGGTGGCGCGGGGCTGCTGATGGTGGGCGACTGCGCGGTGGGGCTGCAGCGGGCCTGGGGGCAGCTCGATCGGCTCTGGCCGGAGGCCTGATGGCCCAGGTGTGAGCCCAGGTCTGAATCGCCCCTAGGGTTCGGCCATATCCGTTGAACCGCCGCCGATGCGCCGTGCTGCTTTCGCCAATGGCGACGGGATGCCGCTGCTGGGGCTGGGCACGTGGAAATCCGATCCCGGCCAGGTGTATGGGGCTGTGCGCGAGGCGATCCGGCTGGGGTATCGCCACATCGATTGCGCCAGTATTTACGGCAACGAGCCGGAGATCGGTGAGGCGATCGGCGACGCCATCGCCGCCGGTGAGGTCACGCGGGAGGAGCTATGGATCACCTCCAAGCTCTGGTGCAACAGCCATGGGCGCGACAACGTCGAACCCGCCCTGCGCCGAACCCTCCAGGACCTCGGCCTGGCCTGGCTGGATCTCTACCTGATCCACTGGCCGGTGCCGATCCAGCCTGGCGTGGCCTTCCCCGAATCCGTTAAGGATCTGCTGCTGCCGCAACAGCTGCCGCTGCGCGACACCTGGGCCGGCATGGAGGCGGCGCTGGAGGCCGGGCTCACCCGCCACATCGGCGTGAGTAACTTCTCCAGCCGCAAATTGCAGGATCTGCTGGCCCACAGCCGGTTGCGGCCGGAGGTGAATCAGGTGGAGCTGCATCCGCTCCTGCAGCAACCGGAGCTGCTGGAGGTCTGCGCCAGGGAAGGCGTCCATGTGACGGCGTATTCGCCGCTCGGTTCTCAGGACCGGCCGGCCTTCATCAAGGCGCCTGATGCGCCGGTGCTGCTGGACCACCCGGTGATCGCGGCGATCGCCGCCGAGCACGGCTGCAGCACCGCTCAGGTGCTGCTGGCCTGGCATGTGCAGCGGGGCATCTCCACCATCCCCAAGTCGGTCACCCCGGCGCGACTGCGCGAGAACCTGGCGGCTGCGGCGCTCGAGCTCACCCGGGCTGATCTCGATCGGATCACCGCCTTGGATCAGGGGCTGCGGCTGGTGGATGGCTCGTTCTGGGTGATGGAGGGTGGCCCCTGGACCCTTCAGTCGCTCTGGGATTCGCCCTGATGGGATGAGGTGCGGCCATGGCCGCTGGGGGCGCCACCGGCGTGATAACTGCTGCGCACCAGCGGCCCTGAGCGCACGTCGGCGAAGCCCAGCTCGCTGGCGATGGCGGCCAGATTGTCGAACTCCTCAGGCGTCCAGTAGCGAGCCACCGGGATGTGAGCCAGGGAGGGGCGCAGGTACTGGCCCAGGGTGAGACGCTGGCAGTCGACGCCGCGCAGATCCCGCAGCGCCTGCACCACCTCCTCGCGGGTTTCCCCCAGGCCGAGCATCAGGCCGCTCTTGGTGGGGATCTGTGGCGCCAGCTCGCGGGCCGCGGCCAGCAGAGCCAGCGAGCGCCGGTAGGTGGCGCCGCGGCGCACCTCCCCCTGCAGGCGCTCCACCGTTTCGAGGTTGTGGTTGAAGCACACCGGCTCGGCCGCCAGCACGGCTCCCAGCCGTTGCCGTTGGGCTGCGATCGCCTCGGTTTCGTCGCGATGCCCGCCCCAGAAATCGGGGGTGAGCACCTCAATGGCGATCTCCGGTTGCCGTTGGCGAATGGCGGCCATGGCGGCTGTGAACAGCACGGCGCCGTGGTCGGCCAGGTCGTCACGGGCGACGGCGGTGAGCACCACATAGCGCAGGCCAAGCACGGCCACGGCCTCGGCCACCCGTTCGGCTTCCGCCGGATCCAAGGCTGCCGGCGCCAGCCCCTTGTCCACCTGGCAGAACGCGCAGCTGCGGGTGCAGATCGGGCCGCCCAGCAGGAAGGTGGCGGTGCCGGCGGCATAGCACTCGCCGCGGTTGGGGCAGCGCCCCTCCTCGCAGATCGTGTGCAGCCGCTGCTGCTTCACCACCGCCTGCACGCTCTCCAGGGCGCTGGCGTTGCCGATCGGTGTGCGGATCCACTCCGGCAGCCGTTCGGCGGGGGGGATGGTGCTGTAGCGGCTGCGGCTGGAGTTCACCGGCGGACGTGAGGGTGTGGGATCAGGACCTGAGGCGTGGCTTCACTCCATCAGCCGGCGGCCCTCCAGGGCCCGGGCCAGGGTGACCTCATCGGCGTATTCCAGCTCGCTGCCCACTGGCAGGCCGTAGGCGATGCGGGTCACGCGCGTGAAGGGCTTCAGCAGGCGCGCCAGATAGAGGCTTGTGGTGTCGCCCTCCACGCTCGGGGTGAGGGCGAGAATCACCTCGGTGATGCCATCGCGGTCGACCCGCTCCACCAGGGGCTGCACCTGCAACAGCTCGGGGCCCACCCCATCCATCGGCGAGATCAGGCCACCCAGCACGTGGTAGCCGCCCTTGAATTCGCGGGTGCGCTCCAGGGCCAGCAGGTCGCGCGAGTCGGCCACCACGCAGAGCACGCCGGTGCGGCGCTCCTCGTTGCGGCAGATCTCACACAGCGGTTCGGCTGAGAGATGGAAGCAGCGCTGGCACTGGCCCACTTGGCTGCGGGCCGCCAGCAGGGCATCGGCGAAGGCCTGGATCTGCTCGCTGGGCTGGCGGAGCAGGTGCAGGGCCAGCCGTTGGGCCGTGCGTGGGCCGATGCCCGGCAGCCGCTCGAACTGATCGATCAGCCGGGCCAGTGGGCGGGTGAAACCGCTCAGGACGCACGCCGCAACTGGCGGGAATCTAAGGGGGCCTTCGATGGCGCGTGAATCGCGGACCATGGCTTGGCCAGCGGCCGCAACCCATCACGACGGTCGCGCCGGGGCGGGAGAATGCGCGCAGCTTTGCCGCCGCTGCTGATGCGTTCCTCGGCCATCTCGCCCGTCCCCAAGGCCAGCCGCCCGACGTCCCCCGGCTGGCTGACACGGCTGCTGCCTCTGCTGCTGGCCGGGGTGCTGGCCCTTGGGATCAGCGCTTGCAGCGCCGCCGCCGCCGGCCTCAACTCGTTCCAGAGTCCGGATGGCCGCTACGCCTTCCTCTACCCCACCGGCTGGACCCGTGTGCAGGTCACCGAGGGGCCGCAGGTGGTGTTTCACGACCTGATCAACGCCGATGAGACCCTCAGCCTGGTGGTGTCGGATGTGAACAGCACCAACAGCCTCGAGAACCTCGGCAGTGCTGTGGCGGTGGGCGAGAAGTTGCGCCGCATCGTGATTGCCCCTGAAGGCAGTGGCCGCGAAGCCGAGCTGGTGGAGGCGCTGGAACGGGAGGACGGCGGCCGCACCTTCTACGACCTGGAGTACGCCGTGCATCTCAACGACCGCGACCGCCACGAGCTGGCGACGGTGGTGGTGGACCGCGGCCGCCTCTACACCCTGGCCGCCAGCACCAACGAGGTGCGCTGGCCGAAGGTGAAGCTGCTGTTCAACCAGGTGATCCACTCCTTCACCCTGCAGATCTGATGGCTGACGCCTCCCCTGGCGTGGTGATCGTCGGGGGAGGGCTGGCCGGCGGCTTGCTGGCCCTGGCACTCGTGGAGCGCGGGTGCTCGGTGTGGCTTGTTGATGCCAGTGCCCTTGCTGACAGCGCTGCCGGTACCACCGCGGCCAGCTGGTGGAGCTACGGCGTGATTCCTGGCTGGCCGCTGGCCCCCACGCCCCTGGCGCGGCTGGCGGCGAATGCGGCTCGAGCCTGGCAGACCCTGCAGCGTCGCCATGGCGATCTGGGTTGGTGCCGCCGTCCCCTGAGCCTGGCGATGCCCCTGCCGATGTCCCAGGTGGATACGGCCCGGCTGGCCGAGCACCTGCCTGCGGCGCTAACGGCCGCTGGTGTGGAACGCCTCTCTGCACGGATTCAGTCCCTCCGCCAGGCCGAGGCTGGCTGGCAGCTGCACCTGCAGGACGGCTCCGTCCTGCAGGCGACGCAGGTGGTGCTGGCGGCGGGCGGCAGCTGCCGTGACCTGTGGCCGACTCTGCCGCCGCAGCTTGGCTGTAGCTGGGCCGGCGTGCTTGAGCTGCCGGCGACGGCCGCCGGGGCCTATCCGCTGCGGCTGCCCACGCGCTTCACGCGTCTGGATCTGGAGCAACGGGCGGCCGAGCTCCAGGCCCCCGCCTGGGTGGTGGATGCCGGGCTGGCCCCACGCGGCATGGGAGCGCTGCTGGGCCAGCTCAGCTGGATCGCACCGAGCAGGGAGGCTCCCCCAGGGCCACCGGCAGCGGAGGCGGAGGTCTGGCTACGCCGCAGCCTGCAGCGGTCCGCCCCGGCCCCCCTGGCGGAGCTGGCCGCTGGGCCGGGCCGCTACCGCCAGCTGCCGGTGGCGTTCTGCAGCGATGGCGCGCCCCTGGCGGGGCCTCTCACGCAGGAGCCGGGTCTGTGGCTGTTCAGTGGCTTCAGCGGCGGCTTCGCGCAGGTGCCCGTGCTGGCGCCGCTGCTGGCCGCGGCGATCACGGCCGAGGGCCTGGAGCCGCGGCGGCTGGCGCTGGCCGAGCTGGAGGGCCTGCGGGTGCTGCCACCTCACTGATCCAGCGCAGCTGCGGGCTCACGGGGGCGGCCGGATCGCGCGGCACCGGCAGCAGCTCACGCAGCAGGCGCGCGTAGCTGACATTCACCGTCACGGTGGCGTTGAGCCGTTGCACCAGGCTGCTGATCAGCCGCTCCTGCGTGATCGAGAGGTCCACCTCGCTGGAAAGACCGCTCTGAAAACGCAGTCTGACGTCGCGGAAGGCCTCGATGGCGGCGGCAACGCCGCGGCGCGCGGCGCTAAGGCGAGCCAGGCTGGCCTCGTGGTTGAAGAATGCCGTTTCCAGCCGCAGGCGGATCGCATCCCGCTGGGCGGCGTACTCCTGCGCCGTGGCCTGGGCCCGCAGGCCCAGGGCCCGCGCCTGGCCGCTGGTGGTGCCGGCATCGAACAGCAGCCAGCGCAGGCTCAGCCCGAGCGACCAGTCGTAGCCGCTGGTGTTCTGCACCGGCACCACGCTGGTGCCGCAGCAGCCGCCGTTGCTTACGCCGATGTTGAAGGTGTTGGCGTTGCTGGCACTGCTGCCGCCGTTGGCGAACAGGGCCAGCTTCGGCAGCAGGGCGGCAGCGGTGGCGTCGCGCTGGCGCAGCAGGGCTTCGCGGGCGGAGAGCAGCGTCTCCAGCTCGGGGTTGCCCCGATAGGCCGCCAGCAGGCTCGCTTCCAGGTCGAGGGGCCAGCGGGGCATCGGCGTGATCGCATCAGCGGCCGCGGGGGTGATCGCCGGATGCAGGTTCAGGAGCAGTGCCAGCTGGCGGCGGGCGATGGCCCGATCGGCCATGGCCTGGATCAGCGCCTCCTGATCGCTGGCCTCAATGGCGCGGCGCCGCAGCACATCCAGCCGCGGCACCAGGCCGGCCTGCTTGAGGTCGAGAGTGTCCTGGAGGATCAGCAGGTCGTTGCGCACCGCCGCGTCCTGGATGCGCACGGTCTGATCGGCCTGCTGCAGCTGGTAGTAGGCCTCGCTCACCTGCAGCTGCAGCTGGCGCAGCTGGTTGGCGTAGCTGTTGCGGACGCCGTTGAGCTGGGCGCGGGCGGCTTGCACGGCTGGGGTGCGCGCGAAGTCGATCAGGGCGTAGTCGAGTCCGAGGCCGATCCCGCCAGAGTTCGCATATTGGTTCTGGTAGTAGCCACCGCCACTGAGAACGGAGAAGGCTCCGCCGGGGGCGAAGTTGGGGCCTAACCCCAGGTTGGTATTACCGACAGGCCCATTGGCGTTGAGGCTGCTCTGGCCGGTGCTGCCGGCGGCGATGGCGGCGATCCGCGGCCAGTAGTTGCCCAGGGCCGCCTGCAGCTGCGCCAGGGCTGCTGCCACCTGCAACCTCTGGGCCTGCAGCCTGGCGTTGTTGCCGAAGGCGATCGCTAAGGCCTGCTCAAGGCTGAGCGAGGCGATCTGGCCCTGTTGCAACTGCGCCGGCGTCGGGAGGCTCAGGGGTGCGGGCGCGCTGGAGGCGCCGGGCCGGAGTGGGCCGGCGGGTGGAGCGTTGGGGGCGACCAGCGCCGGCGGCAGCGGTGCTGTGGGGCTGGCGTCCACGGGCAGCGGCTGCGGATCCGGCGGGATCAGGGCATCAAGAGCGCGCAGCTGCTGATCCAGTTCCAGCCAACTGCGCTCCAGTAGGGCGGGATTGGCTGCCGCCAGGGGCGTGCTCAGCAGTGAAACGGCCAGGGCCAGCCCCGGGGCTGCCAACCAGCTCTGGCCTCGACGCCGCACGTGCAGCTACCCGGGATTGCGTGCGAGCAGTTTGGCTGATCTGGCCAACGGCGCAGCCCCCGTGCATGCTGGCAGCCATGAGCGAGGTTCCCCTCCAACCACCGCAACCTTGGCCGCAGCGGCAGGCCCGGCGGTTGCAGAGCCGCTGGCAGGGGCTCAGCGACCACAGCCAGGTTGGGGTGTGCCTGGCGGGCATGGGGGGAGCCCTGGTGCTGTGGGTGCTGTTCTGGCCTGTACCCACCGAGGTGGTGGGCCAGGGGGTGCTTCTCTATCCCGACAATGCGGGTGTGCTCAATGCCCGCGCCGCCGGCCAGGTGCAGGACCTGAAGGTGACGGTGGGGCAGAGCGTGCGCCGCGGCCAGGTGCTGATGCACCTTTACCTGCCGGTGCTGGAGAAGCAACTGCAGCAGCAGCGCGGCAACCTGGCCCAGCTGCAGCGCATCAACCGCGACCTTGACCAGCGCGATCTGCTGCGGCTGGAAACCGAGAAGCTGGCCCTCGACACCGCCCTGGCCAAGCTGTCTGACGACAGCCAGCGCTACCGCGCTCTCCAGGCCACCTATGCCAGCAAGTTGCGCAACCTGGAGTGGCTTGGCCGCCGCGAGGTGGTGGCGCCCCTCTCCAGCGAGGTGGTGGCGGCGGAGCAGGGCTTCACCACCACCAGCGTCAGCCTTGATCAGGTGAAGATCAATCGGCGGGAGGTGGTCACCGCCTACGAGCAGGTGAAGCTGCAGATCGAGACACAGGCCCTGCAACGCCGCTATCAGATCGACGATCTGCGCCGCCAGCTCCGCGTCACGGAGGCCCGGATCGCCTACGACGGCCAGGTGGTGGCCGAGCGCGATGGTCAGGTGCTGGATCTGCAGGTGATCCCCGGCGAGACCGTGGCCCATGGTCAGCGGCTCGGCACAATCGGACGTCCGCAGCAACCGGCCAGCGGCGATGGCGCCCTGCGAGCGGTGGCCTATTTCGCACCCGCCGATGCCCGTCGCTTGCCGCTGGGTCTGCCGGTGGAGGTGGTGCCCCTCTGGAACCAGCGCGGCCGCTTCGGTGGCATCGTCGGCCGGGTCACTCAGGTGCTCAGCCTGCCCGCCACCCAGCAGGACGTATCCACCACCACCGGTAACCCGCAACTGGCCAGCGAGCTCACCAAGAACGGCCCGGTGATGCGGGCCGAGATCGCCCTGGAGCGCGATCCCAGCAGCCGCGATGGCTACCGCTGGACCCTATCCGGCGGCAGTGGTGTGTTCCCGGTGCGCGAAGGGCTCACGGTGGCGAGCCATGCCTACGTGGAATGGCGACCTCCGGTGAGCTATGTGCTGCCCGGACTGCGCTCCCTCACCGGCGGCTATCGCAGCCTGCGCATTGACAACCGCTGGAACCGTCCCTCCCTGCGCCAGTCCGCCAGCCTGCCCTGATTCCGATGCGCCTCCAGACCCGCAATTCCCTGTTGCGCCAGGAGCTGCCCTGGCTGGTCAGCGAGCTGGTGCTGCTGATCGTTCTCTGCAACGCCAACGCCCCGGAGCTGTGGTTCTGGCTGGTGGTGCTGGTGGTGATCCTCGCTTACCGGATCGAGCGCTGGTGGTCGGCCCGGCCCCGTTAGGGCACGGACTGCCACTGCTCCTCGAAGTCGATCACTGCCTGGTGAAGCTGTTGGCAGGTAACAGCGCGGCGGCCGCCGCTGCCGCTTAGCAGCAGGGCGTTGGCTGCAGGATCCTCGAACACCGCCGACTCCGCCTGCTCCAGCGTCAGCAGGTCTGTGGCCAGTGACGTGGAGCTCTTGCTGGCGCCGACGAGCCAGCGGCCCTCGGGCCAGTGCTCGGCCCAGATCTCAATCCGCTCGGCCATGCTCTGCAGCAGGGCGGTCTCGGCATGGAGCAGGCCCTGAAGGCTCGGGCTGTGCATCGGCGGCATCGGAAGCCGCAGCAGGGTGCGGCAGTGGCCGATGCTGCTGCTCAGCCACTGCTCCTGCAGATCCCACACCCGTTCCAGCCGTTGACCGATCGGATCGCGGCCGAGTTCCAGGCGGGCGTCCTGGCGTTTGCTCTGCAGTTGCAGCATCGCCGCCAGGAGCTGGTTGCGCCGCTCGATCCGTTGCCCTGCCGGTTGCTCCTCGCCCCGTTCCATCAGCTCGGCCCGCTCCCGCAGCAGGGCAGCCACCTGGCGGAACAGCCGACGGGAGAGCTCCAGGTGGCCATCAAGGGCCCGGCTGGGCCAGACCCAGCGCACCGCCCACCAGGCCGCCAGCACTCCCACCAGGGTGGCCACCAGCCGCTCGGGAATCCAGCTGGCCAGGCTGCTGGCGTGCACGGTCCAGCCCATCACCACCACGATCCCGGCCACCTTGTAGCCCGAACGCAGCCCGAGGGATCCGCCCAGGATGCGTGTCAGGCCGAGCCCTACCCCCACGGCCAGGGGCATCGGCAGTGCGGTGGCCATGGTGGTGAAGCCGATGGCCACAATCACCCCGCCCAGCACGGTGCCGAGCAGGCGCTGGGTGCCCAGCAGCCGGGTAGCACCGACGCTGCCGCCGAGGGCGGCCCCAACCGCCAGTGAGGCATAGAACGGGTCCGGCAGCCCGAGCGTGATCATCAAACCCGCCGACAGCCCGGCCGTGAGGGCCAGGCGCAGTTCGCTGCGGGTGATCAGCGCTGGGGCGGTTGTGCTGCTCATCGTGGTGCCGGGTCCCGGCGGCTGGCCAGCGCGAGGCTCTGGGCGCTGCGGGTGAGCCGTTGGAGTTCGTCGTCGATCGCCAGCAGCAGCAGCGGCTGTAGGCCCTTGGTGCGGGCGACCAGCATCAGGTTGTCGCGGCCGGGCAGTGGAGCCACGATCGAGCCCTGGTGCTCTAGGAGTGCCGGCAGTCGCTCTAGCCAGGGGGTGGGCTCACTCGCCAGGGCCCCCTGGGGAAGCAGCAGACCGAGGCGTTGCAGCTGGAGGCTGTGGTGGTTGATCCGCTCCCACAGCAGGCTGCGCTGGCGCCAGTGCTGGCGGCGGCTGTCCCCGGCCGGGTTGCTGCGCAGCTCATCGTTCACGAGCTGGCGCAGCTGCTGGCAGAGACGGCTGCCCACGATCCCCTGCGGTGGGGATACGGTCGTGTCTGCGCTGCCCTTCAGCTGGTGATGGATGTCCGTCAGCCGGCTCGCCATCAGTCGGCGCAGCTGCCGATCCAGGGCGCGGATCTCCCCCAGGCGATGGATCGGCCAGAAGAGGAAGTTCACGATCAGCGCGGCCACCACCCCCACCAGGGTGTCGGTGGTGCGGTTCAGCACATAGAGCCAGTCGAGCTGGGAGTACCGCGCCACCAAGAACAGCATTGAGCAGACCACCACGGCCGTGCCGAGGCTCGCCTGCCAATGGAAGATCCGCAGTAGGGGCACCACGATCAGCAGCGCCACCGTGAGGCCGATCCAGCCGCCCAGCATGGTGTGCACAAGAAAGCTCACCAGCCCTGCGGCGATCGTGCCGAGCACCCGGGCCCGCGACGCCGCCACCACGCGGGTGTCGGTCTCGTCCATGCACATCACCACCGCCAGTAACGGGTACCAGGCGAACTCCACCTGGCGGAAGGTCAACGCCGTGGCCCCGGCCAGGGCCGCGGCCACGGCGATCTTGATGGCGGCGCGCAGGCTGGCGGGGCTGAACACGTGGTCGATGCATCACACCCCAGGTCCAATTCTGGCGCCCTTGGCCAGGTCGTCGACAATGGGGGACCGACTGGAGGGCCGTTGCAGCTCACCCCCGATCTCGAGGCTTTGCTGCGCATGGGCCTGGCCGTGCTCTGCGGTATGGCGGTGGGCTACAACCGTGCTCAGCATTTCAGTGAACCGCAGCCAAACCGGGTGCGCGTGCACGTGCTGGTGGGACTGAGCGCCTGCCTGATGGTGCTGGCGGCCGGGACGGATCTCTCCTCCCGCAGCCGCGCCATTCAGGGTGTGGCCACCGGCATCGGCTTCCTCGGCACCGGCGAGATCCTGGTGGACCGGCGCGGCGATGCTGCCGGTCATGCCACGGGTGCGCCCCAGGTGCATGGCCTCACCAGTGCCGCCTCAATTTGGTTCACGGCGGCGTTAGGCGTCACGGTGGCTGCGTCCACGCCGGTGCTGGCTGTGGTGGCCCTGGTGCTGGCGCTGATCGTGCTCAGCCAGCACGGTCACGACCACGGCAACGGGGGCAGCGGCCATGGCAACGGGGGCAGCGGCCATGGTGGTGCCAGCGGATCGGGTGCTGACCATGGCTGAGGGCCCGGATCTTTGGAGCCATAAGCCCTGGTGGTGCCAGCCTTGGTCGATCGTGGCCACTGGCGTGACGCTGGTGGGAGGCAGCTGGTGGTGGCTGCGGCTGTGGTGGATCAGCCTGCCGCTGGGCCTGGGGGTGCTGGTGTGGTGGTGGCTGTTCCTGGTGCTGGTGCCGGCGGCCTATGCCGCCGAGGGCGATCAGAACAAGAACCTGTAGCGCTCCTGGCTCACGGCGGCAGCACCGGCCCCGGCCGCGGCCCCAGCCGCTGCGGGCCATTCGGCCTCCCAGTAGCTGATGCCGTCGCGCATGAAGGGGCGCCCACCCAGCCGTTCGGCATCGAGATGGGTGCCGCCCATGGCAGTGATCAGCCCGCCGATCTCCATCGGGCCGAGATCGGTCTTGAGGTCCTTGCCGGCGGCGGCCAGCAGGGCCGGCAGGCGCATCAGGCTCTCTGGGCGGGTGATCTGGTTGAACAGGGCCTTGAGCAGCAGCCGCTGGCGATCGAGCCTGCCGATGTCGCCCATCTCATCGTGGCGGAAGCGCAGGAAGCCTTCGATGTCGCGGCCGCGCAGCACCTGTGGGCCTGGCTGCAGATCGATGTGCAGGCCTTGGGTGTTGTCGTGATACACCATGCGCTTGGGCACGTTCACCTCCAGGCCACCCAGGGCATCGCCCAGGCGCCGGATCACCGAGAGGTTCACCAGGATGTGGTGCTGCACCGGCCGGCCCAGGTGGCGTGAGAGCTCGCTCTTGACGGCCTCGGGGCCGCCCATGGCGTAGAGGGCATTGGCCTTGAGCGGGCCGAAGCTGCTGGATTCGATGTAGGTGTCTCGCGGCACCTGGGTGAGCTTGGTGACGCCGTTCTGCACCCGCAGGGTGTGCATCACGTCGGTGTTGCCGCCGCCCACATCGGTGCCGAGGATCACCACCTCCCGATCGCCGAGGCCGGTCCAGGCGCTGAAGGGATTGGTGATGCGCCGATCGGGGCCGAGCACCCGGCCCGCCAGCAGATGACTCAGCGGTGCCGCCAGCAGCAGGCCACCGCCCAGCCCGACGCCGATCGCCACAAGCACAGGCCCGCGTTCATCCCGTCGGCGTGGGCGGGCAGGGGCTGGAGCGGAGGGCGATGCGGGATGCAGAGCGGGACTCTTCATTCTCACAACTTATTTCACCCGCCTTGACCCGGTGCTCGGCCAGCGCCTATGCGACGGTCAGTTCCAGGGCTGGCCGAGGCGTCGCGCCAGCCCGTTGTTTCGAGTTCGCTTCTGGGTTCACGCTCGCTTTTGGGGCCTCTGCATTCGTCACAGACGCAGCGCTTCGTCCTGGCGCAGGCCCGCCTGCACGCGCCAGAGGTTCACGTAGGCCCCGCCGGCGGCGATCAGCTGCTCGTGGCTGCCGCTTTCGATGATGCGCCCCTGCTCCATCACCACGATCCGATCGGCATGGCGGACGGTGGAGAGGCGGTGGGCGATCACCAGCGTGGTGCGCTCGGCGGTGATCCGATCGAGGGAGCGCTGGATCGCCGCTTCGGTTTCGTTGTCCACCGCGGCGGTGGCTTCATCGAGGATCAGCACCGGTGGGTTCTTGAGGATGGCGCGGGCCAGGGCGATGCGCTGTCGCTGGCCTCCCGAGAGCCGCTGGCCCCGTTCGCCCACGACCGTGTCGTACCCCTGGGGCAGGGCCTCGATGAAGCGGGAGGCCTCGGCCAGCTGAGCAGCCCGCTCGATGGCGGCGCGGGGCGCATTAAAGCTGCCGTAGGCGATGTTTTCGGTCACCGTGCCGTGGAACAGGAACACCTCCTGGCTCACCAGGCCGATGGCCCGGCGCAGATCCGCCAGCTCCAGATCCCGGATCGGCAGGCCATCGAGCAGGATCTCGCCCTGCTGCAGCTCGTACAGGCGCAGCAGCAGCCTGACGATGGTGCTCTTGCCGGAGCCGGTGGCGCCGACGATGCCCAGGGTGCTGCCGGCTGGCACCTCCAGATCGAAGCCCTGCAGCAGCGGCTGGCGGCCGGGATAGGCGAAGCCCAGGCCACGGAAGCTGAGGGCGCCCTGCACGGTCGACGCGGGCAGGGCGCGGTGGCCACTGGGGATGGCGATCGGCGTGTCGAGCAGATCCAGTACCCGCTGGGTGGAGGCCATCGCCCGCTGGTAGTCGTCGAGGGTGCGGCCCAGGCTGGTGAGCGGCCAGAGCAAGCGCTGGGTGATGTACACCAAGAAGGAATAGGAGCCGATGGCGATCTGACCGCGCCAGGCCTGCAGCCCGCCGATCACCAGGATCGCCAGGAAGGCGAACAGGATCGCGAAGCGGATCAGCGGGATGAAGGCCGCCGAGAGGCGGATGGCGCGGCGGTTGCTGGCGCGGTAAGCCTCGCTCTGCTGACGCAGCCGCTCGGTTTCCCAGGCTTCGGCGGCGTAGCTCTTGATCGTGAGCATGCCGCCGAGATTGTTGGCCAGGCGGCTGGCCAGATCACCAGCCCGCTCACGCACCTCGCGGTAGCGGGGCTGCAGGCGCCCCTGGAAGCTGAGGGAGCCCCAGAGGATCACGGGGATCGGCAGGAACGACACGCCCGCCACCGTGGGCGAGAGCCAGACCATCGCGCCGCCTACTGCCAGCACGGTGGTGATCAGTTGCAGCAACTCGTTCGCGCCCTGGTCGAGAAAGCGCTCCAGCTGATTGATGTCGTCGTTGAGGATCGCCAGCAGGCGGCCGCTGCTGCTGGCGTCGAAGAAGCCCATCTCCAGGCGCTGCAGATGGTCGTAGGCCTCGAGGCGCAGCTCGTGCTGCACCGTCTGGGCCAGGTTGCGCCAGAGCAGGGCGTAGAGGTATTCGAACAGCGACTCAGCGCTCCAGATCACAAAGGAGAGCAGCGCCAGCACCCCCAGCTGTCCGGGCACCGTGGTCACCCCGCGCACCGCCAGCCAGGAGGTTCGCTGCTGCACCACCACATCGACTGCCAGGCCGATCAGCACCGGTGGCGCCAGGTCGAACAGCTTGTTGAACACCGAGCAGATCGAGGCCAGCCACACCAGCCGGCGGTGAGGGCGGAGGGTGCGCAGCAGGCGCCGCAGGGGCGCGGTGGAGGGGGCCATTAGCGGGCGGGAATGTGAAGCTGTTCGGTCTGAGCCTGGGCGGCGATCGAGCCGGGGTTAGACCGATGGTGTCTCCAGAAGGAGGTGTTCATGACCCGTTCGAGATCCTTCCATCGGTTTCATCGCTGGACGGCCAAGCTGCGCCGCCGTGCCCTGCGCAGCGCCCTGCCCGAGCCCCGCGAAGGCGAGCTGCAGGCCAATCTGCCCGCTGCTGCCGTGCGCTGCCGCGAATGGCAGCGTGATCAGCTGCATGATCTGATCGAGACCGACGAGCTCAGCGCCGCCTGCTGAGCCCCGCCCGGGTCAACCGGCGCCCACACCTGCGCGTCGGTTGGCGCGCTTACCGATGGCAAAGGCCCCGGAAACGCGCTCAGAGCCTGAGCAGCGTTTCCGGGGCCTGTTGTTGCGGGGAGGCCTCAGGCCAGGGAGATCACCAGCGGTTGCCGCCGCCGCCGCCGTAGCCGCCGTCACCACCGCCGCCGTAGCCGCCGCGGTCGCCACCGCCGCCGCCACCGCCGTAGCCACCACGGCCACCGCCGCCGCCACCACCGCCGTAGCCACC
>CAIZNP010000113.1 GCA_903934375.1 uncultured Synechococcaceae cyanobacterium
AGAAGGCCAACGCGGAGGCTCTCTACATCCGCCTGGCGGGAGAGTTTGACAAGGACCCCAGGCCGCTGCTGGCCCTCGCCCTGCTGCGCCAGGAACAGGGCAACAGCAAAGGCGCCCAGGAGGCGCTTGCGCTGGCCCGCGGCCGCCAGCCGGATCAGGTGAATCAGCGCCTCGATCAGGTGGCCAGCACCTGGGGGCTCAGCAGCCTGCGCCAGGCCACCTCTGGCAGAGCCTCACAGGCCGCAGATCAGCCGACAGCCAAGCCAGCAGGTCAGCCCACAGGTGAGAGCGTCAGGGAGCCTTCACCAGCGGCGCCGACGGACTCGCCGGCTTCGGCTTCGCGTCCAGCTCCTTGAGGGCCGCGTCGATCGCGTCCTTGGGATTGGTGGCATCGTCCATCGCCGTGCCCTTGCGGATCTTGTTCATCAGCTCCAGGGGATTGGCGGAATCAAGGATCGACGAGCCCTTGGGGGTGCCGTTGGTGCCGCCGGGGCCGTAGTCGTAAAAGCGCTGCTCCTGCACCGACATGCCGCTGCTGTAGTCGGCCCGTGCGTTGCCGGCTGTGCCGAGCACCGTGGCCATCACCGCCACCAGGGCAGCCGGGGCGATGGCAACGGCGTTGCGTGCAGCAGGGATATGCCCGGAGCCGCAGCGATGAGCACGATCCTCAGCACGATCCATGGCTGCGAGTCGGCACACGTCGCCCCCATGCTAGGCGCCGCATCGGGCGGTCATGGGGCACCATGCCCGCAGGCGCCGGGGGCCCATGCGCATCGCCAGCTGGAATGTGAACTCGGTGCGCACGCGCCTGGAGCAGGTGCTCACCTGGCTGAAGCAGGAGCAGCCGGAGGTGCTCTGCCTGCAGGAAACCAAGGTCAGCGACGACCTCTTCCCCGCCGAGGCCTTCGCCGCCCTCGGTTACACCAGCAGCATCAGCGGCCAGAAGGCCTACAACGGCGTGGCGATCCTCAGCCGCCTGCCGCTGGAGGATGTGCAGATCGGCTTCGAGGCGCTGCTGCCAGGTGATGCCGACGCCGTTCGCCTGAGCGAGCAGAAGCGGGTGATCAGCGCCCTGGTGGACGGCGTGCGGGTGCTCAACCTCTACGTGCCCAACGGCAGCTCGCTCAGCAGCGACAAGTACGCCTACAAACTCGAATGGCTGGCCTGCCTGCAGCGCTATCTGGCGGTGCAGGACCAGCAGGGGGATCCGCTCTGCATGCTGGGCGACTTCAACATCGGCCCAGAGGCTCGGGACCTGCCCGACCCCGCCCGCCAGAGCGGCGGAATCATGGCCAGCGAGCCGGAGCGCCAGGCCCTGGCGGCGGCCCTCGGCGATCGCCTGCAGGATGCGTTCCGGCTGTTCGAACCGGATCGCGGCCACTGGAGCTGGTGGGACTACCGCAGCGGCGCCTGGGAACGCGACCAGGGCTGGCGCATCGATCACATCTATCTCTGCGAGCAGCTGCTGGCCTGCGCCACCGGCTGCGTGATCCACAAACGCACCCGCGCCAACCTCCAGCCCAGCGACCACGCACCCGTACTGGTGAACCTGGCCTGGCCGCCCGAGGACGAGGCCGACGACCAGGGAGACGACGAGGACGTCTGAGACGCGCCTAGAACACCAGCGCTTCCTCGGGCAGCGCCACCCCCTCAATCTTCAGCTCCACCAGCCGCTGCAGCGACTCGCCGCAGGTTTTGGGGGTGGGGAAGATCTTGCCGGGGTTGGCCAGGCTCTCGGGGTCGAAGGCGCGGCGCACCAGCTGCATGGTGGCCTGGTCGTCGGCGCTGAACATCCAGTCCATGTAGCAGCGCTTGTCGCTGCCCACGCCGTGCTCGCCACTGATGCTGCCTCCGGCCTCGATGCAGAGGCGCAGGATCTCGCCGGCCAGGGCCTTGACCCGCTCATCAACCCCGGGCTCACCGGCGCGGTAGAGGATCAGCGGATGCAGGTTGCCGTCGCCGGCGTGGAACACGTTGGCCACCGGCAGGCCGTGCTCGGCGCTGAGGCGATCGATCGCCGCCAGCACCCGCGGCAGGGCGGTGCGCGGCACGACGCCGTCCTGCAGGTAGTAGCTGGGGAACTGGCGGCCCAGGGCCGTGATCGCACTCTTGCGGCCCTTCCAGAGGCGGGCGCGGGCCTCGTCCGTCCAGGCCTCACGCACCGCACCGGCGCCGGCCTGCAGACAGAGACGGCTGGCCAGCTCCACCGATTCCTTCACCTCGAGCGGATGGCCATCGAGCTCGATCAGCAGCACCGCCGCCGCCTCGCGAGGGTATTCATCCACGCCGAAGTAATCGTCGACAGCCTGGATGCAGGGGCTATCCATGATCTCCATCCCCGCCGGCAGCACGCCGGCTCCGGTGATGCTCCGCACCGCCTCGCCGGCCGCCTCCATCGAGGGGAAGTCCGCCAGCAGCACCGCCACGCTGGCCGGGGTGCGCAGCAGCCGCAGGGTGATGGCCGTGGCGATGCCGAGGGTGCCCTCGCTGCCGATGAACACCCCACGCAGGTCGAGGCCGGGCATCTCCGGCAGTTCACCGCCAAGGGTGGTGATGGAGCCATCCGGCAGCACCACCTCCATCGCCAGCACGTGGTTGCTGGTGACGCCGTACTTCAGGCAGTGCACGCCACCGGAGTTCTCGGCCACGTTGCCGCCGATGCTGCAGGCCACCTGGCTGGAGGGATCGGGGGCGTAATAGAAGCCGTCGCCGGCCACAGCCCGCGTTACCCAGCTGTTGATCACGCCGGGCTGCACGGTGATGCGGGCATTCTCCAGATCCACCTCCAGCACCCGGCGCATGCGGCTGGTGGCGATCAGCAGGGCCTCCTGCTCCACCAGCGCACCGCCAGACAAACCAGTACCGCTGCCGCGGGCAATGAACGGCACCCCGAGCTCGTTGCAGCAGCGCACCACGGCGGCCACCTGCTCGGTGCTGTCCGGCAGCACCACCAGCGGTGGCTGTTGCCGGTGCAGGGTGAGGCCGTCGCAGTCGTAAGCCAGCAACTCCTGACGCTTCGCCACCACGGCCCGCGCCGGCAGCAGGGCCCGCAAACGGCGTTCGATCAGGCCCCAATCCAAGCCCCGATCAGGGGTCACAGCGTTCGGACGGCAGTGGCTCGACCTTAACGACCCGGGCCGCGATGAACCGCACGGCCGGGAATTGCGTAAGGATGGGCGACGCTTGAGCCCCAGACGGGGCCTGAAGCCCCAACCGTCTGCGGAATCCGCCTTGACCTCGGCTCCTGTTTCGGCACCCGTGCAGAACTCCTCGCACAACACCTCCCGGTCCCAGGAACTCTTCACTGCCGCCCAGAAGCTGATGCCGGGCGGTGTCAGTTCGCCGGTGCGGGCGTTCCGCTCGGTGGGCGGTCAGCCGATCGTGTTCGACCGGGTCAAGGGCGCCTACGCCTGGGACGTGGACGGCAACCGCTACATCGATTACATCGGCAGCTGGGGGCCAGCCATCTGCGGCCACGCGCACCCCGAGGTGATCGCCGCCCTGCACGAAGCGCTCGACAAGGGCACCAGCTTCGGCGCTCCCTGTGCCCTGGAGAACGAGCTGGCGGAGCTGGTGATCGAAGCAGTGCCGTCGGTGGAGATGGTGCGCTTCGTCAACAGCGGCACCGAGGCCTGCATGTCGGTGCTGCGCCTGATGCGCGCCTTCACCGGCCGCGAGAAGATCATCAAGTTCGAGGGCTGTTACCACGGCCATGCGGACATGTTCCTGGTGAAGGCCGGCTCGGGTGTGGCCACCCTCGGCCTTCCCGATTCCCCTGGCGTGCCGCGCAGCACCGCCGCCAGCACCCTCACGGCCCCTTACAACGACCTCGAGGCCGTCAAGAAGCTGTTCGCCGAGAACCCCGGTGAGATCGCCGGTGTGATCCTCGAGCCCGTGGTGGGCAATGCCGGCTTCATCACCCCCGAGCCCGGCTTCCTGGAGGGGATCCGCGAACTCACCAAGGACAACGGCGCCCTGCTGGTGTTCGACGAGGTGATGACCGGCTTCCGCATCAGCTACGGCGGCGCCCAGGCGAAGTTCGGGATCACCCCTGACCTCACCACCATGGGCAAGGTGATCGGCGGCGGCCTGCCGGTAGGCGCCTACGGCGGCCGGGCCGACATCATGGCCATGGTGGCTCCGGCCGGCCCGATGTATCAGGCCGGAACCCTCAGCGGCAACCCGCTGGCGATGACCGCCGGCATCAAGACGCTGCAGCTGCTCAAGCAGCCCGGCACCTATGAGCGCCTCGAGGCGATCACCAAGCGCCTGAGCAACGGCATCCAGGAAGCCGCCCGCAGCGCCGGCCTGCCGATCACCGGCGGCTCGATCAGCGCCATGTTCGGCTTCTTCCTCTGCGAGGGGCCGGTGCGCAACTTCGAGGAGGCCAAGGCGGCCGACACGGTGCGTTTCGGCAAATTGCACCGGGCCATGCTTGAGCGCGGTGTCTACCTAGCCCCCAGCGCCTTCGAGGCGGGCTTCACCTCCCTGGCCCACTCCGACGAGGACATCGACACCACGATCGCGGCCTTCCGCGACTGCTTCGCGGCGATCGCCTGAAGCGGCGATGCAGCGCCGGAGCCAGCGTGGAGCCCTGCGGCTTGCGGTCCTGTTGGCCGCCGGCACCGGAGCCCTGGCGATCGCGGGCCAGCAGGGCGATCCATCGGCCAAGCCCCTGCCAGCGGCCGGCGCTGCGCACGATTCCCTCACCATCGGCGCCGTGATCGCCCTGACGGGCAACGCCAACCTGTACGGCCAGGACCAACGCCTCGGCATCGACCTGGCCCGCCAGTGGTCGCTCACCCAGTCGCCCCAGCGGCCGCTGCGCCTGCAACTGGAGGACGGGGGCAGCGATGAGGCCACGGCCATCGCCGGCTTCAACCTGCTGATCAACCAGGGAGCCCTGGCCCTGATCGGCCCGACGCTGTCGCAGCAGGCCTTCGCCGCCGACCCGATCGCCCAGCGGCGTGGCGTGCCGGTGGTGGCGCCTTCCAACACCGCCAAGGGCATCCCCCAGATCGGCCACTTCATCAGCCGCGTGTCGGCCCAGAGCTCCGTGATCGCACCGCTGTCGATCGCCGAGGCCCTGCGGCGCGCCCCCGCCATCAAGAGGGTGGCCGTGATCTATGCCCAGGACGACGCCTACAGCGCCGCCGAAACACTGATCTTCCAGAAGGACCTCACAACCCGCGGGCTGGCGCCGGTCACGGTGCAGCGGGTGCAGCTGGCCGACAACGACTTCCAGATCCCGATCACCGCGGCCCTGCAGCTGAAGCCCCAGCTGGTGGTGATCTCGGTGCAGGCGGTGGCCGGCGGCAACCTGATCCGCCAGCTGCGCGAGCTCGGCTATCGCGGCCAGATCGTGGTGGGCAACGGCCTCAACACACCGAACATCTATCCGATCTGCCAGCGCTGGTGCGACGGCATCCTGATCGCCCAGGCCTACAGCCCGGAGCTGGACACGCCGATCAACCGCACCTTCCAGCGCCTCTATCAAGGCGTCAGGCCGGGCCAGCCCCCCTCGCAGATCGCCGCCCAGGCCTTCGCCGCCTATCAAGTGGTGTTTGAGGCAGTGCAGCGGTTGCAGCGGCGCGGGGGGCTGGCGGGCGTCAGCCTCGGCCAGGCCCGCGAGGCGCTGATGGCTGAGCTGCTCGGCGGGCAGTACGACACACCGCTGGGCCCGATCCACTTCACCCCCGATGGCGAGGTGGTGCAGGGGCGCTTCTATGTGGCCCAGGTGCGCATGGATCCCGGCGGCCGCAGCGGCCGCTTCGCACTGATCCGCAACGCCACCGCGCCCGCGGCATCCCCACCAGCCCGATGATCGAGACCCTGCTGCAGACGCTGCTCAACGGCGCCGCCAGCGGCGGTGTGTACGCCCTTGTGGCCCTCGGCTACACGCTGGTGTTCTCGGTGCTGGGGGTGATCAACTTCGCCCTCGGAGCGCTGTTTTCGCTCGGCGGCTACCTCACCTATCTGCTGATGGGCGGCCCTATCAGCTCCAACGGCGGCCTGCCGGGCTGGGGGCTGCCCTTCGGCCTGCCCTTCCCGCTGGCGCTGCTGCTGGCCGCGGCCCTCACCGGTGTCGCCTCGCTGGGGGTGGAGCGGCTCGCCTTCACGCCGCTGCGCCGCCGCAACGCCGAACCGCTGCTGTATCTGATCACCAGCCTCGGCGCCGGCCTGGTCCTGGTGAACCTGCTGCAGATGCTGATGGGCGCCGAGGGCTACGCCTTCCCGGCAACGGCCCTGGGCGGCCTGCCCGATGCGGTGGTGCTCGGCGGCGCCCGCATCCGCAGCGTGCAGGTGCTGCTGCTGGCGGTCTGCGCCGCCGCGGTGATCGCGCTCACCCTCTGGCTGGAGCGCAGCCGCAGCGGCCGGGCCCTGAAGGCCGTGGCGGAAGACGCCACCACCGCCCGGCTGCTGGGCATCAACAGCGACGCGATGCTGCGCCTGGCCTTTCTGCTCAGCGGCGCCCTGGCCGGCCTGGGCGGCGGCCTGATCGGCGTGAGCATCAGCCTGCCGGGGCCCTATGTGGGCATCGGCTACGGCCTCAAGGGCCTGGCGGTGCTGGTGCTGGGCGGCCTGGGCAGCGTGCCCGGCGCCATCGCCGGTGGCCTGCTGATGGGCCTGGCCGAGGCGCTGGTGCCGGGCGAGGCCTCCGGCTGGCGCGATGCACTGGCTTTCGCGATTCTCTTCGCCGTGCTGCTGCTGCGCCCCACGGGCCTGCTCGGCCGCCGCCTCGTGGAGAAGGTGTAACCCCATGTCCATCAACGCCAGGGGAGACAGCCCGTGATCGATAACGGCCTGCTGGTGCAGATGCTGATCGGCGCCCTGCTGGGGGTGTCGGTCTACCTGCCGCTGGCGGCGGGCCAGCTGTCGCTGGCCACGCCGGCCTTCTATGCCGTGGGTGGCACCCTGGCGGCCCTGCTGTCCACCAGCTGGCCCGCCCTTGGTGCCGGCGCTGATGGCAGCGTCCCGCTCAGCTCGTTCCTGCTGGAGCTGCTGCTCGGCGGGCTGCTGGCGGGCGTGCTGGCCCTGCTGGTGGGGCGGCTGGTGCTGCGGCTGCAGGGGATCTACCTGGCCATCGCCACCATCGCCCTGGTGGAGATCGTGCGGGTGGCGATCCTCAACCTGCCGTTCACAGGCGGGGCGATCGGCATCTTCGGCATCCCCCAGCCGTTCCACACCGCGGCGGGCTACCTGCTGCCGGCCCTGGGTCTGCTGGCCCTGGCGGGCTGGGTGTGCCAGCGGCTGGAGGTGATGCCCCTGGGCCGGGCGATGGCCGCCATCCGCAACGACGAACTGGCCGCGAGCTGCATGGGCATCGACACCACCCGCGTGAAGCTCACCGCCTTCGTGCTCAGCGCCGTGCTGGCCGGCAGCACCGGCGCCCTGGCAGCCCACTTCCTCAACACCTGGAACGCCCGCCAGGGCAGCTTCGACACAGCAGTGACCATGCTGGCCTTCGTGATCCTGGGGGGCTCGCGCAGCTGGCTGGGGCCCGTGCTGGGCGGCATGCTGCTCACCGCGCTTCCCGAGCTGCTGCGGCCGGTGGGCGATGTGCGCCTGGTGCTGTTCGGCCTGGTGATCCTGCTCGGTCCATCCCTGTTCCCGCAGGGGCTGATCACCCCCGGCCTGCTGGAGCGGCTGGGTCGCCTGGGGGAGCGCCCATGAGCACCGATCCGCTGCTGGAGGTGCGCGACCTCACCTGCCGCTTCGGCGGCCTGGTAGCGCTGGATCGCGTCAGCTTCGCGGTGCAGCCGGGCGAGATTTTCGGCCTGATCGGCCCCAACGGTGCCGGCAAGACCACGCTGTTCAACCTGATCTCCGGCGTCACCACCCCCACCGCCGGCAGCGTGCTCTGGCGGGGCGCGCCGATCACCGGCCTGCCGCCGCATCGGCGCAACCGCCTCGGCCTGGCCCGCACCTTCCAGAACCTGCGCCTGTTCGATGGTCTGTCGGTGCGGGAGAACCTGCTGGTGGCCCTGCAGCGCCGGCCCCGCAGCGGCGCCCTGGCCGGATTGCTGGCCAGCGGCAGCCACCGCCAGGCGGAGCGCCAGCGGCAGGAGACGGCCTCGCAGCTGCTGGAGGAGCTGGGGCTGAGCCAGCTGGCCGAGCGCGAGGCCGGCACCCTGGCCTATGGCGACCGCCGCCGCCTGGAGATGGCCCGAGCCCTGGCCACCGGCCCGCAGCTGCTGCTGCTGGATGAACCGGCCGCCGGCCTCAACCCTTCCGAGAAGGACGACCTCTGCCAGCTGATCGCCGCGCTGCGCCAGCGCCATCAGCTCACGGTGATGATCATCGAGCACCATGTGCCGCTGCTGATGCGCCTGTGCGACCGCATGGCCGTGCTGGATTTCGGCGTGCGCATCGCCCTCGGCAGCCCGGAGCAGGTGCGCCGCGACCCCAAGGTGATCGAGGCCTACCTAGGCAGCGGCAGCGTTCAGAACGCCTCCGGAGGTGCAGCGCCATGACGAGCCCTCTGCTGCAACTCAACCAGCTGAGCGTGCGTTACGGCAGCGTTCAGGCCCTGCATGGCATCAACCTGGAGGTGCGCCAGGGTGAGCTGGTGACGCTGCTGGGCTCCAATGGCGCCGGCAAGAGCAGCACCCTGCGGGCCATCTCGGCCCTGGTGCCGGCCGGCGGCGGGCGGATCCTCTGGCGCGGTGCCCCGCTGGCGGGGGTGCCGGCCCACCGGATCGTGCGCCTGGGCATCGGCCACTGCCCCGAGGGCCGGCGGGTGCTCAGCCGCCAGAGCGTTGCCGGCAACCTGGAGCTGGGCGCCTATCTCCGGCGCGACCGTGCAGCGATCGCCACCGACCTGGAGCGCTGCTACGGCCTGTTCCCGCGCCTGGCGGAACGGCGCCAGCAGCTGGCCGGGGCGCTCTCGGGCGGCGAGCAGCAGATGCTGGCGATCGCCCGGGCGCTGATGGGGCGGCCGGAGCTGCTGATGCTCGATGAACCGAGCCTGGGTCTGGCCCCGCGCCTGGTGGGCGAGGTGATGCAAGCGCTCGCGCAGCTGCACCAAGACGGGCTCACGATCCTGCTGGTGGAGCAGAACGCCCAGGCGGCGCTGGAGATCGCCGATCGCGGCTACGTGCTCGAAGCCGGCCAGCTGACGCTGCAGGGGCCGGCCAGGCAGCTCCTGGCCGATCCGGAACTCCGCGCGGCCTATCTGGGCGGGTCTTGAAGCCTGCGGGCCCAGATCGTGGCACCATCCGGGCAGAACCCTGAAACAGTGCGTGGCCAGCTCCTCCGCGGCCTCAACAGCCTCCATGGCCGACCTGTTGCGGCTGCCCGGATTCCGGGCGTTCTGGCTGGCCAACCTGATCTCGAATCTCGGCACCAGCGCCTTCGTGCTGGCGATCAACTGGCTCACCGTGAAGCAGCACGGATCGGCCGGTATCGCCACCCTGGCCCTTGCCTATGGGCTGCCCCAGATTCTCCTGCAACTGGTGGGCGGCACCCTGAGCGACCGGATCGATCGCCGGCGGCTGTTCGCGATCACCCAGTCGGGAATGCTGATCGCAGCCCTGCTGATCCTGGCGGCGTCGTTTCAGGAGATGGTGCCGCTGTGGCTGCTGGCACTGGTGAGCGGAACCAACGGTGTGATCTCCGCCTTCGATACCCCCGCCCGCACCGCCCTGGTGACGGACCTGGTGGAACCCCATCAGGTGAGCCTGGCCCAGCAGCTCTACAGCCTCACCAGCAGCGTCACCAACATCTTCGGCCCAGCGCTGGGTGGTGTGCTGCTCAGCATCGGGCCCAGCACACGCAGCCATGAGGAGGTGGCCTTCGCCTTCAACGCCCTCAGTTTTGTCCCCCTGCTGATCAGCATCGCCTGGCTCCGCCGGAGCCGAACAGCCGCAGACGAGAGCGCATCGCGCCTCTCGTTCAAGGCAAGCCTGCGGGCCGGGCTTGAGATGGTGCGCAGGCGCGCCGATCTGCGCACCCTGCTGCTGGTGCTGGGGTTGGTGATGCTGTTGGGCATGCCCTTCCAGGGGCTGCTGCCGGTGTTCGTGCAGCGCCACCTGAGCGCGGAAGGGGGGCACGGCTTCTACGCCGCGCTGATGTCGGCCGTTGGGCTGGGCAGTTTTGTGGGCTCGCTGCTGGGTATGGGCCTGCTCGACCGCATCAGGGCAGGCCTGCTGCTGGGCGGCGCCAGTGCCGGCCTCGCTGTCAGCGTGCTGATCCTGAGCGCCTCGAACGTGGTGCACTGGGCCTCACTGTCGGCGTTTCTCGCCGGCAGCTGCAGCTATCTGGCCATCTCCACCGACAACGCCTTGCTGCAGGCCGGTACGGAGCGCGACATGCAGGGGCGCATCAACGCCATCGCCAACCTCACCAAAGGCCTGCAATCCCTCAGCCTCGCCGCAGCCGGCTTCTCCATCCACCTGATCAGCTCCCTGCACCGCTTCGGCAGCGGCTACCAGCCGGTGCAGATCAGCCTCGCCATTGGCCTGCTGGTCGGCGTGGCCTGGCTCTGGCCACGCCTGCATCGTCTGCAGTTGCGTTGATCGCAGCAGTGCGCTTCAGGCCGTCGATCAGGCAGGCAGGTAGTAGCGCACCATCGTGAAGACGCGGTTGTGGCGTTGATCCAGCGCCAGCCGCATGTTGATCGCGCGCTGGTTGAGCAGCAGGCTGTCAAAGCGATAGCGAGGAATCGCAATCGGCATCACGATCGTGAGGGTCTGATCGGGATGGTTCGCCTCCACGGATTCAACGAAGTCAACGAAGGGCGTGATCAGCGAGGCGTAGGGACTCTCGAGGATCTGCAGCTCGAAGCGGGGATTATCGCCAACGCTGCGCTGCCAGGCCCGGCGCAGGGGCTCGGGGTCACCATCGTCTGGCCGCACCCACACAGCGATCACCCGATCCGAAACGGTGGCGGCGTAGCGCAGGGCCTGCAGGGCGGGCTGGCACCAGACGGGTATCCAAACGATGCTGCAGTTGCCGATCGGCTCGGCGCGGACTGGCAAGCGGAGATCCGCCGCATCGCCGGGCTGGAGTTCCAGTTCAGCGAACACCCGCCGGTAGCGGCGGCGGATCCGCGCCAGCAGCAGCACCAGCAACGGGATGGCGATCACCACGGTCCAGGCGCCTTCGGCGAACTTGCTGATCACGATCACCAGCAGCACCAGGCAGGTGCAGAGCGAACCGATGCCATTCATCAGGCCATGGCGCCACCAGCCTTCGCCTCGCTCACGCCACCAGTGCACCACCATGCCCGCCTGCGAGAGGGTGAAGGCCAGGAACACGCCGAGGGCGTAGAGGTTCACCGCCACGGTGGTGTCGCCCTGGCAGATCACGATGATGGCGCCGGTGGCCAGCAACAGGAACAGAATCCCGTTCTGGAATACGAGCCGATCACCCACCCAGGCCATCTGCCGCGGCAGGAAGTTATCGCGGGCGAGCAGAGCGGAAAGGCGCGGGAAATCGGCGAACGCGGTGTTCGCCGCCAGCATCAGAATCAGCAGGGTGGTGATCTGCAGCACCAACAGCAGCGGGCTGTGGATGCCGAACACGCGCATCCCCAGTTGCGCCATCACCGTCACATCGTCGTGAGGGGCGATCCCGTAGATGTAGCCAAGGCCGCTCACCGCCAGAAACATGGCCGAGAGCATCAGCCCCATCACCAGCAAGGTGCTGCGGGCCCGCTGGGCCGAAGGGGCGCGAAACAGCTGCACGCCATTGGCGATCGCTTCAATCCCGGTCATGGCGGAACAGCCGGAGCTGAAGGCGCGCAGGATCAGAAACAGGCCCAACGGTTCGGCTGCCTTCACCAGCGAAGGTGGATCCGGGGTGAAGCCATGGCTGGTGAGCAGGTTCTGAACACCCGCCAGGGCCAGCAAGGCCACCATCGCCACGAAGCTGTAGGTGGGCAGCGCGAACAGCCGGCCCGCCTCGCGCACACCCCGCAGGTTGGCCCAGCCCACGAGCACCAGCAGAAGCAGAGCGATCGGCACCTCCGCATGCAGCAGCCCTGGCCACAGTGAGGAGAGGGCCTGGGTGCCGGCCATCAGGCTTACGGCGGCGGTGAGCACGTAGTCGATCAACAGGCTGGCGGCGGCCACCAGGCTGGCTGTGGTGCCGAGGTTCTCCCGCCCCACCACATAGGCACCGCCGCCCTGCGGATAGGCCTCGATGGTCTGGCGGTAAGACAGCACCACAATCCCGATCAGGGCGATGATCGTGAGCGTGATCGGCAGCGACAGCCGCAGCGCACCGCTGCCGGCCAGGATCAAAACACCAAGGGCGGCATCCGTGGCATAGGCCACCGAGGAGAGCGCATCGGAGGAGAGGATCGGCAGCGCCTGGATGCTGGGCAGCGTCTTGGCTTCCTCCTGCTGGCGCCGCAGCGGCCGCCCGAAGAGCTGGCGCAGCAATGACACGCTCAATGGATCCTCAACCTGTTGCAGAGGCTCAAGCTACCCAGGCTGTTGCAACAAAATCGAGGCCAGGCAACAGTGTGACGAGACAGACAAACAATCCGGTCCGACTGGAGTGCTCAGACACCCAGAGTGACAACAGCAGGGATAGCAAACGCTTGCAGCCAAGATCAAAGGCAGGCTTGCTTGCAGCCGGCCATGAAAGCAGCCGTGCCAAGAGCGGCTACCACCACGGTGAATACCTACAGGACTGCGATCAGAACCGAGGGGGCGAACGTGTTGCGAACTGGCATCGATCCGTGGGGATAAGAATTGGCAGGCCTGGCTTCTGCCTGCGTGCCCATGGCGGCAACCGCGCCGATCAGCCCAGCTGGAGGTCAAGTCCCAGTTGAACAGTCCCATCGGCAGCGCTGGCGGCAGTCTTGCTCCGCCGTCGTCGGCCGCCACCACTGGCCGCCAGGCCGGAGCGGCGTGAGCCGTGCTTCTGCTGGATTCCATCGGCCAGCTCCCGGAACGCCTGCCCCTGGCGGCGGGCCCAAAGCCGCTCCCGCGCAGCGCGGGCAGCAACGGCCGGATCCACGATCGGCTGGGGATAATCCAGCCCGAGCCTGAAGCCAAGGCGCTGCGCTGAGGATGCCGGCAGGGTCCAGGGTTCATGCAGGTGCAGCAGTGGCACAGCGGCCAATTCCGGCAGCCAACGACGCAGAAACAGCCCCTGAGGGTCGTGGTCCTGGCCCTGCTTGATCGGGTTGTAGATGCGGATCGTGTTGATGCCGGTGGTGCCGCTCTGCATCTGGCATTGGCTCCAGTGGATGCCGGGCTCGTAGTCGAGAAAGAGGCGAGCCAGGTGCAAGCCCGTGGTGCGCCATGGCAACTCCAGGTGATGGCTCGCCACCGACATCAACATGGCCCGCATGCGGAAATTGATCCAGCCGGTGGCAATCAGGGCACGCATGCAGGCATCAACGAACGGCAGGCCCGTGCGCCCCTCGCACCAGGCAACCAGCCAATTGGAATCGGCGCTGCTCGGGTCGACGGCAGTGAGCGGGTGCAGTTCTCGGAACTCCAGATCCGGCTGACTCTCAAGCTTTTGAATGAAGTGACAGTGCCAGTGCAACCGCTCCTCGAAACCCCGCAGGGCACGTGGCCATTCAGCCCGCTCCATTGCAGGCAAGGCGCGCAGGGCGGCACCGCGGCGCCGGCTGGCCTGCACCACCTCCCGCAACGAGAGCGTGCCCCAGGCCAGATGGGCCGAAAGCCGCGAACAGCTGTCAAAGGCGGTGACGGGGCTGGAGAGCTCGCGGTGGTAGCGGGCGCCGCGCTGCTGCAGAAAACTCTCCAGCAGCGCGAGTGCGTCCCGGCGGCCGCCACTCTGACGTCCGGGACAGGGGTCCGGCGCCAGCGCAAGATCGGCGGCCGAGGGGATCGAACCAGGATCGAGGCCCTCCAGGTGGGCCAGCGCTACTGGGGGCGGAGCCATCGGCTCGGCCATCCGCGCTTCCCAACGGCGGGCCCAGCCATCGCGGCTGGACAACCGGCGGATCACACCGAACTGGGGAATCTGCTGCCAGGGGATGCCGTGCTCGCGAGCCCAGGCGGCAACGCGCCGGTCGCGGGCGTAGGTCCAGCCATTGCCGGTTTCCTCATGGCTCCACAACCCGGCCACACCGAACTGCCGGCGGGCCCGCTCCAGCACCTCCTCCACCGCACCAACCCGCACCACCAGGGGTTGACCAAGCCGCGCCAGCTCCGAACGCAGCTCCACGATGCCTTCGGCGCAGAAGGCCCAGTGCCGGGCGGAAGCATCGGCCTGCTGCCAGAACTCAGGTTCCACCACCAGCAGCGGCAGCACCGGCCCGAGGCGGCTGGCCTGCAGCAGCGGCTGGTGGTCGGCCGTGCGCAGGTCGCGCTTGAACCAGACGATCTGCAGCGGGCCCATGGCGGCGGAACCTAACCAGGAAGCGGTGCTGGCTGCTGAGGCCTACGCAGCCGCGGTCCCGCTGGAGCGCGGCATGGCAGCCCAGGGAATCGGCATCAACAGAGGCCACTGAGCTGTGTTGTCAGTTCAGAAACGCGAAAATCGCCACCATTGAGTGGCAGACGAGGAGCTGGAGGTGGTGAAGCCGAGAGCTGATGGCGGCCTTCTACTGCAAGTGCTCGTTCAACGTATCGCTTCGGCGCAGCAGGAAACGACAACCATTTCATGTCCCGGCAGATCAAGAGACGATGATTAAGAGCGGCGCAAAGACGGCCTTAGCTCACAGCCCAAGTGATATCAACAAAAGAAGCCACAGAATCGCAAACGCCCAAGGCAGAATGACCTGGGGCAACGAACCATGATGCAATGTCCATGGATTATCACGAAGAGCCTTACTTGATCCAAGCCTAGGAACCAGCATTGGGCTTTTGACTAGATCATTAATAAGCATTGACAAGAACGCACGCCGATTTCCGAGTGGCTTGCCTACTCGTTCAGCAGCCCTAATAGCCAAGGCAACAGTGACGCAGCAAAACAATCACAAAAAAGGCAGTGCAACTTTCAACAGATGAGCCGTGGAAGAATGATTACCGGAGCCCAGAAGGACAACAAAAGCGGTTACCAGAAAAGATTGAGAGGTAAAAAGCCAAGACAAACGATTAAGAATCCATTGCTGCTCAGTCATGAGCAATTGCTCTATATATGCCGCAAGCGCCAGTGCATCCTGCAGGCCTATGCCATCAATGGACTCATTAAAATTGTCGTCTAGAGGTGGCATGATTGAGTCCAATGCAGGCAAGGATTTACTGTTAACACAATTTGGCCGGAGCATGGGCCTCTTGGGGAGATCGCCCTAGCATCCATGAAGCTGTACGTTCAACGGCAGTGAGCCCAGGTCATTTTTTGTCATAGCAGGCTCAATACTATGACAATGAAGCTGCAAGAACCACTGAGCAGAGCGTGCCGAGGTTGCTTGGTGGAGACTGGATCAGCTGATGTTCTGATCACTGCGGTCTGCACTACAGCCAGCTCGGCGGTCCCTGCTATGTGCCGAGAACAAGTGCCCTACTGGATACTTTGAGCATTCGTTCTCAGTTGCAACGGCGATCAATAGGTTGCGGACAGCGACATAAGGGACCAAATCCGCGAACCCTGAATCCGTAGTCAATGCCAGCGCAAGATTAGACCGCTCGCGTGGAGGGGACGATGCGCTCGGCTAGGCATCCCCCTCAGGCACGAGAGGATGCTGGACAAAGCGAGAGCCAGAGAGTGAGCAGCAGCCACGGGACAACCACCCAGTTCAGTGCAACACCAGGCGCCGTCCCGACGGTGACAATAGGTTTGAGATGACCAGCGAGGCCCCGAAGGACGGGCTCAAGCGCGAAGACGAGGAGGGTGAGGGGGATAAAGCCTGGGTAGCGAGTGATCAGCACCCACAGCAGCGCGGCGAGCAAGAGCTGTATCGCCCCCCACTGCCCGAAAATGGCGATGATGTTGGCGCCGGCCACGCCCGAGGTGTCGATGGTCGCAATGTCATGCGCCCCACCGTCTGGCAACAACAAGTGGAGGAGGCTACGCACGGTGATGAGACTTAAGTACAACACCGTCGCCGCACTCGCCAGCGAGGGGCCAACGAATTGCGTCGGCTCCGCCGGCAGTAGTGCCGACAGTCGCGGAGCAAGGGACTTCGGGAGTAGTCGATTCATGCCGTCGTCGGGTACATCGAGGTCAAAGTGCGGTGGAACTCGGCCCTGAGTGGCAGGTGTGCCAGGTCCAAGGAGAATTACCATCTGCGCGGCAACCTTCGTCATGATTGGGAAGGAACCGGGCAGGGCGAAGGCTATCTCGAACACACACTGGGCTATGAGTTCAAGCCCTGACCTAAACGCCCTTGTAGGGTCCACGTTCCGAAGCACCATGCCGAAGAGGATTACGAGAATGATCGCATCCAGGCCGGCGGAACTTAACCGTGGATCTTCATCTTGATCTATCAGCCAAGAGATGGAATCGATCGCAACCCACAAGGCTACGCCAGGGTAGAAGCTCTGACCTCGACCAAGACCAAAGAGGGTGACTTCCTTAAGAGGTGGTCGAAGAATCTAGTGCGTAAAGAATGGGCGGAATCGTTCAGGCATAACGGGCTTTTACGATACAGCTAAAATTGAATCAGTCGGGCCAGAACGCTCTCATGAGCAGCCTGGCAACCCAGCTCCTTAAATCCATTCCCATTCCCAAAGCAAATGGGGGCCAATGAGGCGTTTTTGCTCAAGAAAGTCGTATTTGGAGACATCGTATCCAGCCGCCTGAGCAATGGCGACGGCACCATCCAGGTTGGCGGCACTTTTCAGACTCTTTTGCAGACTTTCATCATCTTTCAGTTTGGCCAGCAGGGCTGCCAGTGATTCTTTCGACAAACTGCAATTGCGGAGGGACCTTGATAGCCTATCACTGGTCAGCCTTCAGTTATCGTCAGCGTTATGACTTAACCGAAAAACCATCGGTCTTTGCGAAATAGGAAAACTTTCCGGCTGCAATGCGAGGTCATCGCGGGCGCAGCATCTCACTGCTCTTCTACGTGTCGATTGAGGATCGGATCACGGACAGACATCCGCAGCGGGGTCTCCGGAAACTGGCAGATCAGGGCCTCGATCGACTCCGAGCGGTTCGCTGATCAGGACGACACCGTGTCATGCGTCGGCGTCAAGCAATCTGTAAGCAACAGCCCAAGCTCTTAAGCTTGCTGCAGGAAAGGGATATTGCTTGGCATCCTCCTGCCGGACCCTGACCTCCCAACGCTGCCCCTGAGTGGCAGGCAAGGACTTGGCAAAGCAGGCTGGGAATCGATGGTGGCCTGTCCACTCGAGGGGCGTGTTATCCGTTCCTCTATGCCGTGACACTTTTCTGAAGCGCTTCCTGAGCAAGTGCGTTGAGACTCTTCCCCTGTTCCTCCGCGGTCATCGCCAACTTCTCGTGTAGTTCAGGAGGAATTCGAAGATTGAACTTGCCGGAATACTGTCTACGCGGCTCCATTCCTTGCTCCTTACAGACCTCAAGAAAGATTTCCAGCGATTTCTTGAACTCATGACGAAGCTCATCAGGGCTTGACCCATAGAAATCCGCACCCCCGGAGAGTCCAAGAATCTCCCCCCGAAACTGATCTGTTTCTTCGTTGTACTCAATCCTTGCGTGGTAACCGTCGACTGTCATCAGATTCATGGTGTCACTCCGTGCTCTTCGAACCATTTGCGGATTGAAGCAACAGCACCCTTATCTGTATCGGGCGATGGGTGGGGTCTGTGGAAGACCCTGACCTCGCCAAACAGAATGACCGCGACGCGGCTGCCAGCCCT
>CAIZNP010000114.1 GCA_903934375.1 uncultured Synechococcaceae cyanobacterium
AACGCCAGCAGCCCCCACCCGATCGAGAACCGCTGGCGGGGTCAGCGCCCTGAGGCCACCATTGCGGCGGCGGCTTCAACCGCACCCATGGCCGCCCCAGGCGTGCTGCCCACGGTGGTGGAGCAGTCGGGCCGCGGCGAGCGGGCGTTCGACATTTATTCCCGCCTGCTGCGCGAGCGGATCATCTTCCTGGGCACCGGCATCGACGACCAGGTGGCCGATGCCCTGGTGGCGCAGCTGCTCTTCCTCGAAGCCGAGGACCCCGAGAAGGACATTCAGATCTATATCAATTCACCGGGCGGCTCGGTGACCGCCGGCCTGGCCATCTACGACACGATGCAGCAGGTGGCGCCGGACGTGGTGACCATCTGTTATGGCCTGGCAGCCTCGATGGGCGCCTTCCTGCTCTCCGGCGGCACCAAGGGCAAGCGCCTGGCCCTGCCGAACGCGCGGATCATGATCCACCAGCCCCTCGGCGGCGCCCAGGGCCAGGCGGTGGACATCGAGATCCAGGCCAAGGAGATCCTCTTCCTCAAGGACACCCTTAACGGCCTGATGGCGGAGCACACCGGCCAGCCCCTGGAGAAAATCGCCGAGGACACCGACCGCGACTACTTCCTTTCACCGGCGGAAGCGGTTCAATACGGCCTGATCGATCGGGTCGTCGAAGACGGCGCTCCGGTTTGATCCTTAAGGACGGCTGACGAAGCGCGGGATCACGTCGATCCTGGAGTTTCGGGCCCGCAGCCCACCCACCCCGGACGTTCCCACCAGAGCTCCGCAGCCCTCCCCCGCCCGATGGCCAAGTTCGATGCCCACCTGAAGTGCTCGTTCTGCGGCAAGTCGCAGGATCAGGTGCGCAAGCTGATCGCCGGCCCCGGGGTCTACATCTGCGACGAGTGCATCGATCTCTGTAACGAGATCCTCGATGAGGAACTGGTGGACGGCCAGGGCTCCGCCAGCGGCCGCCAGGCGTCCGAACCCAAAGGCAAAGCACCCACCAAGAAAACCAGCAAGCCGGCCCCGACCCTGGCCCAGATCCCCAAACCGATGGAGATCAAGGCCCACCTCGACGAGCAGGTGGTGGGCCAGGAGGAGGCCAAGAAAGTTCTATCTGTGGCGGTGTACAACCACTACAAGCGCCTGGCCTGGCAGGGCGACGGCAAGGGCGAAGCCAGCCAGACCGCCACCCGCCTGCACAAGAGCAACATCCTGCTGATCGGCCCCACCGGCTGCGGCAAGACCCTGCTGGCCCAGACCCTGGCCGAACTGCTCGATGTGCCCTTCGCGGTGGCCGACGCCACCACCCTCACCGAGGCGGGCTACGTCGGCGAGGACGTGGAGAACATCCTGCTGCGGCTGCTGCAGAAGGCCGACCTGGATGTGGAGCAGGCCCAGCGGGGCATCATCTACATCGACGAGATCGACAAAATCGCCCGCAAAAGCGAGAACCCCTCGATCACCCGCGACGTATCCGGCGAGGGGGTGCAGCAGGCGCTGCTGAAGCTGCTGGAGGGCACCGTGGCCAACGTGCCCCCGCAGGGCGGCCGTAAGCACCCCTACCAGGACTGCATCCAGATCGACACCAGCCAGATCCTGTTCATCTGCGGCGGTGCCTTCGTGGGCCTTGAGGATGTGGTGCAGCGGCGCATGGGACGCAACGCCATCGGCTTCATCCCCGAGGGGGGCCGCAGCCGCAGCCGCCACGGCAAGGATCAGCAGGCCGCCCATGTGCTCCGCCACCTCGAGCCGGACGACCTGGTGAAGTACGGCCTGATCCCCGAGTTCATCGGCCGCCTGCCGGTGAGCGCCGTGCTCGAACCGCTCGACACCCACGCCCTGGAGGCGATCCTCACCGAGCCGCGCGATGCGCTGGTGAAGCAGTTCCAGACGCTGCTGAGCATGGACGAGGTGCGGCTGGTGTTCGAGCCTGGAGCCGTCGAGGCGATCGCCACCGAGGCCCACCGCCGCAAGACCGGTGCCCGCGCCCTGCGCGGCATCGTTGAGGAGCTGATGCTCGATGTGATGTACGAGCTGCCCTCCGACAAGGGCACCAAGGCCTTCACGATCACACGCGAGCTGGTGGAGGAGCGCACCCAGGCCAAGGTGCTGGCCCTGCCGGGCAGCGACACGCCCCAGCAGGAAACGGCCTGAACGCCGGCGACTCTCCGTCCCTCAGCACGGCATCCCGGGGCGGCATTCCACCCCGCCGCACCCTTGCCGCCGCCGCCCGGCCGGCGCGAGCCTCAATCCAACCCGCCCAGGCTCATGGCCGCCGCCGACCACCTGCAGGTGCCGCGCCAGCATGGCCTGTTCAACCATCACGGCATCGACCTGGGCGACGGCACCGTGGCCCACTACCTGGAAGGCCGGGAGATCCTGCGCAGCCCCCTGGCGGACTTCAGCCGCGACCAGCCCATCAGCGTGGTGCCCTATCCCGCGGAGGACTGCTCGCCGGCCGGCGTGACCCTGCGGCGAGCCATGGGCCGGCTGGGGGAGCAGAACTACAACCTGCTGTTCAACAACTGCGAGCACTTCGCCTACTGGTGCAAGACGGGGCGTCACCGCAGCGCTCAGGTGGAGGACTGGCTGCACACCGGCAGCCTCGGCGCCCTGGCCTTCGGCCAGTTTGTGCCGGCGGCGGTGCTCACCGGCGCGCGGGTGCTGCTGCGCCAGGGCCTGAACCTCGACCCCCAGCACCTGGAGAAGGGACGCCAGCTGGCCCTGCGCAGCCTCGAACAGCTCGATAGCCTGCGCCTCAAGCTGCAGGACAGGCTGGAAGCGGAACTCGCCCGGGCAGAGGAGCGCTGGGGCGCCGCCGGCGACCCCACAGCGGGCGGCGACAGCCAGTTCACCCCCCTGCGCCTGGCGGCCCAGAAACTCGCGGACCAGCTCAGTGAGGTGGAGGAGCTGGAGGGGCGGATAGAGCGTCTGCTGGATCCGGCCCGCGGCCAGTAGCCTCCAGCCATGCGGCCCGCCTACCAGCCCCTCCACCACAAGTACCGCCCCCAGCGCCTCGATCAGCTGGTGGGGCAGGAGGCCATCGCCGCCACCCTCGGCAATGCCCTGCGCTCCGGACGCATCGCACCCGCCTATCTCTTCAGCGGCCCGCGCGGCACCGGCAAGACCTCCAGCGCGCGCATCCTGGCCCGCTCTCTCAACTGCATCGGCTCCGATGGCCCCACACCGGATCCCTGCGGCGTCTGCGAGCTCTGCACCGCCATCGCCGCCGGCAACGCCCTCGATGTGATCGAGATCGATGCCGCCTCGAACACCGGTGTCGACAACATCCGCGAGCTGATCGAGCGCTCCCGCTTCGCTCCGGTGCAGGCGCGCTGGAAGGTCTATGTGGTGGACGAGTGCCACATGCTCTCCACGGCAGCCTTCAACGCCCTGCTCAAAACGCTGGAGGAGCCGCCGCCGCGGGTGGTGTTCGTGCTGGCCACCACGGACCCGCAGCGGGTGCTGCCAACGATCCTCAGCCGCTGCCAGCGCTTCGACTTCCGCCGCATCCCGCTCGAGGCCCTCGAAGGCCACCTGCGTTGGATCGCCGAGCAGGAGGACATCGCCATCAGCGCCGAAGCCCTGCACGTGGTGGCCCAGCGTGCCCAGGGTGGCCTGCGCGACGCCGAAAGCCTGCTGGATCAACTCAGCCTCCTGCCCCCTCCGATCGAACCGCTGGCGGTATGGGAGCTGCTGGGCGCCGTGCCGGAGCAGGAGCTGCTGCAGCTGGCGAGCGCCCTGGCCGACGCCGAACCGCTGGGGGTGATCGAGGCGATCCGCACCCTGCTGGAGCGGGGCCGCGAGCCGGCGGCGGTGCTCCAGGGGCTGGCCGGCCTGCTGCGCGATCTGGTGCTGGCGGGTGTGGCACCCGAACGGCTTGAGCTCACCGCGTTCTCGCCCCAGTTCCGTCCCGAGCTGCCGGGCCTGGCCAGGCGCCTGGGTAAAGCACGTCTGCTGCTTTGGCAGGCCCAGCTCAAGGGCAGCGAGCAGCAGCTGCGTCAGAGCGTGCAGCCGAGGCTCTGGCTGGAGGTGCTGCTGCTGGGCCTGCTGGCGGAGGAAGCGCCTGCCGCAGCTTCAGCCCCTGCCAGAGCCCCCAGTGTGGCCGGGGCAGCCACGACCTCTCCTCAAATCACAGCCTCTCTTCAAGCCACGGCTTCACCGCAAGCCCAGGCTTCGCCACAGGCAACGGTGCCAGCACCGGCAGCGCCCAGCGCCAGGCCCGCGGCCAGCGCTGACGTGCCCAGCCCGCAGTTGCCGCCCCTGCCCGGCGCGGCGCGGGATCCCCTGCCGGCGGCAGCCGCCGACAGCGAGGGCCCCGATCTGGCGGAACTGTGGCAGCAGATCCTGGCGGGGCTGGAGCTGCCCTCCACCCGCATGCTGCTCTCGCAGCAGGCGGTGCTGGCCCGGCTGGATCCGCATCGGGCCGTGGTGCAGGTGGCGGGCAACTGGATGGCCATGGTGCAGAGCCGCCTGCCCCTGCTGGAGAAGGCGGTGGCCGGTGCCCTGGGCGGCAATCGCCAGGTGCTGCTGGAGGCTGCCACCGGCAGCACGATTCCGGCGGCACCGGCTCCGGCTCCGACAGCGTCAGCTGGGGCACCACCAGGGCAAGCACCGGGAACTCCACCGGCAGCAACTCCAGCAGCAACGACGGCAACGCCGTTCGCTGCTCCTCAGCAAGCTGTTGCCCCGGCCGAGCCGGTCTCCAGCCAATCGGTCAGGCCCGCGGCCAGCCAACCCGCCAATCCAGCGGCCAGCACCCCGAGCGCGGCCAGCAGCGTCGCTCCTGCGCCCCGGCCCGGCCCTGTGACGCCGAATCTGATCGACGACAAAGCCAAGCGCCTGGCTGAATTCTTCAACGGCGAAGTGGTGCAGCTGGATGGACCGCTGCCTGAGCTGCTCGACGGCGATGAGGCCGCTGCCTGAGATCAGGAAATCTGGGTGCTGAGATCGGCCTCCGTGGCCTCCTCCGACCCATGACCATCGCCCACATGCAGCGTCTTGGCCCACACCAGCCGTTTGGGCAGCAACGCCATGCGCAGGCTGGTGTACGGGATCACCACAAACCAGTGACCCAGATAAACAATCCCAAGGGCCAGGTTGAGCGGATGCATCGCCGGCAGATCAGGCCCGTCGCTCGAACGACGGCAACCCACCAGGATCGCGCCGCCTGAGAGGCCGAAGGCCACAAAGGAGAGAGGCCAGAGAGCTGGTGCCGTCTCGGTCAGGCCGGCGCCGATCAGATCAGCCACCGCCATCACCGGCAGCACGTACTGGAGCAGGAAGAAGCAGCTGAGATCAAGCTTGCGGCCCAGTGGCAGAGCCGGGCCTGTGAGGCTGGACCAGTAATCGAAGAAGCGCTGCAGACCGCCCTCGGCCCAGCGCTGGCGCTGACGCCAGAGAGAGGCCAACGCGGTCACGGCCTCCTCCTGCACCGGCGGATCCCAGAGAACCGCCACCCTCTGCTCCTGGACCAGCAAGCGGAAGCTGAGGTCGAGGTCGTCGGTGACGGTGGCCTCGTTGAATCCGTCGCAGGCGAGCACAGCCTCCCGGCGCAGCAGCTGGCCATTGCCACGCAGCTCGACCACGCCGCCGCTGGCCAGTCGCCCCTGCTGGATCACGGTGTCGAGAGCCATCTCCATCGCCTGGGCGCGGGTGAGCCAGTTCACATCCGCGTTCACGACGGCCTTGCGCAGCTGCACAGCGGCCCAGCCGCCGGCTTCAGCGAAGGGCACCAAGCGCTCGAGCACATCGGGCTGGAGCTCGGCATCGGCATCGAGCACCATCAGCCAGCTGCCCTGCAGCTGAGGCAGCACGGTGTTCAGCGCCCCAGACTTGCCGCCACCGGCATCGCGGCTGCGGCGCACCACCTGCAGCTGGGGGTAGCGGCGCTGGTAGGCGGCCAGCACCTCAGGGGTGCGATCGTCGCTGCCATCGTCCACTACCCAGAAGCGCAGGCGGCCGTCGGGGTAGCGCACCTGAGCCAGGCGCTCCACCAGACGCCCGATCACCGCCTCCTCGTCGCGGGCGGCCACCACCAGGTCAATGCTCGGCCATGGGTCCGGGGTCTGAAGCGCAACGGCAGCGGTCGCCTCAGGGGCGTCCCCTCCGGAGGCGGCCGCCCGCGCCAGCAATGGCAGAAACACCGTGCGCAGGGCATAGGCCCCGAGCAGCAGGGTCAGAGCCAGGGCGGGCCAGAGACGCTGCTGCTCGGGCAGCCAGTGCGGGGCCAGACCTGCCGCAAGGCAGCCCAGCAGAAACAGTGCGGCCTTCGGCCGGCGGGCTCCTGGGGCTGTGCCGCCGGCGGCCATGGCGTTGTCAGCAGAGCGCCGAACTCTAAGGGCCGCCTCCGGAAGACCCGGTGGGCGCCAGAGACTCCAGGCCCACCAGGGTGGTGCCGGGGTAGTAGCGGCTGAGGATCCGCTCCAGGCTCCAGCCCCGGGACGCCAGGTCGATCGCACCGGCCTGGGAGAGACCGGCCCCGTGACCGAAGCCCCCACCCTCGAAGCGCCAAACCCCAGGGCCCGCCGGAGTCAGGTCAAACAGCGTGCTGGGCAGACCCCGCAGGGTGCGGCGAATGGCATCCCGCTGAAGCACCACCTCGCCAGCACTGCCGCGCAGGCCCAGCCGCACCACCCGACCGCTGGGACCGCGCTCCAGCACCTTCAGCGTCTGCAGCGAGCCGATGCTGGCGGCGCGCGGTCCGAGGGCCTGGGTGATCTGGGTCCGATCGAAGCGGCGGGTCCAGCGGAACAGGGGGTGGGCGGCGCCGTAGGCCTGGTCGCCGCGCTGCAGCAGGGTCTGCAGGCGACCCCCCTCCGTCAGGGGCAGCGGCAACGCCGCCACCAGGGAAGGGGGCCCATCCACCGCGGGGCGCAGATAGGGCAGCGCCGGACCGGCCCAGGCCTCCTCGTAGCCCGCGGCCACACCGCCATTGCTGGCGTGATACACGGCATGAATCGGTCGCCTCTGCCAGCTGAGCACTAGGCCGCGGGTGGCGGCGATCGCCCGGCGAACCCCGGCACCGGCCTGGCGTGGATCGCTGTACACCTGGCACTGGGTGTCGGCGCAGAGGTGGTAGCCATCCACCGCGAAGCGATGCTGGTTGCGCAGGGCCCAGGTGCGGGCCAGCACGGCCTGGACGGCCAGGGCCGCGGCGGGCGCCCCGGCACCGATCTCATGGGGCAGCACCCCCTCGAGATAGCGCTCCAGCGGCACCTGTTCCACCAGCGACCAGCCGCCGTAGGCATCGGCCTGCAGGCGGAACGGGCCGGCATAGGTGCCCCCCTTCCAGCGCAACCCCCCGGGAGCCGTGATACGCACGGGCCCCTCCAGCCGGCGCCAACCGCTGGGAGTGCTCAGTTCGGGAGCCAGCTGCTGGCTGAGGCGTAGCTGCTGGAGCCGCGGCCGCTGGCCGGCGGGGGCCGCAAGACCCGGTTCCGCCCAGACCTCCCACTCAGCCGGATGGGCGATCACCACCGCCCGGCCGGGCTTGGCCCAGGCGAGGGCCATCTGC
>CAIZNP010000115.1 GCA_903934375.1 uncultured Synechococcaceae cyanobacterium
CCGCGCAGCCCAGCCAGCAGCGGGCCCTCCCTCAGGACCTGCCGACGCTGGGCGAACTCGACCTCATCATTGAGGTAGAAGTCGCTGCGGAGCTCGCGGCAACGCCCATAGGCCCAGGGGGTGGAGACGCTCGCCTGGGGGTGCTTGATCAACAGCACTCCCAGCGCCGGAGCCCCGACCAGGCCGGCCGGCTCCAGCAGCTCCCCCCGGCCGAAGCAGAGCTGAGTGCCGCCATCGACGCAGAAGGGCATGTCGGAGCCGAGCTCCGCCGCCATCGCCAGCAGCTGCGGATGCGTGAAGCCGCAGCCCCAGAGTTCGTTGAGCCCCACCAGCGCCGCTGCCCCGTTGCTGGAACCACCCGCCAGCCCGGCACCGATGGGAATGCGCTTGCTGAGCTGAATCGCTGCCCCCAGCTCCGGCAGCCCCACCCGTGCGCGCAGCAGCTCAGCCGCCCTGACAATCAGATTCCGCCCGTCGGTGGGCAGATCAGGTCGGTCGCAGACGAGGCTGATGGCGCCATCGGCAGTAGGTCGCAGGCTGAGCTGATCGGTCAGATCGAGGGTCTGCATGACCATCGCCAGCTCGTGGAAGCCATCGGGCCGCAGCCCCAGCACCTCCAGGTGCAGGTTGATCTTGGCGGGGGCGCTGACCAGCAGCTCAGCCATGCAAGGGGGCCTCAGGCGTTGAGGCGATTCAAACCCGTCGCCAGAGCCACCCAGGCCGAAGGCGCCAGTTCCTGGGGCCGCTGCTGCAGGCTCACCCCGGCGTCAGCCACGAGCGCCTCCAGCTGATCAGGCGGCTGCAGGCCAGACAGGCTGTTGCGCAGCATCTTGCGGCGGGCGGCGAAACAGCGCTTCAGCAGGGCCTCCACTGTGTTGGCCAGGGCCGGCTCCAGGCGCTGCTCCGGCGCTAGAGGCTCAAGGGCCACCACTTCGCTCATCACCTTCGGGGGCGGCTGAAAGCAGCGTGGCGGCACCGGGCAAACCGTGCTGCAGCGGGCCAGCAGCTGCATGCGCACGCTCAGGGCGGAGAAGGCGGTACTGCCGGGGCGGGCACGGATGCGCTCCCCCACCTCCTGCTGCACCAGCAGCACCAGGCGCCGGTACGGCTCCGCCACGGGCCGATCCAGCCGCCCCACCAGCCGCTCGAGCAGTGGACCGGTGATGTTGTACGGAATGTTGGCCACCACGGCCGTGGCTGCCGGCAGGTCGACGGCCAGCACATCGCCCTCGGTCAGGCTGAATCGCGGATCGCCCCCGAAGCGCTGGCGCAGGCCGCTCACGAGGTCCCGATCCAGTTCCACCGCCTGCACCGCCGCCGCCGGTGAGGCCAGCAGGCGTTCGGTGAGTGCGCCGCGCCCGGGGCCAACCTCCAGCACCGTGTCGGCGGCGCTGAGGTCGGCCGCCGCCAGGATTCGATCCAGCACTGCTTCATCGCGCAGCCAGTGCTGACCGAAGCGTTTGCGAGCGCGGTGGGCCGCGAAGGTCATCGGCACGGGAGGCGGAGCCAGATCCCAGATTGCCGCGCGCCCTGACCCTGCCGGCACGACCACATGCCTGCCAAAACCGGATGCCAGCGTCAGGCTTGGGGCTATCCCCGCCCCTGCCGCATCGCCATGACACTTTTCCCGCGACGCCACACCGGCGGGAGCCGCCTGCTGCAGGTCCTGGCAGGTGCGCTGGCTCTGGGTACGGCTGACCCAGTCCGGGCCGGCTCGGTCACGGCCGAGTCGATCTGGGACAGGAGCAACGCGATCCAGCGGGCCCAGTCGCAGGTGCCGGCAGGCGCCACCGTCAGCCGCACCGAATGCACGGTGGTGAACGTGCGCACCGGCAATTACCGATACATCTGCACGCTCTTCTATGCCGATGCTGTGCCGCCGTCCGCGCCCCAGCCGTCGCCTAGCCCCACCGCACCCAGCGCACCGGCCCCCTAGCGGGCGGCAGCGGCACGAGGGCGCAGACCAGTTCGAGACTGCTGTGGCGATGGCAAGGATTTTGGGCCAGCCACAGGCCGAAGGTCGCCTCGAGTCGCCGCCACTTGCGCCGATCAAGGGCCGCCACACCCCAGCCATCGGCACCGCTGCGGCGCCGACCCTTCACCTCAACCAGCAGCAGTCGCTCTGGTTTCGCGACCAGCAGATCGATCTCACCCCAGCGGCAGCGCCACTGACGTGCGACGACCCGCCAGCCCGCAGCAAGCAGCAAGCGCTGGGCCCGCTGTTCGGCCCAATTACCCCAGCGGCGTTGATCCGTTTCAGCCATCTGCCCGATCCAGCCCGCTGCGCTGTGCTGCCCTGAGCATTCCCGCAGCCGGGAGTTCTGAGACCTGCCCAGCGCGGACCAGCAGTTCAGCGCGGTTCAGCCGCGCAGCGAGCCACCGCTCAACCCGGCAGCTGACCGCGCAACTCCCGCAGGCAGTACCTGCAGCCGCCGGTGGTCACCAGATGGCGCTCCGGCGTGATCGCGATCAAGCGCACCGGATGCTCACGGCAGCGGATCTTGATCGGGGTCTTGAAGCTCTTGTAAACGATCCCGCTGTAGTCGTAACGCTCGCCGAATCGCGAGCGGGCCCGAGCCAGAAAGGTGTCCCTATCGATCGGGTTCCCCATGGCTGGGATCGCCTGCCCCTCGGCTCAACCTCCGTTTGCTCAGATTAGGTGAGGCCTTGCGGCGGATCGGTCAGAAACGATGCAGCCGGCCTGCATGCCTAGGGTTGCGACTGCTGCCTTGCGCCGATGCCGCACCATCGCTCGCCCGGACTGCTGCCAACACTGGTGGCCGGGCTGTTCTCGCTTCTGCTTCCGCTGATGGTCCTGGTCGGCCCCCTGCAACCTGCCCAGGCCGCGATGGACTACGCCAAGCAGGTGCTGATCGGCCACGACTTCGCCGGTGCCGATCTGCGCGGGGTGACCTTCAACCTCACCAACCTGCGCGAAGCCGATTTCAGTGGCGCCGATCTGCGCGGCGCCAGCTTGTTCGGCGCCAAGCTGCAGGACGCCGATCTCAGCGGCGCGGATCTCACCGATGCCACCCTCGACTCCGCCGTGCTGGATGGCACCAACCTCAGTGATGCGGTTCTGGAAAACGCCTTCGCCTTCAACACCAAGTTCATCGGCGTGACGATCGAGGGGGCTGATTTCACCAACGTGCCCTTGCGCGGTGATGCCCTCAAGAATCTGTGTGCGGCCGCCAGCGGCACCAATCCCATCACCGGTCGCGACACCCGCGCGACCCTGGAATGCAGCTGAGCCTCAGCACTGATCAACACTGAATCGACCCGAGCCGCCCTGATCCGATCCGATGAGCTTTGACGCCCGCAGTCTCGAGCGCCTGCAGCAATTGGGGCGCAGCCTGCCTCAGCCACTCCCCAGACCCACTCCCAAGGCGACAGAGGCAGTCCAGCCATCCGAGCGGCGCCACCCCGTGGAAATCGAGGAGAACCCCGAAGCCCTTTTCCGCGAACTGATGAAGATCAGCCCGGACGGCAGCGTGCCGCCGCACCTGCTCGAGCGACTGCGGCAGCTGGAACAGAGCCGCCGCATCGCTGCCGCCGAGTCCAGAGGCACAGCTCAGCCACGCTCCTCCGCAGCCCAGCGCCCCAGCGGCGCGGCGATCCGTGCGCGGACCGCCGCGCAGAATCCCCACGAGAACAACCTCTACGTGACCTTCCAGCAGCTGCTGCTGGAGGACGAGAGCAGCTGAACGCCGCGCAGCGGCTGTGGTGAGTTGATAGGCACCACCATCCTCCTGTATGCCCCAAGGAGTGGCGTTCGTGCGTCAACCTCTGCTCAGGGCAGGAATCGTCAGATCAGCTAGTTGAGACACGTCTGAGCAGCCTCAAACTCTTCACTGCGCCGCCCTCTTTCCACCGAGCCGGAAGCGATCAGGCAGCAGCGATTGAAAGGGCGCTGCCGGCGACATCATATGCTGGGCGTTGTTCGCACTCAGGCCAACAAAGTTACGCCGCCTGCCGCCAATATCTGCCACCACGTTGATCTAATTCTTATTCAGGTCAACCCGGATCGCATAGCGCGCTTCACCCTCAACCGCCGCCAGGCTCAGAACATACACGCTCTCCAGCAGCATGACGGCGACCCTGATGTCGAGGTCATCGGGCTCGCTCTGATCAATCAGGCAAATACACACCCCATCACCGCTGCGCAGATCGACCACCCGATACCCGTCCAGCTCAAGCGCCGCCAGCGTCTGCCGGACACAGCGAAATAGCGACTTGTTGATCGCGGCCTGCGCTTCCATGCTGCGGTTAGGCGTGAACCTACCGATGTCGACATAGATCTATCGCACAAGTGCACAAGTGCACAAGTGCACAATATTGCGCCAGAGCACTGATGCGATCCCAACGCCGCACGCCTCCCAGCTGCAAACCATACAGCGTGCGCGCGACTTCCCAAATCACATGCCAATCAGCCTTCGTTGCAACGCAATTCCGTCACAGCAACTCTGCCCAGCCGCCGCAACGGTGGCCGCCCGCCCCCGACTCCCGAAAAGCCAGCACGCGGGCCAGCCCCAACCCGAATCACCCCCCACACCAGTTCACATGTACTAACCTGGTCTTCTGTTCCGGATGGCCGGCGTGTCCAACCCCGCAGCCCCCCTGACGCCTCATCTCACAGCACCGTCCCTGGTCCTGCTGGGAACGGCGCAGGGGCCGATGGCGTGGCCGCGGCGGCCGCTGCCCCTGGCCAGTGAAAGCGTGGCCGCCGGCTTTCCCAGCCCCGCCGACGACTACATCGACGTCGGCATCGACCTCAATGACACGCTGATCCGCCACCCCAGCAGCACCTTCTTTCTACGGGTGAGCGGCGACTCCATGACCGGCGCCGGCATCCAGCACGGCGATCTGCTGGTGGTGGACCGCAGCCTCGAGGCCAGCCCTGGCCAGATCGTGGTGGCGGTGCTCGATGGGGCCTTCACCCTCAAGCGGCTGGTGCGCCACCGCGGCCGGCTGCGGCTGGAGGCCGCCAACAGCGCCTACCCGCCCCTGGAACTGCACCAGTGCGGCGACGTGCAGATCTGGGGTGTGGCGATCCATGTGATCCACAGCTTCAGCCGCCATGGCTGATGCCCTGGTGCTGATCGACGCCAACAACTTCTATGCCAGCTGCGAGCAGGCAATCGATCCGGCACTGCTGGGGCGGCCGGTGGTGGTGCTCTCCAACAACGACGGCTGCGTGGTGTCGCGCAGCAGCGAGGCCCGCCAGCTGGGCATCGCCATGGGCAGGCCCTACTTCCAGATCGCCGAGCAGCTGGCCCGCCACGGCGTGGTGGTGCGAAGCTCCAACTACGCCCTCTACGGCGACATGAGCCAGCGGCTGATGAGCAGCCTGGAGCCCTACGTAGCAGAGCTGGAGGTGTACTCGATCGATGAGGCCTTCGCCCGGCTGCCGCGCCCCCCCAGCGGCGACCTCGGTCCATGGGCGCGCGAGCTGCGCAGCCGCATCCGCCGCAACCTGGGGCTGCCGATCGCCATCGGCATCGCCCCCAGCAAGGTGCTGGCCAAGGTGGCGAACCGCATCGCCAAGGCCGACAGCCAGCACGCCGGTCTGTTCGACCTGAGCCGCCAGGAGAATCCCGACCCCTGGCTGGAGGGCACACCGGCGGAAGAGCTCTGGGGTGTGGGTCGACGGCTCGGCCGCTGGTGCCGGCTGCGCGGCATCGCCAATGCCCGCCAGCTGCGCGACATGGCCAGCGGTGAGCTGCGGGCCAAGGCCGGGGTGGTGGGGTTGCGGCTGCAGCTGGAGCTGCGGGGAGTGAGCTGCCTGCCGCTGGAGGAGGCCCCCGCCGCCAAACGGGAAACCTGCGTCAGCCGCAGCTTCAGTCGGCCGATCAGCGAACTGGAGGAGCTGCGCCAGGCGGTGGCCAGCTACGTCGTGCGGGCGGCGGAGAAGCTGCGGCGGCAGCGGCAGCGGGCCGGCCGGCTCACGGTGTTCGCCCGCACCAGCGCATTCGCGCCGGACTTCTTCAGCCGGGCCGCCGGGGTGGAACTTCCCCTGGCCAGCCACGACACCGCCGTGCTGCTGCAGGCGGCCCTGCACCTGGTGCCATCGCTGCACCGCCCCCACCGGCGCTTCGTTAAGGCCGGCGTGCTGCTGCAGGATCTACAGCCGGAGACACAGCTGCAGCAGCACCTGCTGGCGTCGCTGCCAGCGGAGCAGCAGCAGCGGCGCGAAGCGCTGATGGCCTGCATCGATGGCCTCAACCGCCGCTACGGCAGCGGCACGATGCAGTGGGCCGCCTGCGGGCTGCAAGCCGACTGGGCGATGCGGCGACAGCAGCTGTCTCGGGCGGCAACCACCCGTCTGGACGATCTGCCCACAGCCTGGGCGCGCTGAGGGCCCGGTTCGACGAGGGGAACGATCTCAGCTGGCGCGGTGCTTCAGATGGCTCCGTACTTGGTCGTAGCCTGCTGCACACAGGCCGTCTTGGCCTGATCCAGGCTCTGACGGCGCTTGAGCATGCCGTCGGCAACGCAACTGCAGGTGAAGTCGACCATGCCGGCAGGCGGGGTCTTCGCGGCCTTCTTGAAGTCGGCCTGCATCGCCTCGGCGCACTTGCCGGTGATGATCTGACCGACCATGTTGGCCCGGGCTGGTGCAGCGTCGAGCAGGGCAGCACCGCCAACGGAGAGCAGCACAACGAAGCCGATGCGGGGGAAGAAAGCCATCAGACGGGGGAAGGGGGGCGAAGTGGGATGGGAGCTGTCTACCAGAAGCGCGGTGAAGAAACCATGCGGGCAGGACAGGAATCCTGCCGAGAAGGGATATGGCCGGATGGGGCTCAGGCAGGGGGGGGCGTGGCGGGATCGGAGCGTATTGACACCACCTCCTCGTGGGCAGCGCAGCGTTGGGAATCCAGGTGGGCGATGTGCTTGCGCTCGTTGTAATAGAGCTCCTGGAAGCGCAGGGCATCGCTGTTGAGAGCGGCGAACATGGAGTCGATGCGACTCTCCATGTCGAGGCCGGCGGAGGGGAGGAAATCCGTCGGGGCCGGATCGGCGATGGCGCAGTCAGGCGGTGCCGAAGGAGAGCCTGAAACGGCGAACACATCATTGGCGGTGTCAGGGAGGGGCTCACCGGCCGTGTCCTGCAGCAGGCGGGCGATGCAGCGCTCCAGGGTCTCCAGCCGCTGGCTACTCCAGGCGCTCAGCAGGTGGCGGCAACGCTTGATGCTGCGCTGACGCTCCAGGGCGGCGGTGGCTCCGCGCAACTGCAGCAGCGGATTGGCCAGGGCCAGCCGCTGCACATCGCTGGGTTCCAGCAGGGGGGTGAGGCGGCTCAGCAGATCGCTGCCGGTAGCCGGAGGGCTGTCCTCGTCTTGGTTGACCAGCAGCTGATCAGCCAGCAGCCGCGGGAGGTCGAAGTCCGCCAGCTCATGGCCGGGATCGGTGCCGCGATTGATCGCCTCCAGGCGGCCGACACCGAGGTTGTCCTCCTCCAGGGAGCTGATGGCGGCCCAGATCTGGCGGTGGTGGGCCAGGGCGAAGTCATCGAGCTCCCGGCGGTGCAGCTCGGCGCGGATGGCCGCGCGGCTGGTGGGGCAATGCAGATAGAGGCGCAGCAGTTCCGCTTCAGCCCGCTCGCGCAGGCCCGCCTCACCGGGCTGCTCCCAGCGCTGGGAGCGACCGTGCCAGCGCTGACCCTTCACCTGCTGGCGAAGGTCGTCCTCCAGCTGCAGCGCCATGCGGGCCTGGCCGCCGCTGAGACGCTCAGCCACCTGCTGCAGATAGCGGGAGCGAACGGCGCTGGCCGGCAGCTTGCCCAGCAGAGCCACCAGGGCCGTCACCGCCTGCTGGAACTGATCGGACCGGGCAAGATCACGATCCGCCAGCACCTGATCGATCTGCCAATCGAGCCAGAGGGGCGCCTGATCCAGCAGCGAGCGGTACTCACCGGCCCCGTGCTGCTGGAGAAACTCATCGGGGTCCTTGCCGGCAGGCAGCTGAAGCACCCGAAGCTCCAGCTGGCCCTGCAACGCCAGCTGCTCCACTTCGCCGATGGCCCGCTGAGCAGCGCGAATGCCGGCGCGGTCGGTGTCGAAGTTGAGGATCAATCGCTTGCCGTCGCAGCAGCGGCAGATCTGGGTGATCTGCTGACTGCTGAGGGCGGTGCCGAGGGCTGCCACAGCGTTGCTGATGCCGGCGGCATGCAGGGCGATCACGTCGAAGTAGCCCTCCACCACCACCGCCCGGTCGTCCTTGCGGATGGCGTTGACCGCCTTGTCGAGTCCGTAGAGGTGCTTGCCCTTCTCGAACACTTCCGTTTCCGGGGAGTTGAGATACTTGGGCTCGGCACCATCGAGACTGCGGCCACCGAAGCCGATGATGCGTCCCTGGCGGTCGCTGATCGGCACCATCACCCGATGGCGGAACCGGTCGTAGTAGCCGCGGCTGTCGGAGGCGCTGCTGCCCTTGCGCGGCACCACGAGGCCGGCCGCCTCCAGCAGCTCGGGCGCCACACCTTCCACCTGCTGCAGATGGCTGAGCAAGCCATCCCAGCGCTCAGGGGCATAGCCGAGGCCGAAGGCCTCGAGGGTGGTTTCGCTGAGGCCGCGGCTGTCACGCAGATAGGCCAGGGCCGGTGCGCCCTCCGGCGTGCGCAGCTGATCACGGAACCAGCCCGCCGCCAGGCGCAGCACCCGATGCAGCTGGTCGCGGCGGGAGAGCTGCTGGCGCAGGCGCTCCTGCTGCGGCCCCTCCAGCGTCTCCACCGGCAGCTGGTATTTTCGCGCCAGCTCCAGCACCACATCACTGAAGCTCTGGCGCTGCAGCTCCATCAGGAACTTGATGGCGTTGCCACCGGCTCCACAGGAGAAGCAGTAGTAGAACTGCTTGGCCGGCGACACCGTCATCGACGGCGATTTGTCGTCGTGGAAGGGACAGACCCCGACGAACTCCCGCCCCTTCTTCTTGAGCACCACATGCTCGCCCACCACATCGACGATGTCGGCCCGTTCCTTGACGGCCTCGATCGTGCGGGGGTGGAGGCGGGGGGCGCTCAAAGGTGGCGGGCTCGGCGGCTGAACGGCAATTCTGACGGCGGTGTGCCGATCGGGCCTGGGGCAGCTGTCAGCATGCGCGCAGCGGCAGACGAATCGGCGTGACAGGCAGGCAGCTCCGGCGGGCAGGCAGCGGTCGGGGGCGCTGGCTCAGGGCCCTGCTCACCGGGCTGCTGGCCGGACTGCTGGCCCTGGCGCTGAACGGACTCGGCGGCCTGGCTCCCGTCCTCGCCACACCTGGACCATCAGCATGGCCGGGAACGGCAGCGGGATCAACGCGAAACGGCGGAGCGGCGATCCCGATCGATGAGCAGCCGTTCTACGGCGACCTGGTCAGAACGGCGGAGCGCTGGAACAACGCCCCCTTGGGGCAGGTGGTGGGGGAGAGCCCACGGGAGACGATCCTCAACTTCTACGCCGTGATGGCACGGGTGAATCATGAGCTGGAGGTCGCCACACAGCGGCCCCAGCAGGACCCGGGCTGGTTCTGGAGCCAGGCCACACGGCAGCGGATCCGCAGCGCGGAGGAGCTGTTCCAACTGGCGGTGCAGGCGCTCGATAACAGCGAGATTCCGGAGAGCATCCGTGATGACCAGGCGGAGGAAGCCGCCATTCAGCTGAAGGAGGTGCTGGATTTCGTGTTCAGCCACAGCAGCGTGCCCATCGCCATCCCGGATTCAACCGATCTGAAGACGCTCAACAGTCAGCGCAACAAGAGCCGGGACAGCTGGACCCTGCCGGATACGGCAATCACGCTCACCAGCGAGGTGGAGCAACGC
>CAIZNP010000116.1 GCA_903934375.1 uncultured Synechococcaceae cyanobacterium
ATCGCGATCAGACCCACCAACACAATCAGGATGCTGCAGACGGTGGTGAGAACCGGCCGCTTGATGAAATTATCGGAGAGCGACATTTGGAGGGCCTCAGTTCTGATCGGCGCCTGACGCCACCTTCACCGGCAGTCCGGTGCGCAACAGCGCGGTGTTGCTGACCACCACCGTGTCTCCAGCCTGAAGCCCGCCCAGCAGCGGGTAGCGATTGTTCTGCAACTGACCGAGTTTGACCGGTGTCTGCACCACGATCGTGGTGGACGGCGGTAGTTCCTCCAGCTTCTCCTTGGCAGCTGGTGCAATCTGCGTGGAGGCGCGAATCTTGTCGATCACCTGGCTGATCGGGAACACGCGATACACGAAAGGCTGCTGGGCCTGCATCATCACAGCTTGAACCGGCACCGAGAGCTGGGTGGCACTGCCGGTGATGATCCGATTGCTCACGTACTGTCCGGTCTTGAGCCGGCCGGTGAGGTTGGGGAAGCTGGCCTTCACCAGAACTGTGTTCGGCGACGAGGTACTACCGCTCACACCGAAGTAAGGCGAGATGAACACCACCCGGCCGCTTCCGGTAACGGGTGGTTCACCCTGCGTGCGCAATTCCACCGGCTGGCCGATCTGCACCTGCGACGCCTGGGTGGCAGGTACATCCATCAACGTCCAGAGATTGGCGTTGTCGACGATGCCGCTGATCGCCTGCCCCTTGCGGACGTACTCACCAAGCTAGACGGTGTCCAGATCGCCGATCTGGCCGCTGATGGGCGCTGTGACGTACTTGTAGCCGAGGGTAGCCGCTGACGCGTTCACCTGATCGCGGCTCTGCAGGGCCTTCGTCACATAGGCGTCCCGATCCTTGGAGGACACGGCACCCTGGTCGTTGAGGAAGATGTAACGCTCGGCGTTGAGGCGATCCTTCCTCGCTTCGGCCTGGCTGGCGCTGAGGCTCGCCGTTTCCTGAACGTTGTCGAGCACCAGGATCGGCTGGCCAGCCTTCACTTGGTCCCCCTGCTGCACCAGAATTTTCACCACGCGGCCGTCAATCTCGGGCCGCAGGGCCACATCCGAGGTGGAGCTCAGCTGACTCACCACCTCAATCCCCGGGGTGAACTCGGCCTCACCGATCCGCGCCACCTGAACCGTGAGCGGCTCACGGGCCTGGGGTTGCGACGAGCTGCAGGCGCTCAGCGGCAGCAGCAGAAGGGGCAGTGAGGCCAGACGGCGCCGCACGGCTCATGAACAGCAGGCCGCAAGATAACTGTCCTGGCCCGGCTTTTCCATCAGATGATGGGGTTGGTCGCATGCACGCTGGCGAGGAGCTGATTGGCGGATCTGTTCAGCCACCGCGGCGATCAACTGCGTAGCCGCCTGGCACCGCTGGCGGATCGGCTGCGGCCCCGCAGCCTGGATGAGTTCCAGGGGCAGGAGGAGATCCTCGGCCCGGGCCGTCTGCTGCGCCGCGCCATCACCGCTGACAGGGTCGGCAACCTGATCCTGCACGGACCGCCGGGGGTCGGTAAAACCACCCTGGCCCGCATCATTGCCGCCAGCACCCGCGCCCACTTCAGCAGCCTCAACGCTGTTCTGGCCGGCGTGAAAGACCTGCGCAGCGAGGTTGAGGCCGCCCAGCGGCGGCTGGAGCAGCACGGCCTGCGCAGCCTGCTGTTCATCGATGAGGTGCACCGGTTCAACACCGCCCAGCAGGACGCCCTGCTGCCCTGGGTGGAGAACGGCACCGTCACCCTCATCGGCGCCACCACCGAGAACCCGTTCTTCGAGGTGAACAAGGCGCTGGTGAGCCGCTCGCGCCTGTTCCGCCTGCAGCCGCTCCAACCGCAGCACCTGCGCGAACTGCTGCAGCGAGCCCTGCGCGATCCGGAACGGGGTTACGGCGACCGCACGGTGACGATCAGCGAGGAGGCGATCGCCCACCTGGTGGATGTGGCAGGCGGCGACGCCCGCAGCCTGCTCAACGCCCTCGAGCTGGCGGTGGAGACCACCGAGCCCGATGGCGAGGGCGTGGTCGCCATCGGGCTCACCATCGCTGAGGAATCGATCCAGCAGCGGGCGGTCCTCTACGACAAGCAGGGCGACGCCCACTTCGACACGATCAGCGCCTTCATCAAGTCGCTGCGGGGCAGCGATCCGGATGCGGCTCTGTTCTGGCTGGCACGGATGATGGAGGCCGGCGAGAACCCGCGCTTCATCTTCCGGCGCATGCTGATCAGCGCAGGGGAGGACATCGGTCTGGCCGACCCCCAGGCGATCGTGGTGGTGGAGGCCTGCGCCGCCGCCTTCGATCGGGTGGGTCTGCCGGAAGGCCTCTATCCCCTGGCCCAGGCGGCCCTCTACCTGGCCGGCGCCGAGAAGAGCAACAGCCTGCTGGGTCTGTTCGATGCCCTCAAGACCGTGCGCAGCAGCAACCGCCAGCAGGTGCCCGCCCATCTGCGCGATGCCAACCGCGACGGCAAGGCCTTCGGCGATGGGGTGGGCTACCGCTACCCCCATGCCTACGCCGAGCACTGGGTGGCGCAGCAGTACCTACCCACAGCCCTGCAGGGGCAGCTGTTCTGGCAACCGGGCAGGCTCGGTTGGGAGGGGGAACGGCGCCGGCAACTGCAGCAGCGCCGCGCCGCCCAGCTGGCCGCCGCGGCCGAGCATGAGGCCGAACTGGGCGAGGTGCTCAGCAGCGCCCCGGATGATCCGGCCCTAGAGCGCTGGCTGCAGCGCCAGCTCAGCGGCGAGGGGGAACGGCTCGATCAGCTGCGCCGCCAGCTCTGGCGGAACTGCACCTGGCAGCGGCACGACCGGGTGCTGATCCTTGAAGCCCGCTCACTGCTCTGGGCGCTCGATCCGCTGCAGCACACCCCAGAGGGTGGCGTGGTGATCCAGGCCGCGGGCGACGCCGACGTTGAGCGGCTTCAGGCCCAGCTGCAGGTGCTCGATGCGCTGCAGCGGCCGCAGATCCAGAACGCCTCCCTCATCGATCTGGCCGCCACGCTGGAGCCGGGGCAGCA
>CAIZNP010000117.1 GCA_903934375.1 uncultured Synechococcaceae cyanobacterium
AGTCGATCGGCATCATCCCCGACGGCACCGACGCCAACGGCAAACCCCACAAGCTGCGCCTTTATTCGATCGCCAGCACACGCCATGGCGACAACCTGGCGGGCAACACCGTCTCCCTGTGCGTTCGCCAGCTCCAGTACGAGAAAGTCGGCGAAACCAGCAACGGTGTCTGCTCCACCTTCCTCTGCGACATCGAGCCCGGCGCCAAGGTGAAGATCACCGGCCCGGTTGGCAAGGAGATGCTCCTGCCCGACGACGAGGAGGCCAACGTGATCATGTTGGCCACCGGCACCGGCATCGCACCGATGCGCACCTACCTGCGCCGCATGTTCGAACCCTCCGAACGGGAGAAGAACGGCTGGCAGTTCCGCGGCAAGGCCTGGCTATTCATGGGCGTGCCCACCACCCCCAACCTCCTTTACGACGACGACTTCAACCGCTACCAGGCGGAGTTCCCCGACAACTTCCGCTACACCAAGGCCATCAGCCGCGAGCAGCAGAACGCCAGCGGCGGCCGGATGTACATCCAGGACCGGGTCAGCGAGAACGCCGAGGAGATCTTCACCTGGATCGAGGACCCCAAGACCCACGTCTACATGTGCGGTCTGCGCGGCATGGAGCCGGGCATCGACGAAGCGATGACCACCGCGGCGGCCGCCAAGGGCCTCAACTGGTCCGAGCTGCGTCCGCAGCTCAAGAAGGCTGAGCGCTGGCACGTGGAGACCTACTGACCCCACAGTCCAGGGCCTCCGCCCTCCCACGGCTTGTGTCAGGGCCCGCCCACCGGCGGGCTTTTTTGTTGCCTGGCGATGCGGCAAAGCGATGCCGCCGTTAAACCAGGGTCACGCACGCCCCGCGTTGCCCCATGGCCGCCACCCAGACCAATCCACTGCGCGTTGGCCTGCGCCAGGAGCGGGTGATCTCGCCCCAGTGCCTGGTGATCTTCGGTGCCAGCGGCGACCTCACCCACCGCAAGCTGATACCGGCGCTGTTCGAGCTGTTCCGCCAGCGGCGCCTGCCCACAGAATTCGCCGTACTGGGCTGCGCGCGCCGGCCTTGGAGCGACGAAGACTTCCGCAGCCGCATGGCCGAGGCCCTCGCCGATGAGGTGAAGCAGCACCAGAGCGCCTGGCAGCAGTTCGCCGCCTGCTTGTTCTACGAGCCCGTGGATCTGCAACAGGACGAGGACGTCGTGCGGCTGGGCACGCGCCTGGAAGCGATCGACCGGCTGCGGGCCACCCGTGGCAACCGCACCTTTTACCTCTCGGTATCCCCCGCCTTCTATGGCAGCGGCTGCCGCTCCCTGGCGGCCGCCGGCCTGTTGCGTGATCCCGCCCGCAGCCGGGTGGTGATCGAGAAGCCCTTCGGCACCGATTACGCCAGCGCCGAGCAGCTCAACCGGGTGGTGCAGGCCTGCGGCCAGGAGCAACAGATCTTCCGGATCGACCACTACCTCGGCAAAGAGACGGTGCAGAACATCCTGGTTCTGCGCTTCGCCAACACAATTTTCGAACCGATCTGGAACCGCAATTACATCGCCAACGTGCAGATCACCGCCGCCGAAACGGTGGGGGTTGAGGAACGGGCCGGCTACTACGAATCGAGTGGGGCCCTGCGCGACATGGTGCAGAACCACCTCACCCAGATGCTGGCTCTCACCACGATGGAGGCGCCCGGCCGCTTCGACCCGGAGGCCATCCGCAACGAGAAGGCCAAGGTGCTGCAGGCCGCTCGCCTGGCCGATGAGGACGAGCCGTGGAAGTGCTGCGTGCGGGGCCAGTACAGCCGTGGCGGCAGCCCGGCCATGCCCCTGTCGGGCTATCGCCAGGAGCCGGGGGTGAACCCCAACAGCACCACGGAAACCTATGTGGCGATGAAGCTGTTCATCGACAACTGGCGCTGGCAGGGGGTGCCCTTCTATCTGCGCACCGGTAAGCGTCTGCCCAAGCGGCTGAGCGAGGTGGTGCTCACCTTCCGCGAGGCCCCGGTGCACCTGTTCGATGCCGCCGGCGGCAGCCCCACCGCCAACCAGCTGGTGCTGCGCATCCAGCCCGATGAGGGGGCCGGCTTCGTGTTTGAAGTGAAGGCGCCAGGCTCCGGCATGCGCAGCCGCCCGGTGGATATGCACTTCAGCTACGACGAATCCTTCGGCGAGCCCTCCGACGAGGGCTACGTGCGCCTGCTGGCGGACGCCATGCTGGGTGACCCCACCCTGTTCACCCGCAGCGACGAGGTGGAGGCCGCCTGGCGCCTCTACACCCCCCTGCTGGAGCTGATCGAGGAAGCCCCCTGGCAGCTGCCGGTGCAGCCGTACGAGGCCGGCACCTGGGGCCCCGGCGCCGCCGACAGCCTGCTGGCCGACGACGGCCTGCTCTGGCGACGCCCCTGAGACATTTGCCGCTCGCACAGCGACGCGGCCGGCGCCTTTCAGCCCCCATCGCTCCCGCCCTTCGCCCTCTCATCCGCCATGGCTCCCCAACTCACCCTGCAGGCTCCCCTGGAACTGCCACCCGCAGAGGTGCCGGGCTATCTCGACCGGCTCTGGGGTGAGGCGCTTCAGGAATCCAGCGGTGCCGCCACCTTCACCCTGCTGGTGTGGGAACCCTCCTGGCTGCAGCAGCAGCTGATCCGCACCGGCCGCATCGACGGACCTCTCAGCGGCCTGCTCAACGGCGAGCTGCTCGAAGCGGCCCGCCAGGTGGTGGGTGAGGTGGGGCTGCCGACCAGCACCGCACCGATGGCACCGGAGGTGGCCTGGCGGCTGGGGCAGCAGGCCGGTGACCACAGCGCTGAGGATCTGCGCGGTCAGTTCGTGGACCGCGCCATCAGCGCGCACCGCCCGCGGCGGCTGATCACGCTGGCCCCCACCCTGGCGGCTGATCACCCACTCGAAACCCTGGTGGCCGCCTATTGCCCGCTGGCGGAGGAGCGCAGCGGCAGCGAGGACGCCTGCGGCGATGTGGTGGTGCTGCGGGGCGGCATGGGGGCAATCGAGCAGGGGCTGGCGATGCTGCAGCCGCTGATTCCCGCGGAGCTGCCCTGCTGGGTGTGGTGGAACGGCTCGATGGACGAATCACCGGAGCTGCTGGAAGCCCTGGCGGTGCCGCCACGGCGGCTGGTGGTGGACAGCTCGATCGGCGAGCCCCGCCGCTGCCTGGATCTGCTGGTGGACCGGATCGAACGGGGCCAGGCGGTGAACGATCTGAACTGGCTGCGGCTGCGCAGCTGGCGCGAGTCGCTGGCAATGGTGTTCGACCCACCGCGGCGCCAGCTGGCGCTTGATCAGGTGGTGCAGCTCGACATCGACGTGGAGGGGAACCATCCGGTGAAAGGCCTGTTGCTGGCCGCCTGGATCGCCGACCGGCTGGGCTGGCATCTGCAGAGCAGCTACTGGATCCCTGGCGACGGCCCGGAGGGCCGCGGCATCGGCGCCGAGTTCCAGCGCACCGACGGCCAGAGCGTGCAGTTCCGGCTGATGCCGGTGCCTGTGGGCATCAGCAAGACCCACCCCGGCGCCCTGGTGGGCCTGCGCCTGATCTGTGCTCCTGCCGGTCAGAGCCCCCTGTGCGTGATCCTCTGCTCGGAATCGGGCGGCTGCATGCGGCTCGAGGCGGGCGGCGTGGCGTCGATGGAGCTGGCCGAGGAGGTGGTGCCTCTGCCCAACGAGAGCGAGGAGATGGAAATGGCCCGGCTGCTGGCGGGCGGCCACGACAGCACCAACCCCCTGCTGGCCGCCGCCGCTCCGCTGGCTGCCAAGCTGCTGCCCAGCTGAGCCCGCCGGCCGGCGGCGCCGGCCCCGCCACCGTGCCCCCGTTCCGCCATGCCCTGCCTGATCGCCGCCCCGGCCAGCGGCAGCGGCAAGACCCTGGTGAGCCTGGCCCTCACCGCCCTGGCGCGGCGGCGCGGCCGCACGATCCAGACCTTCAAGGTGGGGCCCGACTACCTGGATCCCCAGCTCCTCACTGCTGCCAGCGACCGCCCCTGCCGCAACCTCGATCCGCTGCTCTGCGGCGAGGCCTGGGTGCAGGCCAGCTTCCACCGCCACGGCAAGGCAGCGGAGCTGACGCTGGTGGAGGGGGTGATGGGCTTGTTCGACGGCCGCGGCCCCAGCGCGGAGGGCAGCTCCGCCGCCGTGGCCGCGCTGCTTGGTTTGCCGGTGGTGTTTGTGGTGGAGGCCAGCCGTCAGGCGGGATCGCTGGCGGCGCTGGTGCGCGGCTTCCGCGATCACCAGCCGGAGCTGCGCATCGCCGGCGTGGTGCTGAACGGTGTGGGCAGCGAACGCCACCACGCCCTGCTGGCAGAAGCGCTGGCCAGCATCGCCATGCCGCTGCTGGGCGCCCTGCCCCGCCACGACAGCCTGGAGCTGCCATCACGCCACCTGGGCCTGCTGCCGGCCCACGAACTCAGCGATCTGCAGCAGCGCCTGGGGGCCTGGGCGGATCTGGCGGAGCGCCATCTCGATCTGGAGCAGCTCTGGCCGCTGCTGGAGGCACCCAAGGGGTCGCCAGCGTCCCCGCTGGAGGCCAGCGAAGCAGCCGTTCATCCAGCCGTTCAGCCAGCCCTTGAACCTTCCGCCTGGAGCACCTCCACGGCGTCCAGCCCGGTGCCGGTGGCGATCGCCAGCGATGCGGCCTTTCACTTCCGCTATCCCGAGGCGGCGGAACTTCTGGAAGCCCAGGGACTGACGGTGCTGCCCTGGTCGCCCCTGGCCGATGAAGCACTGCCCCCCGGCAGCCGGGCCCTGATCCTGCCGGGGGGCTACCCGGAACTGCATGCCGCCCCCCTGGCCTCAAGCGGCCGCAGCCTGGCGGCGCTGCGCGGCGCTGCGGCCGCGGGGCTACCGATCTACGCCGAGTGCGGCGGCCTGCTGCTGCTGGGCCAGAGCCTGGCGGATGCCAATGGGCTGAAGCACGCCATGGCAGGGCTGCTGCCGTTCCATGCCCGCCACGGCAGCCTCAGCCTCGGCTATCGCGATGCCCTCGCCCACAACGACGGCCTGGTGCTGCGCCGTGGTGAGCGGCTCTGCGGTCATGAATTCCACCGCTGGCAGCTGAACGCTGAGGGGCTGGAGGCGAACGAACAGGGCGGTCCGCTCTGGCAGCTGGCGGGCTGGGGCTCACCAGCGCGAGCCGAGGGCTGGAGCAGCCCTCGGCTGCATGCCAGCTGGCTGCATCTGCACTGGGGCGGCTGTCCCCAGATTCCGCACCGCCTCGCCGCCGCCGCCCGCAGGGCCAGCCCCGTCACCCCGCTGATCTGATCTGCCATGACCACCCCCGAGCTCTGGCTGCTGCGCCACGGCGCCACCGACTGGGCCCTGAACGGCCGCCACACCGGCCGGACCGACCGTCCCTTGCTCCCCGCCGGTGAGCTGGAAGCCACTGCCCTGGCGCCGGTTCTGGCCGCCCAGGACTTCCAGGCGGTACTCGTAAGCCCGCTGCAGCGGGCCCGGCGCACCTGCGAGCTGGCTGGCCTGGGGACCGCAGCCGAGGTGTGTGACGACCTGCGCGAATGGGACTACGGCGACTACGAGGGGCTGACCACCGCCGAGATCCGTCTGAGCGTGCCGGGCTGGACGATCTGGAGCCACCCCTGCCCCGGTGGCGAGAGCGCCGATCAGGTGGGCGAGCGCTGCGGCCGGCTGATCGAGCGGGCGCTGGAGCTGGCGGGCGACGAGGGCCGCGTGGCCCTGGTCGCCCATGGCCACATCCTGCGCAGCCTGGCGGGCTGCTGGCTGGGACTGGGGCCAGCCGGCGGCGGTCTGCTGGTGCTCGGCACCGCCGGCATCTCAGTGCTGGGGCAGGAGCGGCAGCAGCGGGCCCTGCTGCGCTGGAACGCCCCTGCGTCGTTCAGTCCGGCGCTGTAGCCGAAATCGCGCAGCCGTGGCAGGTTGAGACTGGCCAGCGCGAAGCAGCCCCGTGGAGAAACCACTGCCCCGCCAGATGAACTCCCAGGCGCCGGGTTGGCTGTTCGCCGACATGAGCCCAATGACCCGCAGCAGCCGGGCGGCGCGGCTGCGTGAGTGGCGACGGGTGGAGCGGGGCGAGCCGCGCAGCACCCCCCACATCGAGCGCTGGCAGCTGATCGTGCGCGGCCGCGTGCAGGGGGTGGGCTACCGCGCCAGCTGCTGCCAGAAAGCCAAGCAGCTCGATCTGCACGGCTGGGTGCGCAACCTGCCCGATGGCTGCGTTGAAGTGCAGGCGGAGGGGCCCGTGCATCTGCTCACCGAGCTGCGCCTGTGGTGCGAGCGGGGCCCCACCGGCGCCGAGGTTCACAGCGTCAGCCACGCCTATCTCGCCCCCAGCAGGGAAGACTGGTTCGAAATCCGGGCCTGACCTGCACCCATGAGCAATGGCACCCTCTGGGCCGAACTGCTGGCCTACGGCAGCGGCATCAGCCTGAGTCCGATTCACATCGGCCTGTTGCTGCTGCTCCTGCTCGGACCAAACCCGCTGCGCCGCGGCGGCCTGTTCGTGCTCAGCTGGATGGTCACCATCACGGCGACCCTTGTGGTGCTGCTGACGGTCGGCCACAGCCTGCTGCTCACGATGGAGCAGGGCTCCAGCCACCGAACGGGTCTGGACCTTCTCGGCGCCGGCGCCCTGCTGGCCCTGGGGCTGCGGGAACTGCTTGAGCGCCGCGAGGAGGGTCAGGAGCCACCCGCCTGGACCCGCCAGCTGGATCGCCTTTGCGCCCTGCCCCTGCCGCTGCTGCTGGGGGCCAGCTGCGCCATCGAGGTGGTGAGTCCGGACGACCTGTTCCTGTTCGCCAAGGCGGCCTCGGCCCTGCTGGCCAACGGCCTGAGTCGGGCTCAGGAGGTGCTGTTCACGGCAGGATTCACCCTGGCGGCCAGCCTGGCGTTGCTGCTGCCGTTCGCCGCGGTGCTGGTGGGCCGGACGCAGGTGCTGCCGCTGCTGGAGCGTGGCAAGCAGCTGCTGTTTGCCCGCGGGGATCTGCTGGTGGGCGGCCTGAGCCTTGTGCTGGCCGGCTACCTGGGCTGGCAGGGCATCGAGGGGCTCCAGCTCGGCTGAACAAGGCTGTACCCAGCACTGGGAACCAGCGCCGAGCCGCTTCGGCTTGGTCAGGCCCCCTGTCCCAGCCAATCCGCCCAGAGCCGGCGATCGGCGCCAGCCCCGTCATCGGCCATCAGCCAGACCGCCTGACTGGCGCGGCTCACCGCGACATACACCAGCTGCTGGCGCAGCACGGGATCCTGGGGCCAGAACACGTCGCCGGCGATGAACACCTCCCCGAAGGTGCTGCCCTGGCTGCGGTGCACCGTGAGCACGGCCGCCGGCCCGAGAGAGGCGAAGGCATCCCGCACCAGGAAGTAGCGACGCCACAGGCCCCGGCCCGCCTGCTTGCCCGCGTCGCGGGCCTGCTGACGCAGACGCTGCAGCACATCATCGAGCTGCCGGCGGCCAGCACTGCCCACCGGCGGCAGCAAACGCAGGCTGAGGCGGGTGTCACCGGTCTCCACCTCGGCGGTGAGCGTCTCGATCACCGGGGGCAGCAGGCCATCGTCGCTGCCGACGCCGAACTCAGACAGGTCACAGCGCTCCGGCGTCACATCGCGCACCACCAGCTCCCGATTCGAGCCCAGCAGCAGATCCGGCTCCTCGGCCGCCTCCTCGCCGGCGCGGCAAGCGGGTGCCATCACGGCGCTGCGGGTGATCAGCACCTCGCCCGGCAGCACCGGCAGCTGATCGGCCATCTCGCCATGGATGGCCCGGCGCGCCAGGGGCACCAGCTCCTCGAGGCAGCGATTCGTGTAGCAGAGGATGCGGGCGAGATCCGGGTTGTCGAGCTCGGCGGCGCGGCGCAGCCCCGCCTGAGCCGCCGCCAACCAGGCGCTCCGCGGCAGGGCGCTCACCAGACCGTGGTCATTGCGCACCGGCGCAAATGCAGGCGGGCGCTGGCAGGGCAGCTGCCCGTTGCGCAGGCCCGTGGCCAGCTGCAGCACGGGCCCCTGATGGCGCACCACCTCGGTGAGGCGGGCTGCCGCAGCCCGCGCCATGGCGAACACCGGACTCTTGGGCTCCCCCACCGGCGGCAGCTGGGCCGGATCGCCCACGAAGACAAGACGCGTCCGGAAGGGGTGGGCGCAGCGCAGGGCGATCTCCAGCAGGGTGCTGTCGACCATTGAGGCCTCATCCACCAGCACCAAGCCGAGGTTCTCGAGGGAGGCAGCGGTCTGCTCGGTTTCCTCGCAACGCTCGAGATCCCCCTGGCGCCGAAGCTTCAGGCGCAGCAGGCGGTGAATCGTGCTGGGGAACCAGGTGGGCTGCAGGCCCGCCCAGGCCAGCTGCTGGCGCAGTACCCCGACCGCCTTATGGGTCGGGGCGACCACCGTCCAGCAGAGGCCGGTGTTCTCCACCAGCTGCAGCAGATGCCGGCAGAGGTGGGTCTTGCCGGTGCCGGCATAGCCGCTGAGCACGAAGGGGGTGCCGTCCCAAGACGCCACCAGCCAGGCCGCGAAAACCCCGGCGGCGGCGGCCTGACCAGCCGTCAGGGCCGGTGCTCCATCGCCCCCGGCGTCAGCCAACCGGCAACAGGCCCCAGTGCCGGGCCAGCAACAGCGGCGAACCCACCCACACCAGGCCGGGAAGCGCCACGAGCGGCCCCATCAGGCTGCCCACCAGAACCTCCAGCCGGGTATGGCCGAGGTTCTCCTTGAGTGGCTTGATCGGGATCGGTATGCCCGGATCGCCGGCAGCAGCTGCGGTGGCAGGCGACGACCAGATGGCCTGGGGCAGGGCATTGACCCGGGTCGCGGTCAGGCCCGCGGCCCGGCGCACGCCGGCGGCGTCGTACAGCACCACGAAGCACAGGGCCGCCGCCAGGGCGAACAGGGGCGACGCAAACCCCTGCTGCCAGCCCAGGCAGGCGGCCGTGCCGGTGAGCAGGGCCGAGTGACTCGAGGGCATGCCGCCGGTTTCAACCAGCACCTTCGGGTTCCAGCGGCGGTGTACCGCCAGCTCGATGAAGAGTTTGGAGAGCTGGGCGCTGCCGCAGGCGGCCAGGCCCCACCAGAGAGCTCCGTTGTCGAGAACATCCAGCAGTGCAGGGACGTTCATCGGTCGCGGCTCGTGATGTAGTCCGCCAGGGCCAGCAGCGGCGCGGCCTTCAACGCTCCACCTTCCGCCTGGGCGTACGGGGCGAGGGCAGCCTTGGCCTCCGCCACCAGCGCCTCGGCGCGGTGGCGCGACTCCTCCAGCCCCAGCAGCTTCGGGTAGGTGGTCTTGTCGGCAGTGAGATCCTTGCCGGCGGTCTTGCCAAGCACCTCGCTGCTGGCGGTCACATCAAGGATGTCGTCGATGATCTGAAAGGCCAGGCCGATGCCGCGGGCATAGACGCGCAGGGCCTCCAGCAGCGCCTCGGAGGCGCCGGCGATCAAGGCGCCACTGAGCACGCAGGCCCGCAGCAAGGCGCCGGTCTTGTGCAGGTGGATGTACTCCAGGGTGTCGAGGTCCACGTCCTTGCCCTCGCATTCCAGATCGACCACCTGGCCGCCCACCAGCCCTGGGGCGCCGGAGGCCAGGCTCAGCTCACCGACCACCGACAGCAGCCGTTCGGCCGGCACGCCGGGACTGCGCAGGGCCACCATCTCGAAGGCGCGGGTGAGCAGGGCATCGCCGGCCAGGATCGCGTTGGCCTCGCCATACACCTTGTGGTTGGTGGGGCGGCCGCGGCGCAGGTCGTCGTTGTCCATGGCGGGCAGATCGTCATGGATCAGCGACATGGTGTGGATCATCTCCAGCGCCACCGCCGCGGGCATGGCCAGCTCGCCATCGGCGCCGGCCAGCTCACAGGCCGCCAGGCAGAGCATCGGCCGCAGCCGCTTGCCGCCGGCCAGCAGCGAGTAGCGCATCGCCTCGCGCAGGCCCTCCGGCCGTTCTGGCCCCAGCGATCCATCCAGGGCCGCCTCCACCCGCAGGCGCGTCGCCTCCAGGTAGGCGGCGAAGTCGAAGGTCGCCGGCTCCCCCGTGGAGGTGCTGTCTGTGGTGCTCACCGCCGCGGTCATGGGGGCTGGGCCAGGGGCCATCGCTGGCTCGGATTCTCTCAGGCCGGCTTCAGGCAACAGCCGCTCGTCAGGGCAGCAGATCAGCCAGGGGTTGATCCAGGCCGCAGCGCTGGCACCAGCTGGCCACGGTGTTCACCAGCAGCAGGGTCACCGTCATCGGCCCGACACCGCCGGGAACCGGTGTGATGGCGCTGGCGATCGGCTCCACCTCCTCGAAGCGCACATCGCCGCACAACCGGGCCTTGGCTTCGGGTCCGGCAGCGGGGTCGGGCTCCAGCCGGTGAATGCCCACATCCACCACCACCGCCCCCGGCTTCACATGCTCGGCGCCGATCATGCGCGGCCGGCCGGCCGCCACCACCAGCACATCCGCCTGGCGGGTGAGCTCCGCAAGATCCGCCGTGCGCGAATGGGCGATGCTCACCGTGGCGTTGGCCGCCTGCAGCATCAGCGCCATCGGCTGTCCCACCAGGATGCTGCGGCCCACCACCACCGCCCGCTTGCCCGCCAGGTCGATGCCAGCGGCCGCCAGCAGAGCCATCACGCCGGCTGGGGTGCAGCTGCGCGGACCCGGCTCCCCCTTGAGCAGGCGCCCCAGATTGAGGGTGTGCAGGCCATCGGCGTCCTTCTGGGGGTCGATGGCCGCGAGCAGCGGGCCCTCATCAAGGCCTGTCGGCAGGGGCAGCTGGAGCAGGATGCCGTCGACGGCGTCATCCGCGTTCAGGCGCTGGATCGTGCTCAGCACCTCGGCAGCCGGTGTGTCCGCCGGCAGATGGGCGCCGAGGTTGGTGAT
>CAIZNP010000118.1 GCA_903934375.1 uncultured Synechococcaceae cyanobacterium
CACGTTGGTGATGGAACCCTCTTCGAACAGGTCGAGGGGGTAGGCGATGAACGCATAGAAGGCTTCCTTGTCGCCAGGAACGTCTTCGATGCGGTAGCAACGGCCCTTGTAGAAGTCGAGGTCGGTGAGGAGCTCGGACCACACAGTGGACCAGGTGCCGGTGGAGGACTCAGCAGCCACAGCGGCTGCGACTTCCTCACGGGGCACACCTTCCTGGCCGGTGCACTTGAAGCAGGCCAGCAGGTCGGAATCGAGGGGGACGTAATCAGGAGTCCAATACGTGTCGCGGTACTCCTTAACCCCAGCGTCGTACTTCTTTGCCATGGAGAATCTCCGGGTCGGTCGAGGGAAAGATGGGTTCAGAGGGATGAGCTGCCTTTAAAGGCGTGGCTCAGACCTCAGTCCTTCGAACCAACGAAGCCGGCGCTGCTGTTCAGAGCAGGCTCAACTTCACGGTGGGGGCGGGCAATGATGTGAGCGGCAACCAGGCCATCGCCCACGCGCTCGCATGCATCAGCGCCGGCGCGCACAGCAGCGTTCACAGCGCCGGTTTCGCCGCGCACCAGAACGGTGACGTAGCCGCCGCCTACGAATTCGCGACCGATCAGGCGCACTTCGGCAGCCTTGGTCATGGCGTCGGCCGCTTCGATCGCGGGGACCAGACCCCGGGTCTCGATCATGCCGAGGGCGATACCCATGGTTTCGTTAGCCATTACCTGCTCCTGGAGGAGGGGTGGAATGTTCGCCTGCAACCATGCTCGGCAGCCGAGCCCCCCGTCAAGCCATTTGGGGCGAATGCACCATCACCGTCTTCGCATCCACTGATAAGCGGAGCTCATCAGTGCATCACAAAACTTTGGGGATGCTTCTGTCCTGGCCCTGACACACGCCTGGCCCGGTCGCCGTCGCCACCGATCTCCCTGCGACTGCGACCACGCCCTCACAGGGGTTCGGCCTCGGACACGTACGCCACGCCACCGTAGTAATCGAGCAGCGGCTGGATCCCCTCCCGCAGCTTCGGCAGGATCCCGGGCTCGCAGAACACGATCACGTGAGCGTTCGCCCCGAGGCCGCTGAAGTCCATCGCTTCGGAGACCGACCCGTGCGGCCCCATGCCGGTGACGTGGCGCATCACCGAGTAACCGGGGGCTTCGGCCGCCTCGATAGCCTTGATGACGGCGTCCAGTTCGCGTTCGCTCAGGATCAGATCCACACGTTTCATCGGGTTAGCCGGCAGCGGGGAGGAGTTTGTTGATCAGGGCCATGTACAGCGGAATGCCCACGATGATGTTGAAGGGGAAGGTGACACCCAGCGCCGTGGAGATGTAGAAGCTGGGATTGGCTTCCGGCACCGTCATGCGCATCGCGGCCGGTACGGCGATGTAGGAGGCGCTGGCGCACAGCACTGTGAACAGCAGCGCATTGCCGGGCTCGAGCCCCAACCCCTTCGCGATCAGGGCTCCCACCAGGGCGTTGCACAGCGGCATCAGCACGGCGAAGCCAATCAGGAAGCTGCCGGCACGGCGCAGGTCGTTCAGCCGCTGGGCGGCCACGATGCCCATATCCAGCAGGAAGAAGCTGAGGACTCCGTAGAACAGCTTGTCAGTGAAGGGCAGCATCTTCTCGACGCTGTGGGGGCTGTAGCCAGCCACCAGCACGCCGATCACCAGGC
>CAIZNP010000119.1 GCA_903934375.1 uncultured Synechococcaceae cyanobacterium
AAGCGCAAGCGGGTATCCGGTTTTCGCGTGCGCATGCGCAGCCACACCGGCCGCCGCGTGATCCGCACCCGCCGCAAGCGCGGCCGTGCCCGCCTGGCGGTCTGAGAATCCGAGCAGCCCGGCACTCCTCGAGCAGGGTTGACCTCCCCGGGTTCGGCTCTGTTGTTTCTGATCCGTTGTCTTCTGTTCATTTGTCCTCGGCTCGGTTGACGCCGGCCCCGGGCATCCCAAGCCTCAGCGGCACCACTGCCGCCATCGCCCCCTCAGCACGCGCTCCCGCAGGCCCTTCTCCATGGTGCTTCCCCGGGACCAACGGCTGCGGGGGCGTTTTGTGTTTGACCGCCTGTATCAGAAAGGACGGCGCCTGCACGGCCAGTTGATGGTGCTGCGCCTGCTGCCGGCCGAACCCGCTCTGCTGCGCCCCGATCCCCGTGATCACACACCGCAGAGCGACCGGCTGGCTGTGGTGGTGAGCAGCAAGGTGAGCAAGCGAGCGGTGCAACGCAATCGGCTGCGCCGCCTGCTGCACGACCACCTGGGCCGCCTGCTGCGCAAGCAGGGCGCTCAGAGCCACGGCCGCTGGCTACTGATCTCCCTCAAACCCGGCAGCGCCGAAGCCGAGGCCGGAGCCTTGCTGGGAGAATGTTCGGAACTCCTCGCCAAGGCAGGGCTGATCCCATGAGTGCCGAGTCCAAAGCCCCCCCAGGCATCACCCCGCCGGTGGCACCAGGCGCCTCGATCAACGAGGAGGTCTTCTATGCCGGAGGACCCGCCAAGGGCGACCTGATCACCAACCTGCTGTTCGGCCTCACCCTGATCGGCATCCCCTTCGCGGTGGGTGCCATCGTGCGGGCCGTGTGGCTGCGCTTCCGCATCACCAGCCGGCGAGTGGAGGTGAGCGGCGGCTGGCTGGGCCGCGACCGCAGCCAGGTGGTCTACAGCCAGATCCGCGAGGTCCGTTCCGTGGCCCGCAGCCTCGGCTTCTGGGGCGACATGGTTTTGGTGCTCAACGACGGCACGAAGCTGGAGATGCGCGCCGTGCCCCACTACAAGCAGGCGGAGGCCTACATCCTCGAGCGCATGGCCTCCGCACCTGCCAAAGCGGCTCCAAAGCCAGGGTTCGGTGGCAGCGCCGCCGCCTGAGCAGCACCGCCTGACACACTGACCGCACCAACCCTTCCCCTCGACGCCACCACGCCGTGATCGGCTACATCTCCGACAACCTGCTGCTGCCGATCCTCGACTTCTTCTACGGATTGGTGCCGAGCTACGGCCTGGCGATCATCGCCCTGACGGTCGTGATCCGTCTGGCCCTGTTCCCCCTGAGCGCCGGCTCGATCCGCAGCGCCCGCCGCATGCGCATCGCCCAGCCGGTGATGCAGAAGCGCCAGGCTGAAATCAAGGCCAAGTACGCCAACAACCCCCAGAAGCAACAGGAGGAGCTGGGCTCCCTGATGAAGGAGTTCGGCAGTCCCCTGTCGGGCTGCCTGCCCCTGCTGGTGCAGATGCCGATCCTGTTCGCGCTGTTCGCCACCCTGCGGGGTTCACCATTCGCGGATGTGCCCTACACCGTCAACCTGAAGGTGCTCCCCGCCGAGCAGATCGCTGCGGTGGAGCCCAAGCCCTTCAACAGCCCCAGCCACTCGATCTTCGTCACCGCCACCAGCCATGTCCCTGTGATCGCCAGCCTGGAGAAGGGCACCAAGCTGGGCGTGGGCGACACGGAGACCGTGAGCCTGCACACCAAGCAGGGCGCCAGCTTTGCATCGGTGCTCGGCGGGGTGGAGAACGGCGACAGCTTTAACCCGACCTGGAGCGTCACCAAGGGTGAGGGCCTGGTCAGCGTCGACCAGAACGGCACCATTCACGCCATCGCACCGGGTGATGCGGTGGTGGAAGCCAAGATCCCTGGCCTGGCGGCCCGCAGTGGCTTCCTGTTCATCAAGGCCCTCGGCCAGGTGGGCTTCTACACCGACGGCGCCGTCAACTGGGACATCGCCATCCTGGTGGCCGCCTTCGGCGCCAGCCTGTTCGCAAGCCAGATCCTCTCGGGCATGGGCATGCCTGCCAACCCGCAGCAGGCCACGGCCAACAAGATCACGCCCGTGATGATCACCGGCATGTTCCTGTTCTTCCCGCTGCCAGCAGGGGTGCTGCTCTACATGGTGGTGGCCAACATCTTCCAGGCCGCCCAGACATTCCTGCTCACCCGCGAGGCCCTGCCGGACAACCTCCAGGCGATCCTCGATCAGCAGATGGCCGCCGATGCCAAGACCGTGACCGCCACGGTGAGTGGCAGCGAACGCTTGCCCTTCGAGCCCAAGGGCAAGAAGTGAGCGCTCTGGCACCCACCCGCTGAACCCACGCAGCCATGACCAGCGCTGACGACCTCCGGCCGGTGCCGATCCAGGAGCTGCGGCTCCTGGCCGAAGGGCGCCGCTGGCAGGTGGATCAGCACCTCAGCGAACTCCAGAGCCTCACGCCAGTGCGCGGATCGCTCAGCGCCGTGCACCGCGGCAATGTGCTCGAGCTGGCTGGTGAGGCCAGCACGATCGTGACCCTCTGCTGCGACCGCTGCCTGCAGCAGTTCAACCATTCGCTGAGCTTCAGCAGCCACGAGCTTCTGTGGCTGGGGGAGCAGGCCCGCACCAGCGGCATTGAGGCCGAGAAGCTGCTCGGGGCTGGCGGCAGCACCGGTGAGGCGGGCTCAATGCTCGATCTCGAGGCGGACGACCTCTGCGAAAGCATCGACCCCAACGGCAGCTTCGAGCCGGAGCACTGGCTGTTCGAGCAGCTCAGCCTGCAGCTGCCCCTGGTGAACCGCTGCGGCGCGGAGTGCCCGGGTCCGGACCTCCATAACGGCGCCGGCGGCGCCATCGATCCCCGCTGGGGCGCCCTGCGCAACCTGCAGCAGCCATGAGCCAGGCCTGGGCCGACCACCTTGATCTGCTGATCCGCGCCCGAACCCCGATCCTCTGGATCCGCAGCCAGGAGGAGGAGCGCTGCGCCACGCTGCTGGCGGCAGCGGCCCGCCGCCTGGGCAACCGCAGCCTGGCCCGCTGGGACTTCATCAGCGGTCTGAGCGGCTGGCCCGGTCGCGATGGAGAAGCCGCCCGCAATCCCCTGGCGGCGCTCGACAGCCTCAGAAGCCTCAGCCGTGAGCAGCCGGCGATCCTGGTGCTGCACGACTTCCACCGTTTCGCCGACGACGCCAGCATCTGCCGCAAGCTGCGCAACCTCGCGGGGAGCCTGCGCCAGAGCCCCCACACCGTGGTGATCACTGCCGCGGACTGGACCCTGCCGCGGGAGCTGGAGGAGTGCATCAGCCTGCTGGATCTGCCCCTGCCCGATCAGGGGGAGATCCAGGCACTGCTGCAGAGCATCGCCCAGGCCTGCGGCCAGGAGCTCGGGCCGAACCTTCTGGACCAACTCAGCCTGAGCTGCAGCGGCCTGAGCGAGCAGCGCATCCGCCAGCTGGCGGCACGGGCCCTGGCCAGCCGCGGCCAGCTGGGCCTGGAGGATCTCGAGGAGGTGCTGGAGGAGAAGCGCCAGGCAGTGGCCCGCAGCGAGCTGCTGGAGTTCTGCCCCAGTGAGGCCACCCCTGCCGACATCGGCGGCCTCGATGCCCTCAAGCGCTGGCTGGAGCAGCGGCACCTGGCCTTCACCGAGGAGGCCCGCCGCTACGGCCTGCCCCTGCCCCGTGGCGTGCTGCTGGTGGGCCCCCAGGGCACCGGCAAATCGCTCACCGCCAAGGCGATCGCCCACAGCTGGAGCATGCCGCTGCTGCGGCTGGATGTGGGCCGCCTGTTCGCCGGCCTTGTGGGGGCGAGCGAGGCGCGCACCCGCGAAATGATCCAGCGGGCCGAGGCCATGGCCCCGTGCGTGCTGTGGATCGACGAGATCGACAAGGGCTTCGGCAGCGGCCGCGATGGCCGCAGCGATGGCGGCACCAGCCAGCGGGTGCTGGCCAGCCTGCTCACATGGATGGCCGAGAAGCGCAGCGCCGTGTTTGTGGTGGCCACGGCCAACGGCGTCGAGAACCTGCCGCCGGAGTTGCTGCGCAAGGGCCGCTTCGATGAGATCTTCCTGCTGGATCTGCCCGATGCCGCCGAGCGCCGCGCCATCCTCGATCTGCAGCTGTGCCGCCGCCGGCCGAACCACCAGATCACTCTGGAGGTGGTGGTGGACCGCACCACCGGCTTCTCGGGCGCCGAGCTCGAGCAGGTGGTGATCGAGGCCATGCACCAGGCCTTCGGCGAGGGTCGCGAGTTCACGGAAACCGATCTGATCAGCGCCGCCGCCCAGCTGGTGCCCCTCTCGCGCACCGCCCGCGAACAGCTCGAAGCCCTGCAGCATTGGGCCAGCGGTGGCCGCGCCCGGCCGGCATCGCTGGCGGGATCTGCGGCGGACGCCGTTGATTGCGCCCCGTAACGAAGGCCAACGCCAGGTAACGAAGCCGCGCCCTGGGGTTTCACCCTCCAGGCCCACTCAGCAAGCTTGCCGCAACATCCGCCAGCCTGCCTTGGAAAGCCGTCCCGCCCTCACCACCCAGCTGGCCGTGGCCTGCCTCGGCGCCGGCGTGATCACCAGCTTCGCCGTGGCCCAGGGCCAGAACCCCTTCACCGCCCTCGGCATCACCCTGTTCTCGGCCCTGGCGGCCGTGATGGTGGGCCAGGTGCTCTGAACGGGAGCAGCCATCCCCACAGCCTCTCGCTCCGTGGGTGAGGATCGGGAGCGAACGTATCCAGCTCAGGTGTTTCCGTGCCTGTTGCTGATCTTCAAGCCTTCCTCTCCAAGGTGGCCGGCGATGAATCCCTGCGCTCGAAGCTACAGGCCGCTGCCGGGGTGGACGACATCGTGACCCTGGCCGGCCAGCACGGTCACAGCGTGGACAAGGCCGCCGTGCTGCGGGCTCATGGCCAGGCTCTGGCCGGCGCCTCCGACCATCAACTGGGTGCGATCAACAGCTGGGGCGATGCCCTGATGCACGCCTTCGGCGCCACCGAAGCCGATTGAGCGCTTCAGCGCG
>CAIZNP010000120.1 GCA_903934375.1 uncultured Synechococcaceae cyanobacterium
CCGCTGAGGCGCCGCTTCGCCATATAGGGAAACTCGAAGCGCAGCACCTGCCAGCCGCGGTCCGCCAGGCCCACGGCCATCGCCGCCATGAACGGACTGTCCATCGGCGCCCCGGCCCCATGGGCCAGCAGCAGGCGCAGGGGGGAATCGGCGGGGCCGTCGATCAGACCAGAGAACGCCACAGCCCGTCAGCCCGTTGTTACGAACGTTGGGCGGATGCCGACCTGTTGATCGAGGCGATGGCTGTCGTCGATGCCGCCGAGGCCAACGCGTGAGCCAAGCGTCATTCGGGCTGGCCAACCATTTAAAACAAGCAAGGTACGTGAGGCCCGCAAGCGCCGCGCCGCAGATAAGAACAACCGACGCCACCCTGACTGAACGACAGCGTCTAGCTCGTGACTGAAAAGAAGCCCAACACCGATATAGAAGATTCTCCCGTCTGCTGCGCCAGGTAGCAGCGGGCGAGCAGCTGACGATCCTGTCCCGGGGGATACCGTATCCCGTTGCGGAGCAGGCCGACCCGCTGCTGACTCAATTGCTGCACTGACTCTCAAGCCACCAGCTCCAGATCCACCACCTGAGCCGCTTGGATGCCGCCGGCCCTGCCGCCGCTGCGGCTGGCGGTGGTGGGGGTGCTGCTGGATGCCCTGATCGGCGGTCGCTTCGCGGCCCCTCAGCTCTCCAGCACGGCCATCGACTCCTACGGCTGCGGCGACAGCTTCGCCGTCGGCGCCACACAGCCCTGATCAGTCGGCCGCGAACGCCTCGACCACGCTGATCGCCGCGGCCGTCGGCACGATCCGCTCCAGGCGGAAGCCGCCGCGCTGCAGCAGGTCGGCGTACTCCTGGGCCGTGCGCTCGCGGCCACCATCCGTCATTACGAGCATGTTGAGGTCGAGCAGTTTGCCGGGGAACGGCTCATTGCCAGGAGCGATCACCGGCTCCAGCACCAGCAAACGTGCTCCTGGCGCCATGGCCGCGCGGATCCGGCCGAGGATGGTGAGGCAGGCGTCATCGTGCCAGTCGTGCAGGATGTGCTTCATCAGGTAGGCATCGGCGCCGGCGGGCACCTCAGCGAAGAAGTCGCCGGCTTGCACCGCCAGCCGTGAGGCCAGCTGCGGCGACGGGGAGACATCAGCCAACACGGAAGCTTGGTCGAACACCGTGCCGCAGATGTGGTCATGGGCACTGAGCACAGCCTCCAGCAGCTGGCCGCGGCAACCGCCCACATCCACCAGATGGAAAATCTCGGCGAACGCGGGGTAGGCCGCGAGGAACGCGGCCACCTCCATGCGGGAGAAATCGCCCATAGCGCCGTTGAACACGGCGGCCCGCTGCGGATGCTGCTCGTACCAGCTGAACACATCGGTGCCATAGCGGCGGCGGAAGCCGCTCTCACCGCTGCGCACGCAAGCCAGCAACGCATGCCAGCTGAGGTAGTGCTCCTCGCCCAGCAGGCGCGCGAACTGGCGCAGCGAGCCGGGATGATCGCTGCGCAGCAGCTCCGCCAGCGGCGTGAGCGCAAAGGTGCGTGGACTGGTTTCGGCGAACAGCCCCAGGCTGGCCAGACCACGCAGCAAGCGGAACAGGCTGGGGGGGTGGGCGCCGCAGTCGTCGGCCAGCTGCTCCACGGAGCGCTCGCCAGCGGCCAGGGCATCGGCAAGGCCGAGCTCGGCAGCCACGTGGATCATCTGCGACACCCAGCCGCCGCAGGCCATGGCGGTGAACTGCGTCATCAGCTGGGCGGATGGGAGCGTGGCGGACATCGGGCTGGGCGAAGCTGCACCAAGGTTGGCAGCGGCGATCCGTCGCGGCAGGATCGGCCCACAGCCGCGTCGCCAGCGGATCGTCACGCCCTCCTGGACTCCCCGATGCGTCGCCTGAGCTGGCACGAGTTCGACCAGGCCGTTGAGCAGATTGCAACCTCCTGCCGCGGCTCCGACGTCAACGGCATCCATGGCATTCCCCGCGGCGGCCTGGTGCTGGCGGTGGCACTGAGCCACCGGCTGGAGCTGCCGTTGCTGGACACGCCACGGCCGGGATGCCTTGTCGTGGACGACGTCTACGAAACAGGCCGCACCCTCGAGCCCCTGCGCGATCTGGCGGAGGCCCGGGTGGTGGTGTGGGTGAGCAAGTCTGAACCGCAGTGGTGGCAGGCCGTGGAGGTGACCCACTCCAGCGAGTGGATCCTGTTCCCCTGGGAGACGGCCACGGCGGCCGCCGCCGATGAGGCGCTCTACCGGGCCTCACGGCCATGAGCAGTCCCGATCAGCCCAACACGCGCCCGCGCCTCTATCTGGCCTCCCCCTACGGCTTCTCGCCCCACTGGCGCCAGCGTCTGCTGCCGGATTTCATCACGGCTCTCGAAGCGCTGGAGCTGGAGGTGTGGGAGCCGTTCAGCCGCAACGGCCAGGTGGACATGGCCAGACCCGGCTGGGCCTGGCAAGTCGCCCAGGCGGATCTGCAGGATGTGCGCGATGCCGACGCCATGCTCGCCATCGTCAACGGAACGCCTCCCGATGAGGGCGTGATGCTGGAGCTGGGAGCTGCGATCGCCCTGGCGAAACCGGTGTTCCTCTACCGCGACGACTTCCGCCGCTGCAGCGACTCGGAGGACTACCCACTCAACCTGATGGTGTTCAGCGGCCTGCCGCAGCCTGGCTGGCAGGACTACCTCTACGGCTCGATCGAGGAGCTGGGCGATCCCGCCAAGGCGCTGATGCGCTGGCTGCAGGGGAGGCGCTGATGCACATGATTCGTCGAATCTGAAGGGTGGCGTGCTCAGCGGGTGGAACTTGCCTAAGGTCCCGAGCACCACTGTCGACCGTGTTCGATGCTCCGCCGCGCCTCCCGCTCGCACTCGCATCTCCGCCCGCTGGCTGCCCCGATCGCCACCGTTCTGGCCGCCGGCCTGATCGCCAGCGGCGGAGCCGTCCAGGCGCAGGGCCAGTCTTGCAAGTTCCTGCAGCCGATCGGCGGCAACGGCAGCACCCCGATCGTCAGCAAGTCGGTGGGGCGTGGCAAGTTAGTCGGCAAGACCAACTGGAACACCGATTTCATCGTTGACCGGCCCTACGCCAGCTACAAATTCTTCTTCACGGCCAACTCCTCCGACCCCAGCGCCCAGTACCCGGTGCAGGGCTACATGAAGTTCAGCGATGGCTCCAACCTGGAGGTGATCAACACCCAGATGAGCCCGCCGATCGGCACCGGCAAGATGTTCGGCCCGTTCGCGGCGGTTCCGGGCAAGCAGGCCAGCCAGATGAACTTCAAGGTGGGTGCCAGCGACGACCCCAACGCCCTCGGCTTCAGCTACCGGATCTCGGTGCAGGGCTGCCGATGAAGCGCCAGCGAAACGGTTTCAGCCCCCTGCTGGGTGGCCTGTTGGGCGGTGTGCTGAGCCTGCTGCTGCCCGCGGCACCCGCCGCCGCGGTGGAGAAGATCCTGGTGCGCATCCCCCTGCTCGACACCAGCTTCAACCTGCAGGTGAGCGAGCTGGAGAGCCCGGATGCGCTGCGCCGTGGCGACAGCGATCTGGCGGAACTCGATCGCGCCAGCAACGGTGCGCTGGGCCGTCAGCTGCTGGCCCTGCTCAACCGCCCCGTTCCGCTCAGCCTCACCCAGGTGGCCGATGGCTCGGTGGGTTCACCCCTGCTCGAGCAAGCCCTGCTGGTGCTTTCCTCCTTCGGCCAGGTGGAGGGTCGCCCACCGGATCTCTCTGGCGAGACCCTACGTCTGGCCCTGCAGAAGGCCTCCCGCAACGGACAGCCCACGCTGCTGAGCCTGATCCAGGCGATCCCCGGCGAACGGGTCACCCTGGACCTGGGCCAGGCCCGCGCTGTCGCCCTCCGCATGGCCGCCCAGCGCCAGCAGGCGGAACGGCTGATCAGCAGCCTTCCGGCTGCTCCGGTGGCCCAGCCGCGGGTGCCGCCGGCGTCGGTGGCGCAGACCACGGTGCGCTTGCCGGTGGCCCACCGACCGGAGCCCCTGGAGCTCAGGGTGCTGGCCCCCCAGGCCGGCGGCAACGGTCGCCTGGTGCTGATCTCCCATGGCCTCTGGGACGGCCCCGGCAGCTTCATCGGCTGGGGGCAGCTGCTGGCCAGCCATGGCTACACCGTGATCCTGCCGCGCCATCCAGGCAGCGACCAGAGCCAGCAGCAGGCGGTGCTCTCGGGCACGGCACCACCGCCGGATCCGAAGGAACTGGCGCTACGGCCGAAGGATCTCGCCGCGGTGATCGATGGCATCGGCCAACTGGGCCTGAGCGCTGCGCCTGACAACCAGCGCGTGGTGGTGCTCGGCCACTCGTGGGGGGCCACCACCACCCTGCAGCTGGCCGGCGTCCGGCCGACCGATGCGGAACTCCGGGAGCGCTGCGGCAAGCTGAACGATCCGGATCGCAACCTCAGCTGGACCCTGCAGTGCAGCTGGCTGCGCGGCGTGGATCAGGCCGGCATTCAGGATCGGCGCGTGATCGCCGTCGGCGCGGTGAGCCCGCCGGTGTCACTGCTGTTCCCCCGAGGCTCCGGGCTGGGTCTGAGCGGCCGGGTGCTGCTGGTGAGCGGCAGCCGCGACTGGGTGGTCCCCCCCGATCCGGAGGCGGTTGAACCGATGCGCGGCGGCAAGCCCCTGGGCAATCAGCTGGTGCTGGTGCAGGGCGGCGACCACTTCAACCTGCGCCCCGGTGCCAGCGCCGATGGCGGCGTGCTTGGCCCCCTGCTGCTCAGCTGGACCAACGCGGCCTTCGCCGCCGGCGATGCAGCCCGCCCCGCGGCGGGTGCGGCACCTCTGCTCCGCCAGGGACCCTGGGGCAACCAGGGGATGCCGCTCGTGGATGCCACACCAGGCCTTTGAGCACGCCATGAGCAGCCAGCTGAGCGCCCGCCTCGATCAGCTGGCCGAGGCCTGGAATGAGGCCGAGATCGCCCGGCCATCGCTGGGGCGGTGGATCGAACAGTTCGCCGAGGCGGATCAGGCCATCGCCCTGCGGCTGCTCGAGTGCATGCAGGTGCACGGCTGGGCGCGCCTGATCCGCGAATGCCGGCTGCTGCACGAGCGCCTCTGCCTCGACCTGGCGGAGGACGGCTTCGATGTGGAGCGCTGCAGCGACATCGACTTCACACGCGCCTTCGTCTGCAAGAGCGGCGATCTGGTGTCGTACGTCTACCGCAAGGCCAACCGCCTGCCCGTCACCTGCTTCCAGAACATCGAGGGACTGCAGGCCAATCCACCGGGGCCGGATCAACGGCGCGCCCTGGTGATCCTCGACGACTACATCGGCACCGGCTCCCAGTTCCTGTTCACCTTCGTGGCCCGCTGCAGCGCCAATCGCGCCCTGCTGCAGCGCTATGCGCGGCTGCGACTGGCGGCGATCGTCGTGCACGACGATGCTCGCACCAAGTGGAAACTGCTGCAGCGCCGCGCCGTTGCCGAGGTGATGGCGATCGAGGAGCGCCAACTCACCTGCGTCGACTTCAGCCCCGAGCGCGACGCCCTGGTCGCCGCCCTCAGCGACCTCGACTGGCGCCGGAGTGGCCTGGTGGCGGCGGCCCGCGACTTTCCCGTGATCGCCCACCCCGATCTCAGCCCCTCGGAGCGGCAGCAGCTGCGCGACTTCCTGCAGCGCCAGCAGCAGGCCGAGGGCGCCGGCACCACCGAATTCCTGCTTGGCCACCACTCCTTCTTCTATGGGGCCCCCAATGCCCTGGCGCGGGTGCTGCTGCCGCTGTTCAAGCGGATCGAGGATTTCAGCGTCTACCCGCGCGAGTCGCAGGTGGGGCTGCCGGCCGACCTGATCGACTACGACATCGACAATCCCGACCCGGTCACCGCCCTCTACCCGCGCCAGCCGGCCAGCGCGCCGCCAGGCTGAACGGATGCGCCTGCTGCACACCTCCGACTGGCACCTGGGCCGGCAGTTTCACGGGGCGTCGCTGCTGCAGGAGCAGGCGGCGGCGCTGGACCGGATCGTGGCACTGGCCACGGAGGCCGAGGTGGATGCGGTGCTGATCGCCGGTGACCTCTACGACCGCGCCATCCCACCGGCGGAGGCGGTGCAGCTGTTCAACGACACCCTGGCCCGCCTGAGCCGGGCCGGGGCGGCGGTGGTGGCGATCGCCGGCAACCACGATTCGCATGTGCGCGTTTCGATCTACGACCCGCTGCTGTCGGCCTTCGGAGTGACGATCCGCGGCGACGTGCGGCGGGCCGCCGAGCCGGTGCTGGTGACGCCGCGGCGGGGTGGTGCGCCGGTGGCGATCTACCCGCTGCCCTATCTGGAGCCATCGGTCGATGGGCCACTGCTGGCGGCGCTGGGCGAGGCGGCGCATGACGAGGCGGCGGGCACTCCGGCGCGGCTCAGCCACCAGGAGGTGACGCGCCGCGCCCTGGAGCGGATCCACCACGACCGGGAAAGCCGGCCGCAGCACCGCTCGGTTCTGGTGGCCCACACCTTCGTGGCCGGCGGGGAGACATCCGAATCGGAACGGGAGCTGACGGTCGGCAACGTCGACCGGGTGAACGTCGAGACGTTCGCCGGCTTCGACTACGTGGCCCTGGGGCATCTGCACGGCTCCCAGCAACTCGACGGCCCGCGGGTGGCCTACTCCGGTACGCCGCTGCCCTACTCCTTCTCCGAGCAGCACCACAGCAAATCGGTGCGGATCGTCGAGCTCGATGCCGGCGGAGCGGCGGCGGTGGAGATCGTGCCCCTCGGAGTGGGCCGGCCGCTGCGCACCCTCGAGGGGCCGATCGACGCCCTCTGCAGCGATCCACGCCACGACGACGCCCGCCACGCCTGGGTGCGGGTGATCCTCACGGACGACGACCTGCCGCTGCAGGCGATGGCGCGGCTGCGCCAGCACTTCCCCCACGTGGCCGAACTGCGCCACCGGCCAGCGGAGCGGCTGCGGGCCAGCGCCGATCAACGGCAGCAGCAGGTGCGGCAGGCAGGTTCACCGCTCGATCTCGCCCTGGCATTCTTCAGCGATCAGCAGGGCAAGCCCACCGAAGCGGCGGAAGCCGAGCTGCTGCGCCGCGCCATCGAGGCCGCCAACCGCGGAGGCGAGCGTTGAAACCCCATCGGCTGCAGCTGGAGGCGTTTGGGCCCTACGCCGAACCCACCGCGATCGACTTCGACGCCCTCAGCGACGAGGGGCTGTTCCTGATCCACGGCAGCACCGGCGCCGGCAAGACCTTCCTGCTCGATGCCCTCAGCTTCGCGCTCTACGGCGAAGTGTCGGGCGATCGCAACGTGAGGTCGTTGAAGTCAGACCATGCCGCACCGGCTGCCGTGCCGCGGGTGCAGCTGGAGTTCTCCTGCGGCGGCGCCCGCTACCGGGTGGAGCGCTGCCCCGCCTACACCGCCCCCAAGGCCCGCGGCCAGGGCTTCACCGAGAAGGGTGCCCAGGCGGCACTCTGGCGGCTGAACGGCTCGGAGGCGGAGCCGATCGCCAGCCGCACCACGGAGGTGAGCCGCGAAGTGGAACAGCTGGTGGGCCTCAACGGCTCGCAGTTTCGCCAGGTGATCTTGCTGCCCCAGGGCCGCTTTGCGGAGGTGCTGCGCGCCCGGGCAGAGGAACGCGAGGCCCTGCTCAAGACCCTGTTCGACACCGAGCGCTTCGAGCAGGCGAGCTTCTGGCTCGACGAGCGGGCCAAGACCGCACGCCAGGAGCTGGCCGAGCAAACCCGCAGCCTCGAGCAGCTGCAGCGTCAGGCCGAACAGACCTGGAGTCCGTATGCGCCGCCGGCCGATCCCACGGAAACAACGACACCAACAGGAACAACTGAAGCCGCCGCCCCCGAGCCACCGCAGCCCTTGAGCCTGCCGGAGCTGCAGGAGCGGATCGCCGCGGTGGTGGCCGCCGCGGCCCAGCGGCTCCAACAGAGCAACATCGCCCTGGAGGCTGCCCAGCAGGCGAAGGCGGCGGTGGAGCGCCAGGCTGAGCGTTGGGATCGCCGCGCCAGCGCGGTGGCCACGCTCACCGATCTGGAGGCCAAGCAGCCGCTGGTGGACGACTACCGCCAGCGCCTGCAACGGGCCCAGCAGGCGGAATCCCTGCGGGCGAGCCTCGAGGCCGAGGACGCCGCCCGGCAGGAGTTACAACAGAGGCAGGAGCGGCTCCGCAGCCAGCTGCGTAGCACGATCCGGGCCAGGGATGCGGCCAAAGCCCTGCCGCAGGAGCTGGTGCTGCTCGATCTGCTCACGCCGCCGGGCCTGGAGGCCCTGGGCAATGCCCGCAGCGCCCTGGCGGCCCGGCGGGCGGAGGTGACGGCCCTGAGCCGCCAGGCCCAGGAGGCCGCCCAGGCAGAAACCGCCGCGGAGCAGGCCGCACGCCTGGCGGCCGCGGCCACCAACAAGCTGAGCAGCGATCGCGCCGCCCTGGAGGCCAGGCAGCAGCAGCTGCAGGCTGCAAACGATTCCTGGCGCCAGGCCTGCTCCGCACGCGACCAGCTCGATGGCCTGCAGCGGGCGGCCCAGGCAGCGGCGGATCGGGCCGATGCCAGCGAGGCGCTGCTGGCCGCTCAGGCGCGGCAGCGCGAGGCGATCACCGCCCAGAACACTGCCGATGCCCAGCTCAACGCGGCCCAGGCGGCGTTGCTGGAGCTGCGTCAGCGCCAGATCGCCGGCATGGCCGCGCGGCTGGCCGGGGGACTGAAAGACGGCGCCCCCTGCCCCGTGTGCGGCGCAGCGCACCATCCAGCCCCGGCGCGCCCATCGGACGATGCCGTGGCCGACGCGGCACTGACGGCCGCCGAAGCGAAGCTGAGCACCGCCGTCGCGGCAGCCCGGCGGGCAGCCGCGACGCTTGCCACCGTGGCGAGCGAGCTGAAGGCGCTGGCCGAGAAAGCCGGAACGGCGATCGACGACCCGACCGCCGCCCGCCAGGCTGCCCGCCAGGCCCGCGACACCCTGCAGAGCGCCAGCGGGCTGGCCGCCGAAGTGGAGCGCCTGCAGCTGGCCATCCAGGGTCAGAATGGAGAGCTCAAGGCCCTGCAGAGCAGCCTGCAGGCAGCCGCCACCGAGCAGGCGGTGCACAGCAGCGCCGCCGCCGATGCCGTCGGCCGAGCGAGGGCGCTGCGGGCCGAGATCGCCCTGGAACTGGGGGAGGGTGTGGAGCCCCGGGCGGTGCTCGAGGGCTTCACGGCCCTTGAGGCGGCCCTGAAGGAGCTGGCCCAGGGCGCCGAGGCCAGCGCCAGTGCCACCACCCGGCTTGAGCAGGCCAGCGCGCGCCTGAGCCTGGAGCTGAACGGAACGGAGTTCACCGAGGCGCAGGCGGTGCGGGCGGCCCTGAAGGAGGAGCGCTGGCGGCTGGAGCTGGCGGAGCGGATCGCCAACGTTGAACGGCAGCTGATCGAGGCGCGGGCGGTGCTGGGCGCCGCCGATCTGGCCGACCTGCCACCACAGCGGCCCGATACCGCCGCCGCCGAAGCGGCACTGACCGCCGCCGATGCCGCCCGCACCGCGGCGCTGGAGCGCCACAGCGAAGCCCGCACGGCCCGCAACGAGATCGAGCGGCTGGCAGCGGAGCACCGCCAGCTGGAGGCCGCTGTGCAGACAGCGCAGCAACGGGCCAGCCTGCTGAGCGCCGTGGCTGATCGCTGCCTGGGGCGAACGGCCCCCTACATCTCCTTGCAGCGCTGGGTGCTCTCGACCTACCTGGCGGAGATCTGCCGCTATGCCAACCAGCGGCTGGAGCTGATGACCTCCGGCCGCTACCAGCTGCGCCTCAGCGATGAGGGCGGTCGGGGCGGCCGCAATGCCGGCCTCGGCCTGCGGGTGCTTGATGCCTACACCGGCGAGGAGCGCGAGGTGAGCAGCCTCTCGGGCGGCGAGACCTTCCAGGCCTCCCTGGCCCTGGCCCTCGGCGTGGCCGACACGGTGCAGGCCCACGCCGGCGGCGTGCATCTCGATGCCCTGTTCATCGACGAGGGCTTCGGCAGCCTCGATCCCGACAGCCTGCAACTGGCCATGGATGAACTCGACCGCCTGCGCGATGGCGGGCGCATGATCGGCGTGATCAGCCACGTTGGCGCCTTGAAGGAGCGGATCCGGGCCGGCATCGCCATCAGCTCCAGCGAGCGGGGCTCCGTGGCCAGGCTGTGCCGCACCGAACCGGACTGATCCAGGGCTGCGCAGGCACAGCAGCGGGCCAGCAACGGGCCAGCAACGGGACTCTGCCGTTTCAGTGCGTTGCTGCCGCGACAACCCGTTGGCAGCCACGCAAGCCCTGGCTTGACTGACGCCATCGCGGCTTTCATCCACACGCCATGCCCCGCCCCCGCTCCTCGTTCCTCGCCGATTTCAAGGCGTTCATCAACCAGGGCAACGTCGTTGAACTCGCTGTTGCCGTGGTGATGGGCGCGGCCTTCGGCAAGGTGGTGGATGCGGTGGTGAGCCTGGTGATGGGCTCGCTGCTGCAGCCGGCCCTGAAGGCCGCCAACGTGGATGACATCGCCCGCTGGCCCGCCGGAGCGGTGCTGGTGGCCCTGATCAATTTCGTTCTGATCGCCTTCGTGGTGTTCCTGATCGTGCGGGCGATCGAGGCCATGCGCCGCCGCCAAACCGCCGAGGCAGGGCCCGATCCACAGACCCAGCTGGCCTCCGCCGCCACCCGCCTGGCCGACGCGCTCGACCGGCGCCAGCTCTGATGCCCAAAGGCCCGCCAGCCCCCCTTGAAGCCGCCGCGCTTCCGGTGCCATAAACGAATGGAAGAAAGCCAGAAGCCAGCTTCATGTCCGATTCACGCCTGGTCGCCGCCACACCGCGAGGCTCGACCATCGAGGCGGTGGGCCCAGGCACCTATCGCGTCTGCGACATCAGCCGGCACTGCCGCGAGGTGAACGGCCTCTGGCAGGCCCAGGAACTGCTGCAGCAGGCCGAACAACTGCACCGGCATCCGGACGACCTGCCCTGATGCCCTCCTTTCTCCGGATCCTGCCGCTGGAGACGGAGGACATCCCGGCCGTCACAACCTGGGCACGGCAGGAGGGATTTGCGCCCGGGCACGGCGATGTGGCGATCTACCGCCACACCGATCGCCAGGGCATCTGGGTGGGCTGGCTGGGCAACGAGCGGATCGGCTGCATCACCGGCGTGCGCTACAACGCCGCCTACGGCTTCATCGGGCTCTACCTGGTGCGTCCGCCCTGGCGGGGCCGGGGCTATGGCCTGCAGCTCTGGCGCCACGCCCTTGAGCACCTGCAGGATCTGGCCTGCATCGGCGTGGAGGCGGCGCCGGATCGGGCGGACGACTACGCCAGCTGGGGCTTCCGGCCGGCTTCGGCCACAGTGCGCTGGCAGGCGATCAGCGACGGCGAACCAGTCGCCAGCCCGGAGCCCGGCGGTCCCTGGCAGCTGCTGGAAGGAGCCGCCATCCCCCCGAACGCGGTGCAGTGGTTTGATGCCCAGCGGGAGCCGAGCCCGCGGCCCCACTTCCTGGCCCAGTGGCTGAACCATCGCGCCGGCACGGTGCTGGCCCTGGTGGACACTCAGGGCAACTGCCATGGCTTCGGGCGGATCCGCCCCTGCCTGCTGCATCGCGGTGAGGGTTGGCGGATCGGTCCGCTGATGGCCGAAACACCCGAGGCGGCCGTACAGCTGCTGCAGGGATTGCTGCTCCGGCATGCGGGGGTGGTGCTGATCGACGCCCCGGCCGCCAATGCCCAGGCGGCCACCGTGCTGGAGGGGCAGGGCTTCAGCCCGATCTCCGAGACGTTGCGCATGTACCGCGGCGCGGCGCCAGCCGTATCGCTCCAGGACGTCTACGGCCTGGCCTGCCTCGAGCTGGGCTGAGCAACGGCGTGGCGCTCAGGCCACGAAGCGCTTGTAGAGCCAGCGCACGAAGCCACCCACCACCGGCACCGGCTCGAAGGTCGGACCGACGAAGTCGAAATAGTCGCGGTGATCGCAGATCAGGCCCTCGCTGTTGAACAGCAGCCGGCTGGTGCCGGGGTAGATGAACTCGATCCCCTTGATCTTCAGTCCCATCTCCCACTCCACAAAAGCCGAATCGTCGGCGATGGCGATGGCGCCGGTGGTCAGGTAGACGTCGTCGCAGCGGCGCAGCAACCCCTCCTGGGCCGCGATGTAGGCGGCGATGCCGCGCTTCTCCTGGGTGGGGTCCTGGAAGTGAACGTCGTCGGTGTAGAGCGCCCGCCACTGCTCCTCGCTCGGGGCGGGAGCGCCGTAGGGCTTGGTGAACAGGGCCCGCAGGCTGGCGACATCCACGACGACGACTGGCATCAATGGGGGCCAAGCTAGTGGCCCCGCCCAAGCTCAGGCCAGCGGCCGGCCCTTCCAGGTCCAGCCGCGGCCGCTGAGGGTGCGCCACACCGAGGTGGGGCCGATCGCCGCCACCACCAGGCCGCCGGCCCCCATCAGCCACCACAGGGTGAGCGGCAGCTGGAACTGGCGGCGGGTCCACAGGCGCAGGGCCAGTTGCAGGCCGATGCCCGCCAGGGCGAGGGCCAACGCCACCAGCAGCAGCGGCCGCTGGGCGGGCAGCAGCGCCGCCGCGATCGCCGCCGCCGGCGTGAGCAACCAGGGGCCGCTGAACATCAGCAGCACCACCCCGGCCGCCAGCAACGCCCGCACCACGCTGCCCTCCAGACCCAGCAGCCAGTTCTTGGTCCAGCCCTCCCAGAGCGAGGCGAAGTCTGCGTACATGCGCAGATCAACCGCATCGAGCCCCAGCAGGTAGCGCAGGCGATGGCCGCCGGCCTTGATCCGCCGCGCCAGGGCCAGATCTTCCACCACCTCCGCCGCCAGGGCGCGATGGCCGCCGATGGCCTCATAGGCGCTGCGGCGGAACAGCATGAACGGCCCGGCGGCGAAGGCCACCGAACTGGCGGGATCATTGGCGGCCTCGATCGGAAAGCCCAGCCCCAGCAGGCTGGCCATGATCGGCTGCACCAGCCACTCCGCCAGGCATCCGCAGCCCAGCCGCGGCGCCAGGCTGAGCAGATCCGCCCCATCGGCCGTGGCCTGAGCCAGGGCGCGCCGCAGCGTGGCGGGCTGCAGGCGCACATCGGCATCGATGAACAGAACCCAGTCGCTGTCCACCTGCTCCATGGCACGGCTGCAGGCCCAGTTCTTGCCCACCCAGCGCTCGCCCACCGGCCGCGGCCCGGCATCGAGCAGCGCAAAGCGGGCGTCAGCCGTACCGCACTGCGGCTCCAGCTCCCGCACCGTTTCCCGGGCGATGGCCACGGTGGCATCGCTGGATCGATCGTCGACCAGCAGCACCCGCCAGGCGCTGCAGGGCGACTGGCTGCAGAGCACGCTGCTGAGGCAGGCGGCGATGTTGGCGGCCTCGTTGTAAGCGGGCACCACCACCGTGAGCGAGCCATCAACGGGGAGCTCCGGCGCCTGGGCCAGCCGCGGCGCCCGCGCGAACACGCGCGCCAGGCCGGCGAGCAGGATCACCAGCCCCAGCGCAGCGGAGCCGGCCAACAGCAGCAGCACCCAGGCGAAGAGCTCGGCCGGATTCATACCGAAACCCTCCGCTGCTTCATTCAGGCCCACCAGGCTGATCAGACCGCCATGTTGACCGGCAACGGTTCTTGCGGTTCAGCTAGGCCTTCACGCCGCAACCGCACGCCGCAGCCGAACGCGGTAGGTGGCGTGGGTCGCGCCGAAGTGCGCCATCACCGCATCGCGGGCTTCATGCTGCAGCTCCTCAAGGCTCGCCGCACTGATGCGCAGCGGGTAGCCGGCCGCCTGGGCGATGAGTGGACCGCTGGCCCCACGGCACAACTGCTGGCGCAGATGGAACACGATTTCGCGCATGTCTTCTCAGCTTCTCTCCGTTGTCCATGCTGGAGCGGCTGCCCGGCTATGGGCGGGCTGCCGCAGATCCGCGGCACCTTTAGCTCAGGGCCCGGGGCGCTGCAGACGCACGAGGACGCCGCCTGCCGGCCGCTCCTGCCCGAGCGGCAGCAGATCGAGCCGGTAGGGGCCCAGCCGTTGCCCATCGCGCTGCGACCAGGCCGTCAGCCCGAGGAGAGCCTCTCCAGACTGGAGCACCTGCCCGGCCTGCTCACGCAAGGAGACTGGCTGCCGGAGCGAGGCCAGGCCCGCGGCTTCCGGTTCAACCTCCAGCGCCAGCTGATCCAACAGCGGCTGCAACGCAGCACCGGCCCCCACCCCCAGGGCCTCGGCGAAGCCGGCATTGCTGTGGGCCAACCGCAGCGCCCCATCGAGCAGTGCCAGCGGGGAGGCCTCCACAGCCGCCAGGGTCTGGAAAGCGGCGGCAAGCAGCTCGGTGGTCCGGAAGATCTGGATCTGCCGGGTCACATCGGCAAGGGTGCCCACCACGCCGTGATCGTTGCTGTCCTCCAGCACCGTGGCCATCTCCTGCAGGGTTCGCTCCTGCCCGTCGCGCCGGATCAGGCGATAGGTCACGCTCCAGCCCACCTGTTGCATGCCCCGCGCCGCGGCCACCGCAAGGCGGTCGTCCGGGTGAATGGCGTCGTCCAGCAGCGCTGGATCGCGGCAGAGCTCCTCGGCACTCCAGCCCGTGAGCCCCTCAATGCGTCGGCTCACATAAAGGATGCGCCGCATCGTGTGATCCCGCTTCCAGACCACCTGATCGAGGGCATCGGCCAGGCTGGCGAACTCGCGCAGGGAGGCTTCCGCCACCCGCCGCAGAGCCACCAGCTCGGAGACATCCGTGAGGGTGATGATGGCGCCGAGACGGCCGCCGTGGCGGTCGCGGTAGGGCATGACCTGCGCCAGGTAGGCCACCTCCTCGCTGGCGGCTTCGATGCTGCGCCGCTCGTCGCCGTTCACCACCGCCAGCAGGGCGTCGCGCAGCCCCGGCAGTGGCACCGTGGTGGGCACGCCGATCAGCGGCTGGCCCACATCGCTGTCCACCAGTCCGAACACCCGCACCGCCAGCGGCGAGAAACGGCTGATGCGCAGCTCGCGATCCACGATCACCATCCCCTGGCTCAGGGAGCTCTGGATGTTCTCGAGATCGTTGTTGAGGTGCTCGAGCTGATCGCTGCGGGTGCGCAGCTGCTGATTCACACCCCCCAGCTCCTCGTTGGTGGCCTGCAACTCCTCGTTTGAGGCCTCCAGCTCCTCATTCGAGGACTGCAACTCCTCCGACGACGCCTGCAGCTCCTCCGACGAGGCTTCCAGTTCCTCATTGGCCTGCTCCAGATCCGCCATGGAGCGCCGCAGCGAATCCTGGCTGGCGAGCAGTTCGCGTTCGAGCCGTTCGATCTCACGGGCGAAGGCGGCATCCCGCTCGGTGATGCCCAGGCCGGCCAGGGGAGACACCGTGTCGCGTTCCTGCCGCACAAAGGAGAGCACCGTGAGCGCCCGTTCGCCCACCTGCAGCGGCGCCGCCTCCAGGCAGATCGGGCCCATCAGGCCCGCGAACTCCAAACTGCCGCTGCTCGCGGCGGCCCGATCAGCCCGCACCAGCAGAAACAGGGCCCGCGCCTCCGACTGCAGCTCATCGCGCAGAAAGGCCCCGGCGGCGGCGGTCATCCGTCCTTCCGGCAGCTTGCAATAGGGGGAGACATCACCGACCACCTCCACCAGATCGTGGTTTTCATCCACCACGAGGCAGGGATGGGCAAGGGTGCGGATCAGGGCCTCCAGCAAGCGGATGTGCTGCTCCGGCACCGTTTCGCGCGCGGCGGCCAGGGAATGCACAGGCCGTGGCGGCAGCGCTGCGGCCTGCATCGGTTTGGCCAGGGTGAGCCGGGCGCGGGCACGCCCCTGGCGGCTGCGCGCGTAGATGCGATGCAGCGGGTTGACCACCGAGAACCCCGAGGTGCGCCCGAGCGACTCAGAGCTGCCCAGGAACAGCAGCCCACCGTTATGCAGGGAGAAGCCGAACAGATCGATCACCCGCTCCTGCAGGGGCGCCGTGAAATAGATCAGCGCATTGCGGCAGGAGATCAGGTCGATGTTGGGGAAGGGCGGATCCTCGCTGACGTTGTGGCGCGCGAACACGATGCAGCTGCGCAGCTCCTTGCCGAACTCGAAGTTGTTCTCGTGCCGTACGGCGAAGCGCTCGAACAACGCCTCCGGGATCGCCTTGGCTGCAGAGATCGGGTAGAGCCCACGACGGCCGATCGCCAGGCTCTGCTCATCGAGATCGGTGGCGAAGATCTTGAGCTGCTGGCAGAGGTCGGCTGGATGCCCCAGCACCTCGCTCACGAGCATGCCGATGGAGTAGGCCTCCTCACCGGTGGCGCAGGCCGGCACCCACACCCGCAGACAGTCGCCGGCATCGCGGCGGGCGAGCAGCGGCTCCAGCTGGCGGCCGAGGGCGGCGAAGGCATCCGGATTGCGGAAGAAGGAGGTCACCGTCACCAACAGGTTCTGAAGCAGGGCCTGCCCCTCGCTGGCATCGGTGGACAGCAACGGCAGGTAGTCCTCCAGGCTGTGCACGCCGCGGATCGCCATGCGGCGCTGCACCTGGCGCCGCAGCGTCGATTCCTTGTATTGCGAGAAATCCACGCCGGTGCACTGCTTCAGCTGGGCGGCGGCGCTGGTGAGCAGCAGCGGCGCCGTGTCGTCCTCCAGGCGGCTGGTCCAGTCGCGGCCGCTGCTGAACCAGGCGCAGAGCTGGGCGCCGAGGGCGGCCGGATCAGCCACCAGATCCACACTGCCCAGGGCGATCGCCGCCCGCGGCATGCCATCGAAGCGAGCGCTTTCGGGTGCCTGCACCAGCGTGAGTCCGCCGGCACCGCCCACCGCCCGCAGCCCGCAGGCCCCATCGGAGCCCGTGCCGGAGAGCACCACGGCCACACCGCGCTCCCCCCAGCTGGCCGCCAGCGATTCGAACAATGCATCAATCGAAGGGCTCGGTCCGAACCGCGGCTCAGGCGGCACCAGGCGCAGGCTGTCGCCGTCGAAGCTGGCATCGCAGTTCGGCGGCAGCACAACGATCTGCCCAGGCTGCAGCGGGGTCAGGTCGGTGGCGGCGACCACCGGCAACCGCGTGCAGCGCCTGAGCAGCTCCACCAGCTGGCTGGGGTGCTCGGGAGCGAGATGCTGAGCCACTACATAGGTGGCAGTGCCACCCGGCGGCAGCGGGCCCAACAGCTCCTGAATCGCCTCGAGCCCACCGGCCGACGCACCGATCACAACCACACGGTCGAGGCCTGCTGCACTGGAATCCATAGAAACCTCACCGGATGGGCAGGCGCCTGCTGAACTTAGCCAGGGCGCAAAGGCCACGAATTATCACAGGAGTGCACGCCTGTAAGACAGGTGCAAGCCCGAGACATTGAGCACGGCAGATTGCTACCGTATTCGCAGCAGAGGAGAGTCAGAAACATTCCGCGGGGACAGGCGACTTCCCGCAGAACACCCACATCCGCACCAGGCAAGTCGATCAGACACGTCCACCTGACATGGGCTTCAGATACGCAGGCCTGTCAAGCCAGTGCGACCTTTCCATAGCAACGCTTTCACAACGTCTTATCGGGTTACACCATGAACAACGCTACGGCTGAACGCCACACGATGTTTCGCAAGCCCGTTCGCATCTCGATCACGTTGGCCCATTCCATTTACATGGAACTGGAACGCAAAAGTGATGAACAGGGCCGCTCCCTCTCCAACCTGGCGGCCTATCTGATTGAGGGATCACTTCGTCAGAACAACTCCTAGTCGCGATGTCCGCCGGCGAGGATGCGATCAGCGATTCCGCCGCATCGCCAGGTTCGACTCGTCCGTTCGCTCCGCTGCTGCGCCGGCTGAGCGAGGAGCCGCTGCCCGCGATCGTTGAGGAGGCGCCGCTGCCTCGGCCAGGCCAGCAGACGCACCGAGACGCATCAACAGCATCGGGGTCTGATGCGTGGTGGGGCTTTCACCAGCCCTGCCGCCATGCCCAGGTGATCGCCCTGAGCGGCCCGGCGATCACAACGCAGCTGGCAGCGCGCCCCTGGATCGGGCTGATCCAGGTGAAGGCAGGCGCGATCTGCCTGCAGCTGGACAACCACCGCTATCCCTGCGCAGCAGGGAGCTGTCTGGTGGTGCCCGAACGGACACTCCACTGGCAGAGCACGGCCTTCAGCGTGGTCTGCGTGATGGCGGCAGCCCCCTATCTGGCCGATCTGCTTCGACCGATGCTGGAGCGTTCGGCCTGGCGGGGCAACCATCCATGGCCGCCGCAGGTGCCAACGTTGTTGCACCCCCAGCCAGGGAGCGACGAGGCCGCCTTGATCACTGCGCTGGAGCGCAATCTGCAGACCATGGCCGAGCTGGCAGGTGGTCGATCAGCCTTGATCGAAACGCTGGGCCTGGATGAGCAGCTCTGCCGGATCCTCACCTTGCTGGCCGTTCCAGACGCCCGCCGTGGGCCGATGGAGCAACGGCACATGGCGAACGGTTCAGACGAAACCGCAACCGATATGGAAGCGGAACAACCGTTCGACCGGGATGCCTTCGAGGCGCTGATCGCTTACATCAACGCCAACCTCGATCAGCCCCTCAACCTGACACTGCTGCAGAACCACATCCATTACTCCAGGCGGGCGCTGCAATATGCCTTCCGCCAGCGGCTGGGTTGCACAGCCACCCAGTGGATTCGCGGCCAGCGGCTGGACAAGGCCCGCAGACTGCTGGGCCATGCAGCGCAAGGCGAGAGCGTGGCCAGCATTGCCCAAGCCTGCGGCTATCGCTCCATGAGCCTGTTCAGCATCGAGTTCCAGCAACGCTTTCACATCAAGCCGTCGGTGCTGCTGCGCGAAGGCCGCTTCAGCAGCGGCCACGCAGACGTGGAACGAACGGAGCCACACCAGGCGGATCAGGTCTCCGACGTGTAATCGAATTCGGGTGGGTACGCCGGAGCAGGCCGGCAGCGCAGTTCCCAGAGGCTGCAACGGTGGATCGAGGCCTCCGCTGATGAAAAGGTGCGCTGCCAGATCCGGCAGGCACCCTGCGGGCCAAGCGGACTGGTGAAATGCCTGCAGCTGAGACAGAAGCTCAAGCCAGCACCCAAAGCATGGGATTGCTCTCACGCTAGTCATGGCAGCCCACACCTGCAGGTGAAGGTCCGGGACCGCCACGACGGAGAGCCCTGCCGGCAGCGCCAGCGGCACTGAAGCTGGCTACAACAAGGATGTCTGCCTTCCTCTGATGCTCCGCAAACGTCTGGCAACAGCCACAGCAGCTGCCGCACTGGCGGCCGCAGTGGTGGCGATGCCGGCCCGGGCCGAGATGCCGGTCAGTCAGATGCGTGCCGCCAACCTGGCGCGCATGGAGGCCGAGCGGATCAACGGTGGCCTCAGCCGCTATTTCACTGCCAGCTGCATGCACCAGCGTGGTGGCGGCAGCTGCATGGTGAACGCAGGCCCCAATGGCTACCTGTTCAACTTCCTCGGCGGCGCCCCTGGCTGGGAGGTGAACAAGCAGCCCGCCAGCGTGGAAACCCGCATCCTGATCTCGCCCGATGGCAGCAGCGTCGTGAACGTTGAGTACAACGGCACGCCTCGCTGAGGCAGGGGCGATCAGCGGTCGGCCTCAATCGGCCGCACGCTGAACAGGCTCTCCACCCCCTTGAGCGCAATCTGCTGGGCAGGGCCAATCCGCAGACCGCTGTCGTCGCTGAGCTGGTCCACCAGTGCCTGCGATGCCAGCAGGGGTTTCTGCAGCACCTTGGTCTGCCCCTCGAGCCGGCTGGCGATGTTCACCGTGTCACCCACCAGCCCGAAGCGCAGATCATCACTGGGGCCCACCTTGCCCACGATCACCGGGCCGAAGTGAATGCCCACACCGATGGCCAGCTTCACGTCGAAATCGCGCTCAATCACCCGGGATAGCGTCTGGATCCGCTCGAGCATCTCCAGGCCGGCATCCACCGCCTGGCGGCAACCAATGCGGGGGTCGGTCTCCAGACCGAAAACGGCGCTGATCTCATCGCCAACGTAGAGATTCACAAGACCATCGTGCTTGACGATCACCTGCTTGAGTGCAGAGAAGTAGCGGTTGAGAATATAAATCACATCGAAGGCTGGGCAGGATTCGGTGATCGGCGTGAAGTTGCGCATATCCGCAAACAGCACCGCCAGCGAGCGGATCTGACCGAGCCCCTCCTGCTTGTCCAGCCGGCGCTGGCGCTTCTTCTCCTCCGGCGGCGTGATCAGCCGCTTCACGGTGACACGCCCCTTGCCCGTGATGCGCGTGGTGCAGGCCAGGCGGATGTTCTCCGGCCAGCGGCGGCGCTCTGCCAGGAGCGCTTCCGCTTCACTGCGTGGTGCCAGCTGATCCAGGCCTTCGATCACCTCGACCCGGCAGGTGGAGCAGATGCCGTTGCCGCCGCAGGCCGCCACGGTAGGAATTTCAGACGCAACAGCGATGTCGAGCAGGCTGGAATCGGGTGGATACCAGGGGCAGGACAGAGCCGCGCAGTCGAAGGTGATGGCCATTGCAGCAAGCCTAATGGACACGGCTGACTGCAATCGCACCTGTTCGCCAGGAGTTCAGCTGCGTGAGCCGGGCGTGCCCCGCAACCAGGCTGCACGGCCGGGCCAATGGTCAGCCATCAAGCCCCCCCCCCGCGAACCAGCGGGAAGTACGTGCAAATCACGACAAAACCTCATTTTCGCGCCCTGTCCAAGGGGTTGGCAGGCGAAACCCAAATGGTTAGGCTTGAAAAAACCACGAAATGAGCCAGCCTCTTGTTCAGCCAGCGGCACCAGTGTGCAACCGCTAAGCAACGAGAGCTGACAGCACCGCGAGCACGCCAAAGTTCATATTGAAAGGTCTTGCCACACCATCCGGAAGCCGTCGCACACACTGAACACCTGCGCCAGCAGGCTCTTGATGCGCTGGGCATTCTCGACAGCGACAGCGAATCTGCGTTCGATGGCCTGGTGCAAGCCGCGTCCGCCATCTGCGGCACGCCGATTGCCCTGATCAGCCTGATCGACCATGACCGCCAGTGGTTCAAGGCCAACGTGGGCTTGGAGGGTGTAAGCGAGACGCCCCGCAGCATTTCGTTCTGCACCCACGCGATTGAACAGCCGGAACTCTTCGTCGTCGAAGACGCCCAGCTGGATCCAGGCTTCGCCGGTAACCCCCTCGTCACGGGTGATCCACACATCCGCTTCTATGCCGGGGCGCCCCTGCAGTTGGCCTGCGGTGCCACCGTGGGCACGCTGTGTGTGATTGCCCGAGAGCCGATGCATCTCGACGCGAAACAGCGCGAGATCTTGTGCAAGCTCAGTCAAACGGCGGTCCATCTGCTGGAGGGGCGCCGCGCTCTTCGTATGGAGGCGAGGTCGCGCCAAGATGCCGAGCGCATCAGTGCGGACATGCCGATCGGCCTCTACGCCACTGATGCCACAGGAGCCTGCATCTACACAAATGAACGCTGGCAGGAGATCTATGGCCTCAGCCTGGAGGAGAGCCTGGGTAACGGCTGGGCCGAGACCCTGCATCCTGAAGATCGCTCAGCAGTCTTCGCCGAATGGATGCAAGCGGCAGAAGAACAGCGTCCATTTCAGAAGACATTCCGGCTGCTCCGCCGCGACGGCAGTGTCATCCACGTGCACTCCCAGGCGACAGCCCAGCGGGATGACGACGGCACCATCACGCGCTTCCTCGGCTTCGTTCAGGACATCACCACCGAAGCGGAACTGAATGCCGAGATCCTCTACCAGGCAAACCACGACACCCTGACCCGGCTGCTCAATCGGCGGGCCTTTGAACTCCGCCTGAGCCAGTGCCTGGAGCAGCCCCGACAAGCCGATGATCCGGGCCATGCGCTCCTCTACATCGATCTTGACCAGTTCAAGATCGTCAACGACGCCGCCGGACATGCCGCCGGTGATCGACTGCTGGTGGAGGTGGCAGGACTGCTGAGAGCCTTCCAGAGCCCCGAGACGTGCCTCGCCCGCTTGGGGGGAGATGAGTTTGCCCTGCTGCTGCCCCACTGCGATGTGCCGCAAGCCGAAGCAACAGCCCAACGGATCATCGAGACGTTTGAGGTGTTCCGCTTTCAGGCCCGCGACCAACACTTTCGGATTGGAGTGAGCATCGGCGTGGTGCCGCTGCTGGAGCAGGGCATACCCACAGATGCCGTGATGCAAGCAGCCGACACCTGCTGCTTCATCGCCAAGGAGACAGGCCGCAACCGTTGGCACACCTGGGTTGAAGGCAATGCCGACATGGTGCGGCGCAACCAGGCGATGCGCTGGGTGACCCGGCTGCAGGACGCACTGGACGAGCAACGACTGGTGCTCTATGCCCAGCGGATCGTTCCCCTCAATCCGACCGACGACCCATCACTACGGGCCGAACTGCTCCTGCGCCTGCGTGAACACGATGGCTCCCTGGTGATGCCGGGCGCCTTTCTGCCTCCGGCGGAGCGCTTCCAGATCGCCACGCGTCTCGACCAGTGGGTTCTGGAGACAACCCTCAGCCTGCTCGCCGACCTGAGCAACCTCGATTGCATCAGCTACCTCGCGCTCAATGTTTCAGGCCAGTCGGTGGTCGACGCCAGCTTTTTGCAGACCGTGGATCGACTGCTGGCCAAGGCCGGCCCGGAGATCAGCGGGCGCCTCTGCTTCGAGATCACCGAAACGGCGGTGATCACCAGTGTGACCTCGGCCCTCGGATTCATCACCATGGTGCGCCGACGCGGTGCCACGGTGGCCATCGATGACTTCGGAGCCGGCACCGCCTCGTTCGGCACCCTGAAGAGCCTGGAGATGACCCATCTGAAGATCGATGGACAGTTTGTGACGGGTGTGATCGACGATCCTCTCGACGATGTCGCCGTGCGCTCCTTTGTGGAAGCGGCGGAGGTGATCGGACTGACCACCGTGGCGGAATTCGTCGAGTCGGCTCCGGTGCTTGAACGACTCCGCGACATTGGCGTGGACTACGCCCAGGGTTTCTTCCTGCACCAGCCCGAACCGTTTGAGGTGGTGTTGGCCCAGGCCATCAGCCACTGGGGCCAAACGCGCCCATGATCCTGATACGCCATGCCCAAGCCAGTGCCTGAGCCCCGCCTGCGACCGAGCCGGGACGCTGCAGTCCTGGTGCAGCTCTCCTGGCTCGATCGGTTATTGCCGGTGTGGATCCTGCTGGCCATGGGCGCAGGCCTGCTGTTGGGCCGCATGGTGCCTGGCCTCCAGGCGCTTCTGGGTGCGGTGCAGGTGGATCACACCTCCCTGCCCATCGCCGTGGGCCTGCTGCTGATGATGTATCCCGTGCTGGCCAAAGTGCGCTATGGCGAGCTCAGCTCCATGGCCCGGGATCGGCGCCTGCTGACGCTCACCCTGGGGTTGACCTGGGGCGTAGGACCGCTGCTGATGTTCAGCCTGGCCTGGTTGTTCCTTCCGGATCAGCCTGCGTTCCGCACTGGACTGATCCTGATCGGCATCGCGCCCTGCATCGCCATGGTGCTGATCTGGATCGATCTGGCCCAGGGCAACCGCGAAGCGGCCGCCCTGCTGGTGGCGATCAATTCAATCCTGCAGGTGTTGATCTATGCCGTGCTGGGCACCTTCTACCTGCAGATTCTGCCGGCCTGGCTGGGGCTCGACAGCCAGATCGTGCGCTTCTCATTCGCCGAGATCGCCAGGGCGGTGCTGATCTTTCTGGGCATCCCATTGGTGGCTGGCTTCCTCACCCGCCTGCTCGGCGTGCGCCTCAAGGGGCTTCGCTGGTATGAGCAGGTCTTCCTGCCGCGGATCGGCCCCCTGGCCCTCTACGGCCTGCTATTCACGATCGTGGTGATGTTCGCTCTGCAGGGGCAGGCCATCACCTCGGATCCGGCCCAGGTGATCAAGGTGGCGATTCCGCTGCTGCTCTACTTCGTGTTGATGTGGAGCATCGCCTTCGCTGTGGGCAAGAGGAGCGGCCTCGACTACCCACGAACCACGGCGCTCGCGTTCACGGCGGCCGGCAACAACTTCGAGCTGGCGATTGCCGTCTGCATCAGCGTCTGGGGCGTCACCTCCCAGCAGGCCCTGGCCGGCGTGATCGGTCCGCTGATCGAGGTGCCGGTCCTGGTGTCGCTGGTCTACGTGTCGCTGTGGCTGAAACCGCGCTTCCCTGCCAGCAGCCACGGGTCGCTTGCCTGAGCGGTCACGCAGCGCCCCACCCGACGGCACACAGGTTTCGCAACAAACCCCCAGCCCCTTAAGGATTGCTTTAGAAAGTGGGTTCACGGAGGCTGCCGATGGCCGCGACCCTCTCTCTGCTCAGCGGCTTCTGCCTGCTGGGCCTGGCGCTGATCCAGCTGCTGTTCACCATTCTCTGAACGGCCTTCAGGCCCCATCGGAACGGCCGCCAGCACGATGCTGAGCTCGATGGCCATGGGAGTGACCTGTTTCACCCCGCGCAGCCAGGGCTTGCTCAAGCTGCTGAATCTGCGGCGCCAACGGGATCAGAACTTCTAACGCCCTGCCTGCTGGATGCAGCCTCAGCCGTAGACAGCAAAAACCCCCGGGGAGAGCCCAAGGGTCATGCAGTTTGAACTAAGCGTGAACCTTGATGCTGTGGATGGCGTGGTTGTTGAAACGTTGTTGAGACCGTTGCCTGTTGGTCGTGAGCGTCGACCGGGGCGAAGCGGCTGGCGGTGGCGCCTGGGGCCAAACGATCCTGGGGGTGGTCGGTGTCAACTCCGGGGCACCTCAGGCGGTGCGGATGGAGCGCCGACGGTTCAGACGTCCCAAAACAGTGTCCGAACCGACGACCCGCCCACGGTTGGGTGACGATTGTTGGAGCAGGGGCCGGCAGTCAGCGTGCTTCTGGACGGTGGCGGGGTGGCGTGTCGTCCATCGGGGACGCCTCCGTGTTCGTTGCACTCAGCATCGCTGCTACCGCGCGCCAACACAATCGGCCATTACACGCATTGCAGCGACGCGCGAGCGGCATGAGGATGGACTGTCTGCGCGTGCTTGGACCCGGCCGGGAAGCCCCAGCCCGCGTCCTCAGGCCAATAGGCTCGGGCCTGCAGCACTTCGCTCCCTTGCCCCAGCCCGCGTTCCAGTACGAGCCGGTTGAGAAGTTCGGCGAAGGGCTCACCACGCGCCGCCCCTGGAACACGGAGGCCCTGGCCGCGGTGGAGCGCCTCAATGGCC
>CAIZNP010000121.1 GCA_903934375.1 uncultured Synechococcaceae cyanobacterium
CTTGCTCAGGCGGCTCAGTAAGCCAACAACTCGCTTTCTCTTTGTAGGCGATAATGATCAGAGCATTTATGGCTGGACTGGGGCGGATCCTCGCTGCTTCGACAGGATCAAGAGTGAGTTCTCTCCTAACACATTTGAGCTGACATCGACGTTTAGGTGCTCCCACGCTGTTACTGAGTTTGCGCAGAAATATGTTCCCAAAATCACCGCCTTTGAGAGTAACCGCAAGGGCGAGGTGCTCAAGTATCCCAATGGCGGCCCCCTGCCCGACTTAAAGTCGGGCGATGCTGTCTTGAGTCGCCTCAAGTCTGGCCTCATTAATATCGCTATACGGCTGATTCGAGGAGGCGTCAAATTCCAGGGATTCGACAGTCTTCTTGATGAGAATATACTGGATTTGCTGCAGCGTATTTATGAAGAGCAAAGCGATTCTTTGGGCGTCCCTGAGCGATTGAGTCGAGTTGCGATTGTTATCGAGACTGAAATTGATCTCAATGGATGCACAGCAGAGAAAGTCGAGCTGTACGATCTTTCGGTTGCCCTCAAAGGTCTTTCAGAAGCATTTCCTGGCATTCGCGATTTCGCCGGTCTGCGTCGCCAGCTGCATGAAGTTTGCAAAGGGACAACTGAGGGCCCCCTTCTCAGTACCATTCATAAGCAGAAGGGCGCTGAATTCAATAATGTACTGATTGTCGACTTCAGTCTTCTCCCTCTTGTTTGGCCTGGACAACAAGATTGGGAGTTCGAGCAAGAGCTCAATTTGGTTTATGTCGCGATCACCAGAGCCAAAGACAAGATCTTCCTTTACGACCTGGTCCTGACGCCCACGACTTCAGCCTGCGTACCGCTTGCAACAAGACAACGAGTTGTCGATTCTGAGCAGGTTCAAGAAGCATCAGATCGGCTCTTGGCTGCTTGTGCGGATGCGAACTTCGTGAGTGGAGCAGCACAAGATGCGGTGCCACTGTTTATGTGGGAGTCGAGATTCGTCCGCTTTGTGCCTGGGCATCAGTTTCAATATGGTGCCAGACTCTTTCAGGTTGTTTCGCGTGATGGGAATATCGTAATCGCCATCAATCTCAACACACTACAGGCCAAGGTCTTCGCAATGTTCCCCCGCGAACGGATGGATAATGTACCTACCGAAAAACTTATCTCGAGTCTTGAGGACTTCTTGGCTACCTGTCCGGATCCAACAAATCCGCCTCGTGGCGTCTTTGTAGAGCCAGGAGTATCTGACCCAGGATTGCTTCGTGATGAGTATCGAAGGCTATCTAAGCTTTGGCATCCTGACCTGAATCCCTCCCCTGTGGCCGCTGAAATCATGCAATATATCAATTATATGTATGGCAAAACCAAGTCGGTTTGTTGAGATTCTTACCTCCTTAGTCAGGTAAGTTGATTGACCGGTCAACTCTTTCCAGGATTCGTGACGTGACCCCCTTTGCCGGTCCAGGCCTTATGAGAGTGGGTGGATGTGGTCATGCTCCAGCTCCCTGTTGAGCTGCCTCCAGGTGCACCTCTGGCGGGCGGAAGTGGTGGGCCTGGGCCAGCGACAGGGGCGCGGGGAAGCCATGGGGCGGATGCGGTGCTGGGAGCAGCCTCAGCAGAGCGCCATGAAGTAAGTCGCAGAGCATGATGCTGCTCGGGGTTGGCTGGGCTGAGGCCATGCAGTTCGGAAGGTGTTGTCATCGGCGCCGCTCGCGTTCCAAGCTGCGGTCAGACTGACGCCGCTGCAGCAGAGGCGGGCTCCATGCCAGCGATTGCCTTCCCTGACCACCCCTACACGCCGCAGCTGGGCTGGTCCTCAACCCGCTCAGAGACGTTCAGGAGTTGCCGGCGGCGTTATTTCTTCCAGTACTACGCCCGCTACGACAGCGAATTGCCGTTGACTCACGTCCAGCGGCTCAAGAGTCTGAGCAGCATTCCGATGCTGGTGGGTGAGGCGGTGCACGACGTGGTCGCCAGCCTGCTCCGGCGGCTGCTGCGTAGCTCCGCTCCGATTGATCGGGAGCGGTTTATGCGTCATGTGCGCCAGACGCTCGAAGCTGCACTTGCCGGCACAGAACTGATGGAGGTGCACTATGGCCAGCGCTCAGTCCCCGAGGCCGCTGACTTGCAGCAGCCGGCGATGGACTGCCTGGAACAGCTGCTCGCCAGTGAGCGCTATCTCTGGCTTGTGGAGGTGCTCCAGGGGGATCCGCGCTACCTGATTGAACCTCCGGGCTACGGGGAGGCGCGGCTGCAGGGGATGAAGATCTACGCCAAGGTCGACTGCCTGATTGAGGTCGGCGCTGAGGTGGTGATCCTCGACTGGAAGACCGGCCGCCATGACCAGGCCAAGCACCTGCGCCAGCTGCTCGGCTATGCAGCCTGGGCGGAGGACCACCTCAAGGTGGAGGCCCAGCGAATCCGCTGCCTAGCGGTCTATCTGCAGAACGGCTACGAGGAGGTTGAAAAGCAGCCGACGCGGGCGGATCTGCAGGGGCTGGCGGCGGAGGTCGCCGCCGAGGTCCAGCAGATGCAGGACCTGCTGCGTGATCCCGAACGCAACATCCCCCTTGAGAAGGTGTCGTTCCCGCTGACGGAAAACCTGGGCTACTGCTGTCACTGCCAGTTCCGCGAGCTGTGCGATCGGGTCTGAGATGCTCGTATTGATTGGTCCAGATGCCAGAATACAGCGGCCAAGCCGAAGCTGTTTGTCCTGTCTTGAGGGGCGCAAGCGCTCGCAGGGCAATCGATCGCTGTTGAAGGCTCAGATCGGCCCCAGCGCCTCGGCTAACCCCTCCACCACCCCGCAGAAGAACGGCAGATCCAGCGTCTCCACCGTGTCGCTCATCTGGTGGTAAAGCGGATTCCGCATAAATGAGGTGTCCGTCGCCATCAGCGCGTCGTAGCCCTGATCCCAGAAGGGGCTGTGGTCGCTCAGGCGCACATCCGGAATGGCTCGGCCGCCGTTGGGAACCGGCAGCACCTTGGTGGGGACGTGTCGCCCCATCGTTCGGGCCAACCCGGGCAGCAGCAGGCCGGCACCGGCGTTAGCCACCAGGGCGATGAAGTCGCCGCGATCGCCGTACACCGCCCGCATGGCTGGGTGGGGATAGTCCTGGCTGGGGCTGGTGTAAGCCAGCATTTCAAGGCTCACCATCAGCTTCAGGGGCTGGCCCGACTGCCTCAGCTGGGCCGCCAGCGCAGCGCTGCCCACCATGCCCCACTCCTCCTGATCGAACGCCACCAACCACACCGGGCGCCGTGGCGGATCAGCCGCCCAGCGGCGGGCCAGCTCCAGCAGGGCCACCAGGCCGCTGGCGTTGTCGTCCGCACCGGGCGAGTGGAGTGGGCCGTCGTAGTGGGCACCTACCAGCAGCGGCCGCCGCTGCGGCTCACGGCCGGGCAGCCGCAGGATCAGGTTGGTGCCCGCATCGCTGCCGCTGCCGAATTGCTGCTCCTCCAGTGGCCCCAAGGCGCTCAGGCGCTGGCGCACGGCATCGCGTACGCCCAGTAGCCCCAACGGATCCCAGCGGGCATGGCGGGGCACGGCGAACTGCCCGAGATCCGTGAGCAGCCGCTGCTGCAGATCAGCCATCGCTCCGGCCCTCCTGATCGCGCAGCTTGCGTCCACGGGCGCGATTGAAGGCCTGGGTGCCCATCACCTTGCGCGCCAGCGAGAGCTTGTTGGTGGTGATCAGATCCAGCAGTTCGCCTAACAGTTCCCGCTCCTGCGCCACATCTGGGCTGTTCTTCGCGTCCGCCAGGCTGAGCAGGGCCGCCTGCACCGCGCCGCGTGTGGTCTCGATGTCGCCGCTGTCGATTCCGTGCATGGCGGTGCGGCGTTGACGTGCAGCTGCCTGCAACAACACCTCCCGCTGCACCTCCTCATCGATTGGCAGAGCCTGCCAGTGCTCCTCACTCACCAGCGGTAGGCGCAGCACCGCTTCAAGCCCCTGGGGAACCCCGTTGGCATCCAGCCACTTCGCCTCAACCTGCAGCAGATTGCTGAGCTCTGCATTCCGATCTGACGCTGCAACATCGACTTGGACGGCCAGCGTTGGCGTTGCTCCGGCCTGCAGCATTCCGAGCCGAATCCAGCCATGGCCGTCGGGCGCAAGCGGGTTGTGGATTCGGCGCAACCGGCAGCCCTCACCCGCACTGAGGCGCAGACGTAGCTCGCGCCCCAGGCTGAGATTCAGCCCCTCCAGTTCGGCGGTGAACACGGCCTCTAGCTGACCAGGGTTGGTGAGGTGCACCAGGTTGCCGTCGCCCGCCTCTGCCATGGCGTTGAGCAAGCGCTCCTGGTAGTCCTCACCCAGGCCGATGCAGCTGGTGCTGATCGCCTGCTCGCAGGCTTGGCCCACCCAGGGCGCCACGTCAGCGCTGTGCCGCAGGCCCACATTGGCCTGTCCATCGGTGAGCAGCAGCACCCGCTTCTGGTGACCCTCCAGGCCGGATTCGGTCTGCAGAGCTTCCATCCCCGCCCGCCAGCCATCGAACAGGGCTGTCTGCCCGCCGGAGCGGATCCGGCCGATTTGCTCGATCACTGTTGTGGCCGGCGCCATCAGCGGCACCACGGTGCGAATGCTCTGGTCAAAGCTGATCACCGCAACCCGATCCGCTGGCGTGAGCTGGCGAACCAGTTGCTGGGCTGCGCTGCAGGCCGCCTCCAGCTTGCGGCCGGCCATGGAGCCGGAACGATCGATCACCAGGGCAATGGCCACCGGGCGCCGCTCCTCGGCGACGGGCGCCAGGGGTGGTGTGTGCAGCTGCACCAGAACGTCCAGCCGGCAGCCCTCACGGCTCACGGCCGCTTTTTCCGCTCTGGTGCGCAGCACCGAGGTTGTCATCCGGGTTTCCATCGCCTGGTCTTGATCGGGGGTGGCCCCAGTGTTCGGCGACTGCCGGCGTTCTGGTTCGGTTCTCATGCGAAGGACGCGGTGCAACCGTCACCTGCCTCCGCAGACTGAGCGCAGCTTGGAGTTGCTGTGCTGCTGAGGGTTCCGGCCTGCGCGACGGCAGCAGGCAGGATCAATGAATGACCGACCCTGCTCCCCAGCTCAACGCCGACGATCAGCGCCGCATCTGCGATGCCCTGCGCTACCTGGCGCGTGACCTGCACCACCGCTCCTTTGCGGTGACATCGGAACGGCGCGAACTGCTCTGGGAGGAAATGGACCGCTGCCTGGAGCTGGCCGATCGCCTCAGCGAGGCCTGGATAGCCCGTGTTGATCAGGAGGATTGAACCCAGTCCTCCAGCGATAGTCCTGGAACCCTGGCGAACTCACGGGTGTTGTTGGTCACCAGCGTGCTCTTTTGACTGAGTGCATGGGCCGCAATCATTGTGTCCAGAGCCCCGATTGGGCTGCCCTGGCGTTCCAGCTCTGCCCGCAGATCCCCGTAGGCCCAAAGTGCCGCCTCATCGAACGGAAGAATCTCCAGCGGAGCGAGGAACATCTCCAGCGCTTGGCGATTGCGGGCTGAACCGCTCTTGGCCACGCCGTAGGCCAGTTCGGCGGCCACCACGCTGCAGACACCGATCTCGCCCATCCGGTAGTGCCGAAATCGCTCCAACACCGCCTGCGGTCGGGCGTTGATCACGTGGATGCAGATGTTGGTGTCGAGCAGGATCACGGATGAATGGTGTCCCGCTCCTGGACCTCCGGTTGCTGCCGCTCGATCGAGAAACCAGGCTCAAAGCTGGCCAGGCCGGCCTCCAGTGTTGCCCACGGATCCTCGACCGGGAGGAGCAGCACCCCATTGCCGAAGTGCTTGACGGCCACTTCACTGCCCTGGAACCGATAGTCCTTGGGCAGCCTCACGGCCTGACTACGGCCCGAACGGAACAGCCGTGCAGTATCCATGGGCCACCCCTGGTTGGTGTACACCAATGGTAGCCACCACCTCGGCCTCGGAACCCTATGGCGCACTCCCGTTCGACCTGCTCAACTGCACGGCCCTGAGCTGGCTGTACGTGCGCCTCAATGGCTTTGGGCCAGCGCCGCTGGCCTCGAGCTGGATCCAGGAGCGAGAACCACCTCGAGGCCCGACAACAATCCGGCCGCTACCCCCCTCGCACTGTTCTGTGCTCGTCCCCAGGAGCGGATCGATGACGCCGTGAACCAGGCTTGGCATGGCGGTAACCAATCCCAGTCCCTGACTGGGATCTTGCGGTTGGCTTCTAACCGATTGGTCC
>CAIZNP010000122.1 GCA_903934375.1 uncultured Synechococcaceae cyanobacterium
CCGTGAGTTGCAGCCCCTGGTTCTGCAGATACACGAGCCCGCCCAGCAGCCAGATGAGGGTGCGCTGCATCGGCAGCAGCGCCTTGACGGCGCTCAGCTCACCCGAGGGCACCAGCCGCTGCAGGCTGGTGAGCAACACCAGCTCAAGCAGAGCGTTCAAGAAGCGCACCACCAGCACGGTGGCCACCAGACCGATGGCGCCGGCGGCGAGGCGATCGGCCAGGCCGGTGACCGGCAGCAGATCCCAGAGGCTTGCCGCCAGCGTGAGCAGGGTCAGCGGGATGCCGGTGCTCAGCAGATGGCGGCGCAGCAGCCGAGCCAGGGATTCAGGCGTCGAGGGCACGGCGGAGTTCGGTGCAGAAGGCTCCGGCGGCGGCGGCCATATCCTGCTGCTGTGCGCAGGCTTCGGCCATCACCTTCACCAGGGCACTCCCCACGATGGCGCCATCCGCGCCCCAGTCGCGCACCTGGCGGGCCTGGTCGGGGCCGGCGATGCCGAAGCCCACGGCCACGGGTGTGGGGCCCATCCCCTTGAGCTGCTGCACCAGGCCCTCCACGCGGGTTTCGATGCTGGTGCGCACGCCCGTCACGCCGGTCACGCTCACCAGATAGGTGAAGCCGCGGCTGGCGGCGGCGATGCGCCCCATGCGATCGGCTGGCGTGGTGGGGGCCACCAGCAGCACCAGATCAAGGCCTTCGGCGGCGGCGATGGCGGAGAGCTTCTCGGCTTCCTCCAGCGGCAGGTCGGGCACCACCAGGCCAGCGGCGCCTGCGGTGGCCGCTGCGCGGCAGAAGGCCTCCATGCCGCGGTTGAGCAGCGGATTGCTGTAGGTGAACAGGATCACGGGGATTGTCAGTTCACCCCGGAGGCTGGCGAGCATCTCCAGCACCTTGCCGGGGGTGGTGGCGGAGGCGAGGGCGCGGCTGGCGGCCGCCTGGATCACCGGACCATCAGCCAGGGGATCGCTATAGGGAATGCCCAGTTCAATCAGGTCGGCGCCGGCGGCCTGCAGGGCCAGCAGGGCAGCACGGGTGCGCTCCAGATCGGGATCGCCCGCCATCAGGAAGGGCATCAGCGCGCAGCGGCCCTCGGCCTGCAGCTGGCTGAACCGTTGCTGGATCGGCGTGCGCTGGATCGGGATGCTGGTGGTCACGGCAGCGCGGGATCTGCGCTGAGCCTATGGGGTCAGCGGGCAGCAGCCGGGCACGGCGGCCTCAGAGCTCGCTGCTGTCCTGCAGCTGGCCGAGTTCACGCAGCAGCTTCTCCTGCTCGTCCGGGCTGAGGGCGTCGAAGCGCTTCTGCAGTTCGTCGTCGGTGGCGGCGTCGTAGGTGGAGCGGTAGCGGCGCCGCTGCTCCATGTAGGTCATGTTGCCGCTCACCACCCGGAACAGGTAGGAGCCGGTCCACACCAGCACGATCGCCACGAGCAGGGCCTGGGCGGCGATGCCGGCGCTGAAGCCTTCGAAGCCTGCTGCCTGAAAGGCCCAGTAGCCGAGGCCGCCGATGGCGAACACGGCCGCACCGGCCAGCAGGGCGCCGCCGCGGGTGAGTCGTTGTGTGCTGCTTGTGCTGTTGCTACTGCTGCTGCTCTGGCCGCCGGGTGAAGTGCCGTCGCTCACGCCACCTCGCCCTGGCCCTGCAGGCGGAGGTTGATGAACGGGGCGAACAGGATCAGGCCGGGAAAGAACAGAAACACCAGGCCATAGATGCCCGTGCGCTCGATCTTGCCCATCACGGTCCAGCGGCGTGACATCCAGGCGATCAGCGCCAGGGGGACCACCACCAGATACGCACCGGCGAGGGCGACGTAGGCCCCGAGCACCAGCAGGGTGTCCGTTGAGATGGAGCTGAGGAACCCAGGCAGGGCCACGGCGGCGGTCCAGATCGTTGATCGAATCTAGGATGGCCTGCCGGGATGCGGGGAAACCCCTGTCGCGCGCGGGAGCATGGCGGAATTGGTAGACGCAGCGGACTTAAAATCCGCAGACGGCAACGTTGTGGGGGTTCAAGCCCCCCTGCTCCCATCCCTGAGACTGACTGCCCTGCAGTTGATCTGGCCATCTGGCTGCTTGAGGCCCAGCTGGTGTGGCTGCTAGGCAAGGCTCCCGGAATTGCCTAAAAACTGCCAGGATTAGGCAACGGATTAGGCAATTGACTACCGGTGCCAGGGGCAAGCAAAACCAAGCGTGAACAGGACGGCTGGCTGGAGCGTCAGAACCGTGCGCTGCGTGATCGGGGCTACAAGGTCTCGCTGGATCTGCACCAGGGCATGGTTCGGTTGAGAGCCACCCTTCCTCCCAAGCCTTCAGAGCCCTCTGCGACGCCCTGGAAGCAGCGTCGGATCAGTACGGGGCTCGGTATCCAGAGCAGGCATCAGACGCTGTCCAGCAGGCCGAGCAGCTGGGTGCTGCCATCGAGA
>CAIZNP010000123.1 GCA_903934375.1 uncultured Synechococcaceae cyanobacterium
ACGGCCGAGGCGCTTGAGGCCGCCGCCACCGGCTGGAGGGGGCTCAACGCCGCCCTGGGCGTGGGGGTGCCCCTGGGTTGGAGCGACAGCCATGCTGATGCTGGTCTGGAGAAGGAGCTCAACGAGCGTCGCGATGCCTTCGCCAGGGCCATGGACGACGACCTCAACACCTCCGCCGCCCTGGCGGTGCTGTTCGACCTGGCCCGCCCCCTGCGGGCGCTCGCCAACCGACTGGAGCGTGGCGATGCCAGCGGTGCCGCCGATGGTGGGCTGGATCGACGCTGGCGGCTGCTGGTGGAGCTGGCCGGCGTGCTCGGCCTCAACAGCGAAACCCTGGCTGCCACCCAGGGCAACGTCAACCATCCGGGCCCGAGCGACGAGCGGATCCAGGAGCTGATCGATCAGCGCCGCTGCGCCAAGGCCGCCCGGGATTACGCCACCGCCGATGGCCTGCGCGACGAGCTACGGCGCCAGGGGATCGAGCTGATCGACAGACCCACGGGCAGCACCGACTGGATCCGCACATAGGGCCAGGGCCACAGCCTTCGCCCTACCCTCCGGAAGAGGCCCCAGGAGCGATTCCGTGAGCGATTCCTTGAGCGGTTCTTTCAGCGATTCCTTGAGCGATACCTTCAGCGATTCTGCGAGCGCCCCCCCCAGCTTCCCTGGCGATCCACGGGCCTGCGCCGATGCCCTCGCCCGCGCCCGTGACCTCCTGCAGGTGGAGGGGTCCAGCGCCCTGCGGATGCAGGCGCAGCAGCAGGCAGCCCTGGAACTCCTGCAGGCCAGGAAATTCGGCGCCAGCGACAGCGACCTCGAGGAGCTGCTGGGCAGCGTGATCGATGCCAGCCTGGCTCAGGTGTTGGCGTGAAGGCAGCCAGTTCAGCGACTGACTCCGGCTCAGCGACCGACTGAAGGGGGCGGGAAGGCCGGTAGCCGCAAGGCCCGGCCCACCTCGATCGCCGCCAGGGCCGGCTGGAGCAGGCCCTCCAGCCGTTCCCGTTCGGAACTCTCGGGAGCAAGCCGCGCCAGGGTCCGGGCCCAGTCCACCCGCTCGGCCAGGGGATGAAAGGGCTGGCTGTCGAGCTCGCAAGCGGAACGAAGACCCTCCAGCAGATTCGGTGCGATCCAGTCCGGACACGGGACCATCCAGGCGGCCAGATCATCGAGCAGGGTGTGGGAACGGCGAAGGGCTTCAGCCCTGGCATGGGGGTCTGAAAGGGATCGCACCCGATCCAGCCAGCCGATCGCCCCTTCGCAGCAGAGCTGCTCGCGCATCGTCGGGAACCAGTCGGGGGCGGAAACCCCCAGGCCATCCAGGCGTTTCAGCCAGCGCCGGGTGAGCCACAAGAGTTCAAGCCGGTCCTCGCTGGGGATGGAGCCTGGCTCGATCACCGTCGCCCGGTGAATCATCACGACCAGTTCAAGCAGGACGGCAGAGGCGTCAGCCGTTGCCCATCGCTCCAGATCCGGCAGCAGGGCCTCCATGCGCTGCAGCGCCTCCAGCCACTCTCCGGCCTGCCCGAGCCGGCGGCAGCGATCCAGTTCGTCTTCGAACAACTGCAGCTCCAGGGATTCGCGCAACTGATCGTGGCCGGAAGCCACTCCATCGGGGGGCATCAGGGCCAGAAGCTCACGGGCGAGGGTGGCACGGGCCACCGCATCGAGTGGGAGCGCCATCAACCGATCCAGCTGCAGCCACACCGCCAGGCCCATGGATCACTCTCCCCCGCCGCGCAGTAGATCGAGGCTGAGCCGGCCCCGGAGCAGGGCCTGGCGCAGCACCTCCTGGGATGGGGTCCCGGGCGGATCAAGATCCCCAAGGGCCTCGCACCAGCGCAGCAGAAGCTCCAACCCCTCGTGACCGGCAGGCTCACCGGAAGAGGCCTGCTCCTGAACCTCCGCCGACAGCCGCTCCCGGATGGCGGGCAGACCCCAGGGATGAGCCTCAGGGTTGACCGTGCACATCCGGACGAGCAGCTCAACGGCGCGCCTGCGGGCCTGGCGACCGTCCCGCTCCATCCAGGCGAGGGCCCCGTAGCGGCTGATCTGCTCGATCACCACCGGCAGCCGCGACGGTCTGGGCCCCGGCATGGGCTGCAGGCGGCCCAGGAATCGATGGGCCCACCACAGCAGGTCGGCCCGCTGATCCTCATCAAACGAACAGGCCGACGCGTCGTGATCGATGAGGTGTTGGTGCAGCTCGAGCATGAGTTCCGCCAGCACCTGCGCCGTGAGCTCCGCAGCTCCCAGCGGAATGGCCGCATCCTCGAGCAGCCCCTCCAGCCTCCGGAGTCCCTCGAACCAGTCGCCCCCCAGGCAGATCTGGCGCACCGTGAACAGCTCCTGTCGGGCCAGGGCCTCCTCAAGGGCCGCCTGCACCTGCTCGGCCCCGGGGGAGGGCTGAGCATCGACCGCCAGCTGAGCGCGCACAGCCGCCCACAGGGTGCTCAGGGCTGGGCCCTCCAGGGGTAGGCCCAGCAGCCAGTCCAGATCGACCCAGATGCCGAGGGTGCCGCTGTCAGCCAATCAGCCGCCTCCGCCCGAGGCCCGCAGCGGGGTGGCCTTGTCCAGCCTGCTGAGCAGCCCACGGGCCCGCAGCATCTGTGTCTCGATGGAGCCCACCAGGCCCGCCAGGCGTTCGTGCTCGGCCACGTAGTGGTCGAGCTCCAGTTCGAGCTGATGGAGCTGGGTCAGCAACAGGTCGCGCTCCTCGCGATCGCGGCTCAGTTTGCGCTCCAGATCCTCCAGCCGAGAGTTGCGGTCGCCGAGGGCGCCGTGATGGGCATCCCAGCGACGCAGGGCCTGGAGTAGATCGCGGCCATCGCGGCTCTCGCGCCAGAGGGCCCCGTCGCCGTCGCGGCCGTAGCGGTCGGCCCAGCTCTCGAGATCGAGGTAGGCGTTCAGAAGGGCCGGACGCAGCTGGAGCAGGGCATGGGTGGTGGCCCGCAGCACGTCGTCCGGGAGGCTGCTGACCTGGGAGGAACGGCGACGGCGCACATCCTGCTCGAGTTCGGGCAGATCCCTGCGCAGGGCTTCCTCCAGGGCGGGGGTGGAGCGGCCGAGATTCACCAGATGCAACCGCTGCCGCCCCAGGCGCTTGATCTGAACCGCCAGCTCCATGGACTGCTGCCAGGCAGTCAGGGCCGCTGCCTCCCCTTCCGGCCAGGAGCCCTGATCCGCCAGTTCCGCCAGGGCCTGATCCGGTGGGCCGTAGAAGATCCAGGCACGCCAGTCGTCCCTGTCCTGATAGCCGCCCACCAGGGTGTCCAGGGCCGGGGCTCCGGCGGAGCGCCGCAGGCCGAGGTGGCTGCCGGGCAACCCATAGATCCAGAGGGTCTCGAACGGCCCCCCCGCCACAGCGGAGGAAGACGCATGGGATGGGTCGGATCCGTGGTCGGGGTATGCCAGGGGAGGCTGATCGGAGGGGGTCACCTTGGTTGTCACCTCCTGGCAGTTCACAGGACAATGGTGACGCCCGTATTGGCACGCAGTGAAGAAACAGACCCTGCTGGAAGGGCTACGGGCCCTGCCGGGGGACGAATCCTTGCTGCGCACTCTCGCCAGTTTGCTGGAGGCGGAGGGGAATTGGCAGGAACTCCAGCAGATCATGCTGGAGCAGCTGCCGCGGCTGCCGCGGGGGACACCCCTGGAAGCGCACGTCTGCTATCTGGCTGGTAAAGCCAGCCTGGAGGTGGGAGATCTGCGCCAGGCCCTGGCCCTCAGCACCCGCTCTGTGCAGGGCCGCGGCGATTTCGCCTACAGCCATCACATCCATGGCCGCACCTTGGCGCGCATGGGCCGGCGGGCCGAGGCGCTGCAGGCCCAGCAACGCTGCGCGGCGCTGGCGCCCGAGTTCTCCTGGTGCTGGTATGAAATCGGCCAGCTGCAGATCGCCCAGGGGGACCTGGCAGCGGCCAGGATGGCGCTGCGGCAGGCACTGGCCCTGCAGGAAGCGCAGGATCCCCGCAGCACCGGCCTGTTCCGCCAGGCCCTGGAGGCAGTCGAAAGCCAGGCCATGCTGGCGGAACGGCGGGCTGCCGCCGCGAGCCTCTGGCCGGAGCGGCCGCCCCTCAGCCCCCACGAGCGTCTCGATGCCATCGATGAGCTTGCGCTCCTCACCGAGGAGTTCCGGCTGTTCCTCGACCGGCTGGAGCAGCGGGACTCCGGCCGTTAGCGCCAGCCCCGTCCACCCAGCTCCCTGGGCCGACCGTCGGTGGTGTCGAGGTCGGAGGCGGCAGGCCACCAGGGGCTGGCGCTGGCCATGGCCCCAGGCCAGCGGCGCATGAGCAGCGACTGTGCCGGGCCCCAGGTGGCGCTGAGCGCAGTGGAGCGGCTGGCTGCCTCATGGTGCCGCAGCGTGGCCTCGGGACAGACCACATGGCGAAAACCCGCTCGACCCAACCGCAGGCAGAAGTCCACGTCGTTGCCCTCCACCGGAAAGGCGGGATCGAAGCCACCAGCGGCCCACCAGAGGGAATGGCGCACCAGCAGGCAGGCGCCGGTGACCGCCGGCCAGCCGCTGAGAAAGCGGGAGCGGCCGCGGTGGACGGAGGTGGCGGCGGGCAGGCCGCGGTAGGGATGCTCGCAGCCGCGCCCCATGGGGGGCAGCAGGCCGGCGTGCTGGATCGTGCCGTCGGGATAGAGCAGGCGAGCGCCCACACAACCGATGCCGGGGCGCAGGGCCTGGGCGGCCATGGCCCGCAGCCAGCCGGGATCCGCCGGAGACAGAGCCTCCACATCGTTGTTGAGGAAGAGCAGCAGATCACCGCAGACCTCCCGGGCGGCTCGATTGTTGAGCAGGCTCCAGTTGAAGGGTTGATCCAGCGGCAGCACCTGGAAGCGGCTGCCGGGGCGCTGGCGCCAGTGCGCCAGAAGGGCAGCGGTGGCCTCCTGGCGGGAGCCGTTGTCGACCACGATCCACTCCAGATCCAGATCGCCCCGGCAGGCCTCGATGCTGGCCAGGCAGGGCCCCAGCAGATCGGGTCGATCGCGCGTGAGCACCACCACGCTCAGGCGGCAGGATCGGGGAGCGGCCCAGGTGAGACGAAAACCGCCCGGTGGCTGCGGTTCCACGGCTACAGCCCCCTCGCCGATGCTGCGGAGATGAGCGGCCAGCAGAACCGCCGCCTGCGGGCTGGCATCCCATGAGGCCGCAGGGCTGGCGGTGCGGCGGTGGACCAGAACGGCATCCAGGGCGGCGATGCGAGGCCCGCACTCCAGGGCTGCCAGCTGCCAGCGCCAGCGGGCCAGCGGATCGGCCGCCGGGGGCGGAGGCGTGAGCCCCTGCTGCCGCAGCCAGTCGCGGCGCCAGAAGGCGCACCCCCCCAGCCAGGGGGTGCTCCAGAAGCTCTCGGGCACCCAGCCGGATTTGAACCAGGGATCCGAGCGCTGACCATCCGCAGCCAGCCGGTCCTCATCGGGGTAGAGAAGATCGGCGCCTGTCTCGCTGCCGTCGGGGTGGGCAGCCAACCAGGTCGCCAGCCACTCCTGGGCCCCGGGCCGCAGAACGGCATCGGCAGCGCGGTCGATCAGCCAACCATCCAGGGCACCGAGGGGGGCACCGAGGGGGGCGTTGGGCCGCTGCAATGGGGGCTCGAAGCAGCGGCACCAGATGCGATAGGCCGCCTCGCTCAATCCCGCCGCCAGGCGCTCGCCGCCGAACACCCCCATGCCCTCGGCCTCACGCTGCAGGGCGTCGATCCAGGTCTCCGCCGGCAGGGCCTGCAGGGCCGCCCGGAAGGCGGCGGCCGCCTCGCCCCAGCGACCCTGGCCGCCCAGCAGCTCGGCGGCGGCGAACGCGTTCCAGCCCAGGGCCGGGTCCTGCCGCCAGCTGCCCAGCTGCAACGCCAGGGCCGCCTCCAGCTGGCCCTGGCGCGCACGCACCTTGCCGAGCAGGTGCAGGGCGCTGGCATGGCTGGCATCCAGTGCCAGGCAGCGCCAGAAGGCTTCTGATGCCAGCTCCAGGGAGCCGCACTCCAGGGCCTCTGCACCCTGGCGGTACCAGTGGTCGGCATTGCCGGCGGCGGGGTTGCCGGCGGCGGGGTTGCCGGCGGCGGTGTTGATCAGATCGGTCGCCACACAGCACCGCAGGGCAACGATGCCATGATCGCCTGAGTGGGGGTTCCGGCGATCGCGCTCACCATCAACCTATGGGGCCACCTGAGCGGGGGCTTCGGGCTGGGGGAGGGGGCCCGCTGCACCGCAAGGGCGCTGGAGGCGGCCGGGCTGCGGGTGCAATGGCGCGACCTGCCCCTGGCCACCCATGTGAACGACCAGCCGGTGCCCGCCGCCGCGGAGCCGGAACCGGCGGCGATCGATCTGCTGCACACCAACCCCAACGTGCTGCGCCAGACCGATGGACTGATGGAGCGGCTGGAGCTGACGGCACCGCTGCGGATCGGCTACTGGGCCTGGGAACTGGAGGCCTTCCCCAGCGGCTGGGAGTTCGGCTTCGCCGGCCTCGACCAGCTGTGGTGCCCCTCCACGTTCACGGCCCAGGCCCTGGCCCTGCGCAGCCCCGTGCCGGTCTCCGCCCTGCCGCACCTGATCGACTGGGGGCGTGCCGATCGCCTGGCCCAGCGGCGACTGGCCCGGCCGAGTCGCGAGCAGGGCTCGCCGTTCACGGTGCTGTTCGCCTTCGATTTCTGGAGCACGCTGGGGCGCAAGAACCCAGGGGGGGCGATCGAAGCGTTCCAGCGCGCCTTCCCCCTGGCGTCGCAGACCGCAACGGGCGATGGCTCGGGCCTTCCGCCCGCCCGGCTTGTGCTGAAACTATCCAGCGGCAGCCAGTTTCCCGATGCGGCGGAGCAGCTGCGCCAGCAGGCCCGCGCCGATCCCCGCATCCAGGTGCTCGACGGCCATCTGCCCCTCGAGCAGCTGGATGGCCTCTACAGCGAGGCGGATGCGCTGCTGAGCCTGCACCGGGCCGAGGGCTTCGGGCTCACCCTGGCGGAGGCGATGGCCGGGGGGCTGCCGGTGGTGGCCACGGGATACTCCGGCAACCTCGATTTCATGGCGCCGGGCAGCGCCGAACTGGTGCCCTACCGCCGGGTGGCGATCGCCCGCACCGAAGGCGACTACCGCGAGGGCTGGCTATGGGCCGAGCCCGATCTCGACGCGGCGGCGGCGGCTCTGCGGCGGCTGGCGCTGGATGGCGAGCACCACCGCCGCCTGGCCCTCGCGGGCCGGGCGGCCGCGCAGGAACGCCTGGCACCGGATGTGCTTGCGGGGGTGGTGCGCCAGCGGCTGGGCTGCCTGCTGCGCCAGCCTGGGCGGGCTGAGCTGCTGCTGGCCCTGCCGCAGAGCAACCCCCTACGGCCGTTGGAGTAGGCGCTGGAGCCGCTGGGCGAGGGCGCTCTCCAGCGCGCCGTCGCTGGCCTCCAGCAGGCGCAGGGTGGCGGGGATCTCCAGCCGGTGCAGGCTCTCCTGCCAGACCACGGCACGCACCGGCCCATCGGGGCAACCGCGCGCGCACAGCCAGGCGGCCAGGCTCTCTCCCTGGACGCGGGTGGCGGCATCGCAGGCCCCGCGCAGCCAGGCGGGCGGATCCGACCAGGTCCACGGTGGCGGGCTGCCTGCCGCAAACGCCTCCAGGCGGGCCAGGGCGGAGGCCACCGCCTCGCCATGGAGCACCTCCAGCAGGTTGCGCACGGTGATCGGGCTGTCGCTGCCCCAGCGCAGGGCCTGCTCGTAGGCGGGGATGGCGGCGGCGGCACGCTGCAGCCCCCGGTGGGCATCGCCGAGCTTGTGGGGCGTCCAGAAGCTGGTGCTGCCGCAGCGGAGCGCCTCCTCCAGCACATCGCGGCAGCGGGTGTAGTTGCCCTGCATCAGCAGGGCGTGGCCCAGCAGATCGAGATAGCCGGCTTGGCCCGGCGCCGCCTCGAGCAGCCGCAGCAGCGTGCCCTCCAGCAGAGGCCAGTTCTGCTCGGCGAGGGCCGAACGGGCCTGCTCCCACCAGATCCGCCGCGGATCGATCTCAGCCATGGGCTTCTGGCTCAGCAGCCGGCTGATCGGCGAGCATCGGGCCGCTGAAGGGATCGATGCCGCGGGCCACGGCGCCGAGCAGCGCGATCTGGCGCGCCAGGCAGGCGCGGTGATCGAACTCGCGGGCGATGCGGCGGCGGGCCCCCAGGCGCAGGTGGGCGAAGGCGGCGGGCTGGGCGAGAACCCGCAGCAGGGTGGCGGCCAGCTCCCCGGGCTGGTCGAACGGCACCAGCAACCCTTCAACGCCGTGCTCAATCACCTCCTGCACGGGCGCCGTGCGGGAGCCCACCACCAGGGCGCCACAGGCCATGGCCTCCAGCAGGCTCCAGCTGAGCACGTAGGGGGCCGTGAGATACACATGGGCCCAGCTGAGCCGGAACAGATCGAGCAGGGCGGCGTGGGGGAGCAGGCCGGTGAAATGCACGCGGCATGGATCGAGGCGATCCCCCAGTTCCGCCTGCAGCTGCCGCAGCCAGCTGCCGCCTTCCGGGGCGGGGCCGTAGGCGCTGCGGTCTTCGCCGCAGATCACCACCCGAACGCTGGGGTGCCGCTCCAGCAGCGCCGGCAGGGATCGCAGAAACGTGGGGAAGCCCCGCAGGGGCTCAAGGCTGCGGCAGGCGAAGCTGATCAGCGGCTCGCCGGGGTGCAGCCGGGTGCCATCGGGCAGCTGCAGGCTGCTCACCGGGGCGGGCCGGCAGCGCTGCAGGTCTACGCCCTCATGGATCACGGCGATGCGGCCCCGCAGCCAGGCGGGAAAGGTGCTCCGCTGGAAGCGGGTGGCGGTGAGCCCGGCCGCCATCCGACGGGCCGCCTGCAGGGTGGTCCACTGCAGCAGGCCCGGTCCGGAGGCGCGGGGCACCCCCTGCTCCTGCGCCGGCAGCCCCAGCAGATCGAGCTCCATCAGTGCCACCAGGGGCACCTGGGGAAAGACGTCGTCGAGGAAGAGCAGATCGCCCCAGAAGGGGTGGCCCACCACCACATCGGGGCACCATCCCTCATCCGCCAGGCTGTGGAGCTGGCGGGCCACCCGCCGCCCCTGCGCGAACTGGCGCTGGCAGCGGGCCTCGGCGCTGGGCTGGCGGAGCTCCTCCCCCACGCTGCCGCCGGCATTGAGCAGCCGGAGGCCGGGGAAGGCCCGATCGCCCCGGTTGCCGCAGGCGACCACCTCGTGGCCTGCGGCGGCCAGGGCTGGGGCGAGGTGGCGGAACTGGCCGGGGAAGTTCTGGTGGATCAGGAGCACCCGCACGGGGGCCTCAGCGGATGGTGCGCACGGCGTTGGCGTTGCGGACGAAGGAGCTCGTGAACAGTTCCAGCACGGTGCGCCGGTCGAGGTGGAGATCGGCGGTGAGCGCCATGCCGGCCTGGAGCTGGAAGCGCTTGCCATCGGCTTCCACGTACTGCCGCGAGAGCCTCACGTTGATCGGGAAACGGGGGTAGTTGAAGGTCTCATCCGGCGGCAGGGCGTCGGTGCCGATCGTGGTCACGAAACCGGGCATCGTGCCGTATTTGTTGCGGTCGTAGGCGGCGAAGGCGAGGTCGGCCCGCTGGCCCGGGCGCACGAAGGCGAGGTCCTGGTTGGCGATGAAGGTCTGGGCCTGAAGGCTGTCGGTGGGCACCAGCTGCAGCAGCACCTCGCCGGCCCCCACCACCTGGCTGGTCTTGGCCTTGAGGTTGAGGATCGTGCCGGCCACGGGCGCCCGCAGCACCACCCGCTGCAGCTGCTCGCGGTTCTCCACGGCGCTGGCTTGGTTCTCGGCCTCGGCCCGGGCCAGTTCGGCCTGCGTCTGCAGCGATTCAGCCCGCAGCTTGGTGCGCTCATCGTTGTTCTGGCGCAGCTGGGCCTCGAGCTGGGCCTGGGTTTTCTCGTAGTCGAAGAGCTGGAAGCGGGAGGCGGCCCCCTGGCGTTCCAGGGCCCGCAGGGATTCGAGCTGCTGGCGGTTGATGGCGATCTGGCTGCGCAGGCCCGTTTCGGTGGAATCCAGCTGGGCCAGGGCGCCATTGAGGCGCTGCACCTCGGCGCGGCGGCTGGTGGTGATCTGCTGGCTCTGGGTCGCCAGGGCCTGCTTGCGGCCTTCGAGGATCGTGGTGTCCAGGCCCACGAGGGCGGCCCCCTTGGCCACCAGCTGCCCATCCTTGACCAGCACCTCGGTGACCACACCGGGCTGATCAACCTTGAGGTCCTGGGTGGAGCGCAGGGTGCGCAGGGTGCCCTCCACCGGCACAACCTGATCAACCTTCACCAGTGCCGCGGCGCCGATGGCGGTGATCACCAGGGCCGCCACGGACCCCCCCAGCAGCATCGGGAACAGTGGCGTGGGCCGGCTCTCCAGGCGCAGGTCGATGGGGCCGCTGAGGCTGCTGCGCTCCCGA
>CAIZNP010000124.1 GCA_903934375.1 uncultured Synechococcaceae cyanobacterium
CCACTCCCGGTGGCCGCCGCTACAGCTGCAAGGAGATCGGCTCCTATGCCCGCGCCCAGGAGTTGCTGCGCCAGGGGCACACCTACCTCGACAGCAACAGAGACGGGGAGGCCTGCGAATCGCTGCGGTGATGAACTGCTCACGTAGCCCGCGATTCACGGGTACCGCTTCAGGTGAGCAGAGGCAAGTCGGGAAGTTCCCCCACAGAGTGGAGCTTGGAGGCTCTTCCCAGAAGCGGCACACTCCTTACCCTGAAGCCGAAATCAGCGATCAATCCATGCTCACTGGATCAGACCTGCTGGCCAAGCTCAAGGAACTCGGAGATGTATCCAAGTCCGATCTGGTGCGCAGCTGTGGCTATCTGAGCACCAAGAAGGACGGCACCGAACGCCTCAACTTCACCGCCTTCTATGAAGCCCTGCTGGAGGCCAAGGGCCTCAGCTTTGGTGAGGGCGGCAAAGGCCGCGGCAAGGGTGGCCGCAGCCTCAGCTACGTGACCAAGATCCAGTTCAACGGCAACCTGATGGTCGGCAAGGCCTACACCGCCCAGCTGGGTTTGCAGCCAGGCGATGAGTTCGAGATCAAGCTCGGCCGCAAGCAGATCAAGCTCATCCCCCTGGGCAGCCCCGACGACGAGGAGTGAAGCCAGCAGTCCATCAGCTGCCGGGGCGTCGCTGACCCAACGCCAGCATCTCCAGTGCCTGGCCCTGTTGTTCCTGCCGCAGCGCCTCCGGTGCCTCGATGCGCAAGGCGCTGCCGTGGGAGAAAAGCCAGCGGCGCAGGGCGAGGCCGCGGGCCAGGATCCAGGGCGGCAGGTCGATCTCCAGCGGATGGGGATGGCTGTCGCCGATCGGGTTGGGCGTCAGCACCCGCGCCAGGGCCGGATGCACCCAGTCCGCTGTGGTGCCCTTGGCTGCAGCCGTGAGCTTCGCTTGCTTGGCCGGCCGTTCAAGCCGGATCTGATCGAGGGGGAAGGGAAGCTGCCCCTGGCGAATGGCGGCGTAGGCCTCGCTCTTGCAGGAGCAGCGCAGGGTCTGCAGCTGGCGGCGCCGCTGCTCAGCGCTGGGCTGGCAGAGCCCGTCCTGGGCCTGGAGGTCATCGCCCAGCTCGATGCCGCCGCAGTGATGCAGCAGCCGCTGCAGGCGGCTGATCGCCAGTTGGTGCTCGCTGGCGTTGCGGCGGCCGCGGGCCTCGGCCTGGAGGAACACCAGCCGCTCCAGCCGCTCGCTCTGCAGCAGCCCATGGAGCCGGCCGATCGCATCGGCCTCCCAGCCCAGATGCCACAGCCCACCGGCGAACACCAGCTGCAGCGGCCACACGCGGATCTCTTCCCCTTTCCCCTGATCGGGGGATGCGCCCTGGCGCAGCAGCAGCACGCGGCGGTGCTCAAGGATCGCTGTCTCGATCTGTTCGGCCTGGCCCGGTTCCGCCAGCGTGCCCCGCTGCAGGCTCTCCACACCGGGATGGGCGCCATCAAGAACGGTGCGCAGCGGCGGCGCGGCCGTCACCGCGATGCCGCCCCAGGCCAGGCGTTCCTCCAGCTCACTCAGTAGATCGAGAGCAGTCGGATCTCCCAGCCGCTGGGCCACGTGCTGCACCACCCCGTGGATCTCCACCAGCCGCGGCGCAGGCAGCAGGGCAGTGCCGAGGCAGTAGCCGTGGCGCGGGTTGTCGTGGTGCGGCCGAAAGCCATAGGGAGTGAGCGTCTTCTCGATGTCCTTGCGCAGCGTCGCCAGCTCACCGGGGCCATGGCCGCCGGGGATCTCAGCAAGCCGCTCCAGCAGGTGCCGCTGCATCGCCATCGCCCCCGGACCCTCCGCCGGCCGGTCAAAGGGCGTCTGCAGCAGATGGCGCAGCAGCGTCATCACCCGCACGAACACCGCCGCGTCAGCCATCGGCGGATGGCCGCCATGGACGCCGCCGCTGCGGGGAGCCTGATCGCCACCAGGGGCCTCCAGCAGCGGCAGGGGCTGAATGGCCGTGGTCACGGAGGTGGTGGAGAAGAACCCCTGGCCCTCCAGCCAGGTCAGATCGCGGCGCACGGCGTCGACATCGCCATAGCAGACCCCATGGAGTGTGCGCAGCAGCGCTGCCGCCCGCTCGGCCAGATCACCCCCGGGCAACGGTGAGACGAGTGTTTCCAGGGCCTCGCGGCTGCCCTGGTCGGTCGTCGCCAGATCGGGATGATCGGCCAGCAGCTTGAGCAAGTAGACCAGCCGCTCGAGATCCAGCAGGCGGGAATGGCCGTGCAGCTGCAGCTGCTGCTGGCGGTTGCAGGCGGCGCTGATGCGGCGGTTGAGGCGCGAGAGCTCACTGCGGAGGAAGCCGGTGAGATCGCCTTGATGGGTGGGCTGCACCGCCACCACCGAGGCAAAGCCCTCCGCCCGCCCCGGCCCGAAGGCCTCATCCGCCAGGCTGGCGGCCATGTGCCGGATCACCGGCGTGGGCACGGGCCGCTCCCGCTTGGCGTTCCAGCGCAGGCACGTGCTCAGCGGTGTGAACAGCCACCAGCCGATCCACTCCACCGGCCGCGGCAAGGCCAGGTGCTGGGTGATCGCCAGCCGCCAGGGCCGCTCGGCGTGGGTCGCATCCACGATCACCGGCATGCCGGCCGCCACCGCGCCGATCAGCCGCTCATGCAGGCGCTGTTGGATCGACGGCCAGGGGCCCTGTACCGCCGGATCGCCGAACACCTCAGCGCGGATCGCATCGGTGGAGAGCACCACCGCCGGTTGCCCCTCAGGCCCTGCAAGCAAAGGGGCGAGAGCCGCCGCAGTGGTGCTCTTGCCACTGGCGGGCGGGCCGATCAGTAGGTGACAGCGCAGGGGCTCCATTGCTGCAGGTTGCTGGCCCTGGTGGCCCGCGGCAACAGCCGCCAACCAACCGGAGTAGCCGGCTCAGTGCTGGCAGGGGGTTTCAGCGGGCTGGGTTCTTCGCTGGAGGAAGGGTGGACGGGGCATGGAAAGGAGCAAGGCTGATTGCCCCGTTCTGCTGCCGCGCTGCCGTGCCAATCCAGCTCTCTGCTGCCGTTGTGCCGCCCCCGCGGCGGCGACGCAAGGCCTATAGGCCGCCCGAGATGCTGCTGAACCTGCACGTGCTGGATCTGATGGAGGTGAGCGGCAGCCAAATGCGCGCCGCCAGCTCCCTGTCGATGCACCAGACCACGGTGAGCCGCAGCTACTGGGAGTTGGCCGAGCAGTTCCGCCTCCAACCCGTGCGAGGGCCCCGCAAGGTGTGCCGCTGGGGGGTGAGCAGCAGCCTGCGTTTCCTGCGTCTGGCCAGCAGGGCCCATCGCCTGGAGGATGGACGCCTGCGGCTGGCTACCGATGCGCTGCATCAGGTGCTGCTCGATGGGCTGCCCGGGGTTCTGCAGGTGCCGCCGTGCTTCCACCCCGCCGGCGACTGGGCAACGCTGGTGGCCCAGGGGGTGATCGATGGAGCAATCGTTTCCTCCCTCTGCCATGAACAGGAACTGGCAGGCGGAGAACTGCCGCACTGGCCGGGGGTGAAGGTGCTGCCGCTGGGGACCTTGCCGCTGCAGCTGGTGGCCCATCAGCGCTGGGCCGACGTATGGGAGGAGCAGGTGTTGCTCCCCGCTGCCCAGGTCATGCCGCTGCTGCATGGGCAGCTGGAACCCTGCATCGACAACCTGGAGCGCGCTTCGCGGGTCTGGCAGGACCCGCAGGCCTGGCTGGAGCAATTGCACCTGCGGCCTGTGGCGGTGCCGATCTGCCCTGCCTTGGCCCCCAGGAACTGGTGGCAGGAGCAGGGCCTGGTGCCGGTGGCCCCACAGCTGAGCATGCAAGAGCAGGTGTGGCTGCTGCTGCCGGAGGAGCTGCAGGCCCCTGCGGCAGGGAAAGCAACGCTCCGGGTGATCCAGCGCCGGGCCTTCCGGGCAGTGGCCCGGGGGGATTGGGCTCTGCTGGAGGCGTTGGAGATGGTCGGAGCTGGGCAGGAAGCAGAAGAAGAGGCCGTGGCGTGAGGGGGTTTCTTATCCGACGCCCTCAAAAGTATGCGCCCAACGCATAATCCCGTAGCAGCCACGGCTGCCGAGCAAACCCCTTGTGCCGCAGGGTTTCGCCAATCGATAGCCAGCTGCGCCATCGAGGCATCATCCTGGGGTCTGGATAGCAGCACCCCGCGTCAGCCGTTGGACTTCCGCCAGCTCTTCAAGCTTCGCCTCGCGGTGGCTGCCCTGGGCGAGACCCAGCGGCTGGGCTGGTGGAACAGTGGCGTGCTGACCGGCACTGGGGAGTTCCTGTTCCAACAGGGCTTCCCCCGCTCCTCGCCGTTCGCGCAGACCCGGGCCGGGTTCCGGGTGGCCCAGCTGGCCTGCGATGAGGCCCTGGCGATCCAGCCCACTCCAGGCGGGCCGATCACCTGCCACCTGTTTCGGCTCACGCCCCAGCTGGAGGACGCCTTTGCGAACGAGCGCAACCGCTGGCTGGATGAGCCCCAGGAGTGGGCGGAGTGTTTCCAGGCGGCCTGGGCGCTGAGCGCAGAGCAGTGGCCCCAGGCGCTGGTCGATCTGGCCGA
>CAIZNP010000125.1 GCA_903934375.1 uncultured Synechococcaceae cyanobacterium
CCCCGTAAGTCACCACTCTCATAAACTGCTCACAGTCTCTCCAACACGCCGCCGCTCTGTGCTCAGGGAAAAGCTCTCCTCCTTGGGCTATCAATCCTGGTTGCTTGCGTAGAAGTGACGCGCTCGCTTTGGCGATCATCTTTGGCGACTTCTCGATTAATTCGGTAACAGCGTTTACTGAGCTTTTACAAAGAGAGGAGATATACTCTATTTCACTTACACTCAGCGCACTTCGCGCTGCATCTGCAGTCTTGATAATCCTTCGAGCTTTTATAGGTATTGCCTCTCTTGAGCCAAGACCGCATACATTAGCTTGCTTGATAAGAGAGTTAATCTCCGCTCTGTATTCGGCTTCTGTTAGTATGAACATGAGCCGAGTGGAGTTGCGGACAATTCATCTTTGCGGTCTAAGTAGAATGCCCATATAGTTGATGCACCTAATCCATAGCAACGATCGCAAGCAAGGCTGGCTAGCTCGGCCACTACACCGATTGCTTCCAAGAGCGTTTTAGCTTCTTTTTTTCCAGATACGAAAGCAGTCCGAATAGCAGAACCTACGACCCATGTGAGGCGCGTTTGCTTTAGTTCACCGCCACCATCTTCACATGCAACTAGAAGATTTGCTTCACTAGAATGAGTCAGAAAGTGAGATCTCCAAAGGGTGATATCGTCACTTCTAAGGTCAATGCGAAGGCGCATGTCTCCCGACTTATATACAATCTCTGCGCCCTCTCCTGCTTGGTTTATTAAGTACTTGATCTGCTCGGGCTGCTGGAACATCATGTTCATGAAAAGATGAGGGAAAGACAACTGCGGAGGCTTCTTTGCTTATCAGCATGATATCGAATGAACCAATAGAATAATCTCCGTCCTCAAATAGTACTGCTCAAATACTAGGTCAAATGATATGCGTTCTTGCCCGAGCTGCACTAGCTAGTTGCATTATTATTTTTATAAACTGCAGCTTCAAGTCCTGGCCTGCAAAAGAAAGGGCTCCCACATGGGGAGCCCGAGAATGCAACAATTGATTGCATGCAATCAAACTAGGGCGTTGATTGCATAGTCCAAGTAGTTATTGGCTTCAGTGGCTGGCTCGCCAGAAAGTCCATGATTAGCCTTGATATAATTGAGAGCTTCAACGTACCATGAAGGAGACAGCTCAAAGGCGCGGTTGATTTCATCAATGCCAGCAATCAGATACTCATCCATCGGCCCAGTGCCACCAGCCACGAGGCAATACGTAACCATTCTCAGGTAGTAACCAATATCACGGCTGCATTTTGCTTTGCCACGAGCATCAGCAGCGTAATTGGCACCCTGCATCTGGGTGGTGTAAGGGAACTTGCTGTAAACGGCTTGTGCAGCACCATTGACAAGACTGTCCGCATTCGCTGTTAATCCCTTTGCTGCTGCAAGGGCGCTCTTTGCACGGTTATATCGACCGAATGCAGAGTTGATCTCAGTGTTGCTCAGAAAGCGGCCTTGGGAATCAGCTGCTGAAACAGCCTCGGTGAGAGGGGTCTTCATGGGAGTACCTGACTAAAAAATTACTTTGGGCTTAAAATTTAGGCTACTGCCGCAGCAGCGCGATCGAAGTAGGTACCGATCTCGCTCATCAGTGCAGAGCAGTCGCCGGCGGTAATGCCGTTGCGATCATTTGCGATCGAGATAGCGGATTCTTTCATCTTACGGACGCCTTCTGCAACGGAAGCGCCGGGCACGCCCAGGGCGAGATAGGTCTCACGCAGGCCATTCAGGCAGCGATCTTCCAGCACGGAGGCGTCGCCGTTGAACACGGAGTAAGTGACGTAGCGGAGGATGATCTCCATGTCGCGCAGGCAGGCAGCCATGCGGCGGCTGGTGTAGGCGTTGCCACCCGGCGCTGTCAGGGCAGGTTGGGCCTCGAAGAGACTGCGGGCAGCGTTGGTGACGATGCTGGAAGCGTTCGAGGTGATGCGGTTCACGGCATCCATACGCTTATTACTCTCGGCCACCATGGCGGCGAGGGCGTCGAGCTGACCGGCGTTGATGAATTCGCCACGGGCATCAGCCTGGGCGACAACCTTTGTGAAGGCGTCAAACATTGGGGGGAGGCTCCTGTTCTCGACTGGGTCAAGGGTGAAGAGGGGAATGCGCGCTCTGCCGGCAGCGCGAGCTACCAGGGGATCACGGCACCAAATCGAGCGAGCAGGCCGAAGTCCGCCTCACCGCTTGGCCCATATATTGTTGGCCCTACCTATGGCCCCCATCAGCAGCGCTTAACAAACAGTCATTGGCAGGCTCTGATCGCCTGCGCTGCAAGGCCTCTGCAGGATGAGAGCTGGTTGCGAAACAGCCCGAAGCGGGGCCCATAGGGGCCTTGTGTGCTCCAGAGAACAGCGCGGAGCCGAATGCCTGGTGATGCCGTTTGGCAAAACGCTCCAGATCCCTGGCGCTGCGGCAGCCGCTGAGGATGCCCAGGATCGCCATCAACAACAGCAGCCACTGGGGATAACGCACCCCTCGGCGCTTCCGCCTCTCCGGTAAGGCCTGAAGAAAGGCGATCAGATCAGCAGTGGCAGCGGGGTCGGCCAACGGACGGGAGCAGTCCCGACAAAACCGGCACCATCATGGCCGCACCAGCCCCCCCTATGACGGACTTTCCGTCGGCCCTGGGGTGAAGCACACGCGATTGCTGCGCTTGTGCAGGCGGAAGTTGTTGAACCCGGTGATCTCCACCCGGAAGGTGCGGTCCTCTTCGCCAGAACCCACATCCTGAAGGGTGACGCCATCGCTGGCGACCTTGCAGAAACCGGCGGCATTGGAGCCCTGAGCCACAACGGGCATGGGCTTCTCGGCATGCACCGCGGGATTCAGGCGGGACTGGTTCTTGAGGATGTCGCCCTTGATGGAGGCGCCGGCACCGCGGGCCAGTTGCAGCATGTAGGAGAACTGCAGACCCTGCTGACCCACGGAGTGGTGCCAGCCATGGAGATAGGCCACATCCTCTTCACCGAAACGATCCTGATACTCGACGCTGTCGAGTAAGAGTCGATCTCGGCGTCGTAGCCCTGCTCCTGCAGGATGGTGAAGTGGTGCAGCATCTCTGCCGTATTTTGGGGCGCGTGGCCCAGCAGGTGCTCGAAGTTGAGCTCGATGAAGCGGTAGGGATTGCTGCTCTCAAAGAAGCGCTTGCGATACAGACCGCTCTTGGCCACCTGACACACGAGCTTGCGCACGCTCAGGTTGCCGCGCTTCAAGAGTGATTCCGGACCTTCAAGGCGCTCACTGGCCATCACGTACTGGTTGCCGAGAACCTGCTGATAGCCAGCAGGGATCACAGATGCTTTGTCGTCCGACGAGGCGGACATCCAGTTTTCGTTGACGCGGTTGTTGGTGTGACGCTCGATGCCCAGGTAGGCAGCGTTGGCGAGAGTTATGGGACTTCAGGGGGCGGGCTTGCGGGCCAGGGGAGGAGCATGGCCGCGCCGAGGCAGATGCCGCACCGAGGGACAACCTGCGCTGTTGGTGCCAGAGCCGGATCCTATGGGGCTCGTTTGCCATCCACCGGCGCCTTTCAGAATCGTTACAAACAAGGGACCTGGCGTGCCTTGCCAGCGACGGTACCATCCGCGCAACTCCTTACAGGCACTGGGATGTCAGCCGTCACCGCCAGCGAACTGCAGCAGCGGCTCAGTGAACAACTGCAAGCCCTCAGCCAGGTGGGCGAAACGCTCACTCTGCGTCTGCTGGAGCTGGAGGAGCGGCTGGGGGGCCTGGAGGATCAGCTGCACGCCCTGCAGCTGGGCGAGCTGAGCCAGGCGGATCACACCAGCGAAACCGATGAGCTGCTGGCAGCCACCGAAGAGCGGATCGCCCGCCTGGAGGATCTGCTCACTGCCGCCGCCCCTACCGCCGCCCATGGCCGTGTGCAGCCCCTGCCCCTGCGGCGTCCGGATCGGCAGCTGGGCCTTGAGGCTGAGGGGATCCGCACGGCTGCTCCCCATAGCGACGGCCCCTCCTCAGAGGAGCCCGAGCTGGAACTGGAGCTGAACCCCTTCCCGGAAGAGGAGGAGGAGCAACCGTTCATGGATGAACTGAGCGCCTGATCGAGAAGGAGCGCCGGGCCCCGGGAGCCACGAGCAGCGGCTCCCGGGACCCGGCTCAGCCGGCCGAACCGGTGCTCAGCATCGAGCCGGCGGTGGTGATCACCAGGCGCACAAGTTCCAGGCCACCGATGGCCGCCACGGCAAGCCAGATGGTCTGAGCCAGCTTGGGGGGCTGTCCACCCACCCAGGCAGCCGACATCTGACCGCCGCTGAACTGAGCGCCGCCACCGGCGAAGGGGCTGGCGGGGGCGCGGCGGGCGCTGGCATCACGCCAGTAAGCGTTGTAGCGAGGCGCCTTCTGGTTGAAGGGCAGCGCGGCCCGGGCATGGCCGGCCAGGACCCGTGAGCGCTGAAAGGGCACGGTGTCGACCCCGAAATTCTCCAGGTACTCCGGCGAGTCGAGCAGCGCATCCACCAGGCCCTCGAGACCCTTGTTGGCGATCACGATCGACCAGGCGATGCGCTCCTGGTCGCCATGCACCTCGCGGCCGAGGACCCGGCCCACCACCTGCTCCACCACGCGGTAGTTGCTGTTGCAGCGGTAGAAGCCCTCCCGGAACTTGCGCGAGAGCAGCAGACCCCGCACGAACTCGCGCACGCTGATATCGCCATTGCGCAGCTGCATCTCAAGCATCGGCTCGCGATCCACCTTGAAGGCGTGGAAGAAGATCTGGCGATAGGCCTGCTCGATCTGCTCGTCCACAGTCACCTGGGGGCGCGGCGCTTCATCGCTGCCGATGGCGAAGTTGTTCACCCGGGCGTTCTGGGTGATGGGGCGCGTGGCCAGCAGCGGCAATGCCATGGCATGGGGAGAAATCGGTGCCGAACTTACGGTTTTCGCGCGGGCCACCCATGCAACGCCGCCAACAACTCACGCACCCAGCCAGTGGGGCGGCAGCTCTTGGCTGTAGTCATCCGTGCGCTCAAACTCGAACGGCCCGGCCAGAGACCCCCAGAGCTGTTCATGGCTGGTGGGATCGTGGCCGCGATCGATCGTGCGCATGCCCCGATCCGTGAGCTCGAAGCTGCTCACCAGATAGGAAAGGGCCCCCTTGCGCTCCACCAGGCAACGGCAGCCGGGCTCCACCTCACCGCTGAAACCAGCGGAGGTCTCGTGCACCACGTAGGCACAACCCTCCAGGGGGCGCAGATCCTCGGCGCGGATGGACGCGCGCTTGCCTGCATCGTCCACCGCACCCCAGAAGCGCTGATCGTCGTGCAGAGCCTGGTTGTGAATGACCAGCCCGTCACCCTGGGGTTCCGCCCGCAGCACGCGGATGCGGTAGGGAGCGGCTGGGTTGATGGCGTACGACTGCTCCAGCAGCAGCGAGCCCGGATCCAGCTGCGGCAGAGGCCGGAACTTCACCAGGATGTGGGCGTAGAGCGGCGGGTTTTCGAAGGCCTGCTGCTGGTTGCTGAAGCCGCCGCTGAGCTGGCGCAGCAGACGGGCGAGAGGCGTGGACATCGCCGGAAGCGGGTTCGGGCGGATCCTATGGGTGCCGCAGATCCCTACCGGCAAGCCAGCGCCTCAGAGACCCAGCAGCCGGATGCGGAAATCGGCCACCTGAGCCGCCATGTCCGGTTGGTTGACCATGAACGGATGGTCGGCACAGGCCTCGAGCACCTGTCGACGCTTCTCCTCGATCGTCAGATCGCGTGCGGCCGGGCTGCGCTGCTGGCGCTGCCAGGCCTCATCGAAGACCATGGCGAAGCTGTCGGCATTGTCGAACAGCTGGCCTGGCTTGTCCGGAATTGGAATGGGCATGAATTCGGGATTCCCCGGAAGGCGGTCAACGCACGCAAGGGCCTGA
>CAIZNP010000126.1 GCA_903934375.1 uncultured Synechococcaceae cyanobacterium
ACCGGCATCGGGCTGATCATCGGCCTGTCGCTGCTGCGCTGGCTCCTGCAGCGCTGATGCTCAGGCCGCCAGCGCCTGGCGTTGGCCCGCAGGGTGCACCGATCGGTGCGACACCAGAAACGCTTCGATCCAGTCGTGGTGCCGCCGCTGGCAGATCCGATCGGCGATCGAGGGGGCATCTGGCGGTACCTGGAAGCGCTTGCGAAAGGCCTTGCTGAAGCCCTCAAGCACCGGCACGGGCAGGGCCCGGATGGTGGCGTGCAGCTGGCGGATCGTGGCTGGATCGAGAGGGGTCAGGCTGGGATCGAGGCCTGATGACGGTGCTGGCGCAGTTGAGGGTGGCTCGGTTTTCGATGTCGCCTCCCTCTGGCCCTCCTGCGCGGACGGGGCTCGGTGCAGAGCTGGAACCGACGCAGTGGGCACCACCCGCAACGCTGTAGGCCGGGCCGCTGGCTGGTTGGAGGGACGAGCGCCGCCGGCCGCAGCAGCGCCGGTCACCTCCCGCTGCTGCTTGTCGTAGAGCGCGAGGCCGAACGGATTGCCAAAGGTCATCAGCGCCCGCTTCATGGCATCGGTTTCGGCCTCCTTGAGGGCTGATTCATGGGCCTGGCCCAGGTCAGCGTCGATGCCGTGGCCGGCGCCGCAGCCCTCGCGGATCAACTGGGCACCGGTGCCCTCGCCGACGGTGATGCGTACGCGGGCGGTGTAGGTGACTCCCCAGCCGGGGCGCTGCTCCCGGCCGATGGTGCGCTCGCTCTGGTTGACGCAGCGGAGGGCGACGGTTTCGCGCTGCCAGCCGTCAAAGCCAAAGATCCGGTTGGCTTCCGCGATTACCTGCCAGCCCTCCAGATAGCTGACGGAGCTGCGACCCTGCTCCCGCTGGCGCACCTTGGCGCGATCCAGCGGGGCGGCGAGGGCAGTGATTTGCTCGGTGGAGAAGGTGCGGGTCATGACGGCGATGGGCTGAGGTGGGGAACTGGTGAGGTGTGTGGTGATTGCAGATGAGGCGATCAACTGGTCGCACCGTGAGGTGCGCTTGGCAGCGCAGCGACTTCTGGCTCGAGGGGCTCGATCAGCACCCAGCAGGGCGGCTCGCTGCAGTGGATGTGATCGGGTGAAGGTCGGCGGCCCGGCTTGCGGGTGATCGGCACCACCCAGCTGGCGAGCCGCGTGGACCAGATGTGGCCCCTGGGCCTCGGTGTCGTGGGTGTCGTAGAGGCCGTGGCGCTGGTGTAGGTGGAGAGATCCATGGCTCTGGCGATGGGGTGATCGGTGGCTGTGTGGGCTCTGGGAGGAGCGACGTGGGCCCGCTCCTGCAACAGACCCGCGTGAAAGGGGGCCTTGCCCCCTCAGTGGATGCGCCAGGAGCGGCGGGAGAGGAGCTGGGCGCCTTCGATATGGCGGCCCGCTTTGAGGGCCTCTTTGATGGCGGACTTGTCCGGCTTGCTGGTGGTGGTGACGGCGAGCCACTCGGGATCGAGGGCCTCCTCGTCGTCGATCACCACCGCCTGGGACTTGCGGCTGCTGAGCTCGTGATTCGGGAACGAGAACCGTGTGGCTGCCGGCTGCAGCTGGGTGAGGACAAAGATCAGCGACTCCTCCAGGGCATCGGCTCGGCCGGCATCGCTGCGGGCCAGAGCGCTGAGGCGCTTGGCCTGCTGCTGGCGGTAGGCGGCCTGGCCGCGCAGGTGCTCGATTACCCAGCAGGTGGCATCGGCCTTGGCGGAGAGAGCGGCTTTGTTGCCCTCTTCTGCAAGGAGTGCCGCCTCCAGCTCGGCGAGGGCCAGGGCGCGCTGCTCCTGGTCGTCGGTTTCCAGCTGCTCGGCCAGCTGGCCGATGGCAGTGGTGAGCTCCTGGGCCTCGATGCCCAGCTGCCAGAGAGAGCCTGAGCGCTGGATCGAGCAGGAGGGGCCGGATGCCGAGGGGGCAGCGACTGACTCGACAGGGATAGGGGTGA
>CAIZNP010000127.1 GCA_903934375.1 uncultured Synechococcaceae cyanobacterium
ACCCCGCCCTGGCGGCGGGCTATGGCGTGCCCTCCAGGCGTGTGCGGGATCTGGCCGCCCTCGGCCAGGCTCTCGCGTGGGGCCTGCAGCAGCCCCTCGCCCTACTGGAGCTGCGCAGCGACCGCCGCGCCGATGCGGCGTGGCGCCACGAGCTGCGCCGCAGAATGGCGCCGCTGAGTGCCCTCCCCTGATGCCCGCGCCCGCCACGCCCGTGCAGACCGTGGTCTGGATCCCGCAGGGCGCCTACGAGGACGTGCTCTTCGACCTCAGCGAGGAGGGCATCGCCCGTATCCGCATCAACCGACCCGAGAAGCGCAACGCCTTCCGGCCCAAAACGGTGATGGAGCTGTTCGACGCCTTCTCGCGCGTTCGCGACAACCCCCGCATTGGTGTGGTGCTGTTCAGCGGTGTCGGCCCCGCCGCCGATGGCGGCTGGGCCTTCTGCTCCGGTGGTGATCAGAGCGTGCGTGGTGATGGCGGTTACGTGGGCGACGACGGCCTGCCCCGCCTCAACGTGCTCGATCTGCAGCGGCTGATCCGCAGCCTGCCGAAGGTGGTGATCGCCCTGGTGGCGGGCTATGCCATCGGCGGCGGCCAGGTGCTGCACCTGCTGTGCGATCTCAGCCTGGCGGCCGAGAATGCCGTGTTCGGCCAGACCGGCCCGCGGGTGGGCAGCTTCGATGGAGGCTTCGGCGCCAGTTTCCTGGCGCGGCTGGTGGGCCAGCGCAAGGCGCGCGAGATCTGGTTCCTCTGCCGCCGCTACGGCGCCGATGAGGCCCTGGCCATGGGGCTGGTGAATGCGGTGGTGCCGCTCGAGCAGCTGGAGGCGGAAGGCGTCAGCTGGGCCCGCGAGGTGCTCGGCCACAGCCCCACGGCGATCCGTTGCCTCAAGGCCGCCTTCAACGCTGAAACCGATGGGATGGCCGGTTTGCAGGAGCTGGCGGGTCAGGCCACCCATCTCTTCTACAGAACCGAGGAGGGTCAGGAGGGGCGCAATGCCTTCCTGGAGAAACGGGATCCTGATTTTTCATCCACTCCCTGGCTGCCTTAGCTATCGCTGGTGCAGAGCATCGATTCCGGTCGTGCGGCGTCCCTGGACTCCCCTGCTGGCCACCTGCGCCACCCTCAGCCTGCCCCTCAGGGCCGATCCGGCCCTGGCTCGGGCGCCCGACCCGATCCCGCCGCCGGCTCCGCAGATCAGTGATGCGGTGGCGATGGCGGGGGTGCCGGCTGATCTGCTCCTGGAGCCCGGTCTGCAGCTGGTGCTCGATCGCCGCCGCCGGCAGCTGATGGTGCTGGAGAACGGCGTGCTGAGGCGCCGCTTCCCCGCCGCCGTCGGCACCGTGGGCTGGGAGACGCCGGTGGGGCGCCATCAGGTGCTGGAGAAGGTGGCGAACCCCGTCTGGGAGCATCCGGGCAATGGCAAGGCCGTGGCTCCGGGGGCGGCCAATCCCCTCGGCAGCCGCTGGATCGGTTTCCATCGCGATTGCAAGGGGCGCCGCGGCTGGGATGGTGAGCGGCACCTCGAGATCAGCGGCTGCACCGTGGCGGGTTTCCATGGCACTCCCCACCGCTGGACCGTGGGCCGGGCCATCTCCCATGGCTGCGTCCGCCTTTATGAGGAGAACGTGCAGGAGTTGTTCGAGCTGGTGCAGGTGGGCACACCGGTGACGGTTCTGCCCTGACACCACCCGTAGAGTTGCGCCCACTTCAGCCGGATTCCCATGCGGGTGCTGTTTGCCGCAGCCGAATGCGCCCCGATGGTGAAGGTGGGGGGCATGGGCGATGTGGTGGGCTCGCTGCCGCCGGCCCTGCAGACCCTCGGCCACGACGTGCGCCTGATCATGCCGGGCTATGGCAGGTTCTGGAGCCTGCTGGCGATCCCTGCCGATCCCGTCTGGCGCGCCCACACCATGGGCACCGATTTCGCCGTCTACGAGACGCGCCATCCCGGCAACGGCCTGCCGCTCTACCTGGTGGGCCATCCGGTGTTCGATCCCGAGCGCATCTACGGCGGTGAGGACGAGGACTGGCGCTTCACCTTCTTCGCGAGCGCCGTGGCGGAATTCGCCTGGAACCACTGGAAGCCGGAGATCCTTCACTGCCACGACTGGCACACCGGCATGATCCCGGTGTGGATGCACCAGGACCCGGAGATCAGCACGGTCTTCACCATCCACAACCTCAAGTATCAGGGCCCCTGGCGCTGGAAGCTCGACCGGATGACCTGGTGCCCCTGGTACATGCAGGGCGATCACACCATGGCCTCGGCGCTGCTCTACGCCGACGGTGTCAACGCCGTGTCGCCCACCTACGCCGAGGAGATCCGCACCTCCGAGTACGGCGAGAAGCTGGAGGGCCTGCTGAATTACATCAGCGGCAAGCTGCGCGGCATCCTCAACGGCATCGATCAGGACGCCTGGAACCCCGCCACCGACAGCACCCTGCCCGCCACCTTCTCGCCTGAGGACCTGGCGGGCAAAGCGGTCTGCAAGCAGGTGCTGCAGGAGCGCATGGGTCTGCAGGTGAACCCCAACAGCTACCTGATGGGCGTGGTGAGCCGTCTGGTGGATCAGAAGGGCCTGGATCTGCTGCTGCAGGTGGCCGATCGGGTGTTGGCCTACTCCGACAGCCAGATCGTGGTGCTGGGCACCGGTGATCGTCACCTCGAATCGGGCCTGTGGCAGATGGCGGCCCGCCATCCCGGCCGTTTCTCCGTCTTCCTCACCTACGACGACGCCCTATCGCGCCTGATCTACGCCGGTAGCGACGCCTTCCTGATGCCCAGCCGCTTTGAGCCCTGCGGCATCAGCCAGCTGCTGGCCATGCGTTACGGCTCGATTCCCGTGGTGCGCCGCGTCGGCGGGCTGGTGGACACGGTGCCTCCGCATGATCCCGCCCACCACAGCGGTACGGGCTTCTGCTTCGACCGCTACGACCCGCTCGACTTCTACACCTCGATCGTGCGCTCCTGGGAGGCTTATCGCCATGCCGACAGCTGGCGTGAGCTGCAGCTGCGGGCGATGCGCGCCGACTACAGCTGGGATCGCTCGGCCCTCGAATACGACCGCATGTACAAGGAGTTGAAAGGCTGGAAGGAGCCCACCCCCGATGCTCTGGCGGTGGAACAGTTCTCCCAGGGCCAGGCGGCGGATCCCAGCCGCAAGGGTTCGTCTCCCGAGTCCGGCGGCCCCCAGGGTGCTGCCTCGGAAGGCTCCGCCGCACCCCAGCCTGTTGCCACCGGATTGCGCAATCCCCTTGCCCTGCTGCGCCGCCGCAACGGCGGCTGAGGCCGGGCTCGCCATCCCTGAGCCGCAAACCCTGAGCCGCCATGGGCCGCGATGATCCAGCCGGTGGCTCGAACCTGCCCGCTCCCTACCGCACTCCCTGGCGCTCCCTGGCGGAGGCCCTGGCCGCCGTGGCGGCCGACAGCCGCCTGCGGCTACGGGAGCTCTGGCGCCGCAATGGTGAGGGTGATCTGCGCCGGCCCGGCTGGTGGCCACGGGATCTGGCGCCTCTGTTCTGGCCGCTGCTGATGGCGGCGGTGCTGGTGCTGCTGGCGGGCGGATTCAGCCTGGCCCTGCCCAGAATTCAACAGCTGCGGGCCCCGGCGGCATCACCATCGGTCGCAAGTCAGGCGCGCTCAGAGTCTCCGGCTGCCAACGGGCCCGCCTTGAACGCTCCCGCTACCGACGCTCCGGCCGGGAAACCCGGGGCCTCGGGTGAGGCTCAGCAGGAGCTTGCCTCTGCACGCGAATCGGAGCACGCCAAGGTTGAGCGTCCAGGTGTGCGCCGCCCCGCGTCCGATTCGACACTCCGTCCTCAACCCCGATCCGAGTCCCGCTCAGCACATGATGCTCAGCCCATGCCTGGACTAGTCCCTCAAGCTGGTCCTGAAGCTCTTGGCGAGCCTGGCCTCGAACCTGAGCTTGAATCGGCGCCGCTGGATCCGCCGCTGGATCCGCTGCTGGAGCTGCTCGAGCGGCTGGGTGCGGATGGGCTGCTGCGCCGCGCCGAGGGGCAGCCGCAGCTGGGCACACTCCAGTTGCAGGTGCGGCCGGCCTTCAAGCGATTGCCGCGGGCCGAACAGCAGCGCCATGCGGAACTCTGGCAAGGCTGGGGGCAGGAGCTCGGCTACGACCATCTCGAGCTGCGCGACGGGCTCGGGGCGTTGCTGGCCCGGGATGCTCTTGTCGGCAGCGGCA
>CAIZNP010000128.1 GCA_903934375.1 uncultured Synechococcaceae cyanobacterium
CCGCTACGGCCAAGGCGCCTACGACCTTGTGGGCGGCGAGGAACTGAGCGACGCCGAGCGCGAAGAGCTGCTGCAACTGTGCCGCCAGCGCCTCGATGCCTTCCGAGAGCAGCGCGGCGAGGTGGTGTGCTGTTTGCTAACGCAGAAGCCTGCGGCTTCGGGCACAGGAGCCGCCACCGCACCCCGATCAGCGGCTCGATCAAATACCGGGTGCTCACCCGTGCCAAGAGCCGCTGCGAATGCTGCGGGGCGGGCTGTTGCTCAGCAAACCCGCACCATAGGGCCCTGAAGGTGGACCCAATCGTGCCCAGGAACCAGGGCGGTTCGGACGGCCTCAGCAACCTGCATGCTCTCTGCTATCGCTGCAACGCCGGCACACTCAAAGGCCCAGGCCGTCGATCAGCTCTTCGATCGAGCAGCCCAGTTGGCAGGCCACGTCCTTGAGAATCTGCCGCAAGGTGCCGACCCTTAGAGGCTTGTGGGCTGGAATGGTGAGGTGCTGCTGCTGACCGTCAGAGCTTCGGCTCAGTCTCATGTGACTTCCTGTTTGACGGGTCACCTCATAGCCATGGCGCCGCAGGCGTTCAGCCAGGAGTGGCCCGTTGACGTCCCTCGGAATCCTCACAGGGCCAGCAGTTCTTGCCTCACGTGATGGAGGCGGATCAGGGGCGGCGCCTGGCCCGGATCGAAGTGGCAGACGACGGCGTCGCGAATCTCCCGGTGGAGATGCTCCAGCGTGTCGGCCTCGGTGTGAATGGCGGCAGCGGCGGCACTGGCCCGAAAGGAGCCATCCTCCGCTTCCTCGACCAAGAAAAGGATTTCCTGCATGGTGCTCTCCAATGGTCCCAGTCTGACAGCGGTGGGCGGGATGCTTGCTGTCCCTATCGGGCAAAGGGACTGGGGCGGCATGCCTTCACCAAGAGCCGGGTTGGCTGAAGCCGCCACGCACCCACGCCAGAAGGGGTTCCCAGCAGGGGCACTTGCCTGGCGGGCCGCCCAAAACCAAACCTGGCCCCCCAGCACCCACAGCGCAGGACGTAGCCCGCCGGATCTTGGGGGAAGACGTGACCCAGATCGATTACTACACAGAGCGTGTCAAGCGGATGGTGGGCAAGGTGCTCACCGGCAACGGCATCACCCGCTACGACCAGGGCGCCTACGACCTTGTGGGCGGCGAGGAACTGAGCGACGCCGAGCGCGAAGAGCTGCTGCAACTGTGCCGCCAGCGCCTTGATGCCTTCCGCGAGCAGCGCGGCGCAGAGGTGTTTACCCATCGCTCGCGAAACCGCACTCCGATCAGCGGCTCGGTGAAGTACAGGGTTCACCGATGCGCCCGGGGCCGCTGCGAATGCTGCGGGGTGCACGAACACCAGCAGGCCCTTGAGGTGGACCACATCATCTCCAGAAACCAGGGCGGTTCCGACGCCATCAGCAACCTGCAGGCCCTCTGCTTCCGCGGTGTGCAGGCCAGCTACGGCCATCGCGAAGCAGGCTGCGTGTTCTGCGCGCTGCATCGCCGATGCCTATCCAGTGAGCGAGGGGCACAGCTTGGTGATCCCGCGTCGTCATGGGCAGACGGTGTTTCATGCGCACTGGCATTTAATTTCGAGGCGGCAGCAGTATTGAGGCCCCGATCGGCTTGTTGGGGTACAACAGGTCAAAGCCCAGCCAGGATCAATGCCCTCCTACTGGTGGGTGAACCACAAACAGACCTACCGGCAGGAGACCGACGGGGGTTACATCTGGTCGCCGAAGGCCAATGCCAACGGCGCCCGCAATGTGAGCTACGACAACCTCACCCGCTGCCAGCGGGGGGATGTGGTGTTCAGCTATGCCAATGGGCGGATCAGCCAGCTGGGCCTAGTGGAAACGGCGGCGACCACGGCCACCAAACCACCGGAATTCGGCTCAGCGGGAGAGAACTGGAGCCAGGAGGGCTGGCTGGTGCGGGTGAACTGGCAGCCGCTGCGCCAGGCCTTGGTGCCGCAGACGTTCTTTGAGCTGCTGCAGCCGCTGCTGCCAGAACGCCACAGCCCGATCAGCACCAGCACGGGCCGAGGCAACCAGGGGGTGTACCTGGCAGGCCTCAGCGAAACGCTGGGGTTGTTGCTGCTGAAGCTGATCGAAGACCACGCCGATGCAGCGGTGCGGGTGCACCTGGTGGTGCTGGCGGAAGAGGGCGCCTACACCGAGGCCCTGCTCGATGACATGCAGCGGCTGCGGGAGGTGTCCAGCAGCACCGAGAGGGATGCGCTCACAAAGGCGCGGCTGGGGCAGGGGTTGTTTCGCCATCGGGTGTCGGAGCTGGAGCCGGCCTGCCGGGTCACGGGCCTGGCGCGGCAGGAGTTTCTGGTGGCAAGCCACATCAAACCCTGGCGATCCTGCGACAAC
>CAIZNP010000129.1 GCA_903934375.1 uncultured Synechococcaceae cyanobacterium
ATCACCGGCTCCTTCAACTGGAGCCCCTCCGCCGCCCATCAGAACGATGAGGTGCTGCTAGTGATCGAGTCCCCGCTGCTGGCAGCCCACTTCACCCGTGAGATGGATCGTCTCTGGAAGGGCGCGGAACTGGGGATCACGGATCGGCTGGCACGAAAGCTGCAGCAAGGACGACAGCGCTGTGGCAGCGGGATCGCGAGAAGGTGAGGCGAAGCTGGAAGCTGAACGGTCACTGGCCAGGCTGCTGCAGCCGATCCCACGGGTCAGCATCCTCGAAACAACCCCGGGCCGGTGATGATTGAGAGCCAGACCATCAGCCCCGCAGACCCGATGGCCCAGGACAGCCCGCGCATCTCCCAGAAGACCACCATCAGGCGCGGGGCCCGGCTGGGCTTCGGCTGGGGCTTGGGAAGCCTTTTGGGCGCCATGAGCACGGCCATCCCCACCGGCGCCCTCGCCCAGGGCTTCGTGCCGTATCCCAGTCAGGACAGCCTGCGCCAGGTGCAGCTGGCCGCCCTGGCCTGCGCACGGGAGAACACCGCCGCCAGCTGCGAGCAGGCCCGCAAGCTCGCCGACCCCCTGCTCGACCATCCGCGCCTGCCTGCCGCCTGCAAGGACCAGCTCTGGAACGTCAGCCAGAAGTCCCGGCCCGCCGCAGAGAACAGCTTCGCCCGGCGGGATGGCATCGAACAGCCGGCTCAGCTGGTAATGCTGGCCTGCCGCAGCAACGAGAAGCCGCTCCAGCCGGCGACGCCGGCACCGGCGCCTTCAGGGGGTGGCGGACTGAAGTTCGGCGGCGGCCGGTGAACCAGCCGCTCCAGACCCCGAACCGCTGAGCTCGAGCACACGGCGGGCCGTGGCATCGGTGAACTCCATGCTCCAGCGGGTGGTGGCGGCGGCACGATCCGCCAGATCACACAGGCTCCCCCTCGCGGCCGCAGCCTCGCAGCTTGAGGAGAGGCTCAGCAGTGCATTGGTGAGCTTGCCGATCAGGCAGCTCTGGCGCCCCTGGCGGGCCAGCACGGCTTTGGCCGCCACCCGGCTGGCCGCCACCGCCTCGGCATAGGGCCTGGCGGGTGCGGCGCCAAGCACCGCAGCCTGCACGGCGCTGCCTGCCACAACAGTCAGCAGCAGCGTCAACAGGGATGCCCTGGGCAGATTCGCCACGGTCGGCCGCTCCAGGGGCTCACAGCCGGACCCTAGCGGTGCTGCAGGCCACTGTCCGCAGGGTCCCTCTGAACGGAACTGGCCGGGATGCAGGGCTAAGTTGTTGCACCCTCGGCCTCCCCCGATGACCAGCGGCGTGCTGCACGTGGCCCTCGATCAGCCCTTCGCCGATCAGAAGCCCGGCACCTCCGGCCTGCGCAAGAGCAGTCGCCAGTTCGAGACGCCGCACTACCTGGAGAGCTTCATCGAGGCGATCCTGCGCACCGTGCCCGGCATCGCCGGCGGAACCCTGGTGGTGGGCGGCGATGGCCGCTACGGCAACCGCCGCGCCATCGGCGTGATCGCGCGCATGGCCGCCGCCCATGGCGTGGCCCGGCTGATCACCACCACCGGCGGCATCCTCTCCACCCCGGCCGCCTCGCACTTGATCCGCGAGCACGGCGCCACCGCCGGCATCATCCTCTCCGCCAGCCATAACCCCGGCGGCCCCGATGGCGACTTCGGCGTCAAGGTGAACGGCGCCAACGGCGGCCCGGCCCCCGAACCCCTCACCGATGCCATCTACGCCGCCACGCAGACGCTGGACGGCTACCGCATCTGCGAAGAGGTGGCACTGCCCCTGGATGCGCCCGGCTCGCTCAGCATCGGTGCGTTGCAGATCGAGGTGATCGATGGGGTCGACGACTACATCGCCCTGATGCAGAAGCTGTTCGACTTCGATCAGATCGGCGATCTGCTGCGCAACGACTACCCGATCGCCTTCGACGCGATGCACGCCGTGACCGGGCCCTACGCCAGGCGGCTGTTCGAGGGCCTGCTCGGCGCACCGGCCGGCACCGTGCGCAACGGCACCCCATCGGAAGACTTCGGCGGCGGCCACCCCGACCCCAACCTCACCTCCGCCGATGAGCTGGCAGCCCTGCTGCTGGAGGGTGATGCCTACCGCTTCGGCGCCGCCTGCGACGGCGACGGCGACCGCAACATGATCCTGGGGCGCCACTGCTTCGTGAACCCCAGTGACAGCCTGGCGGTGCTCACCGCCAACGCAACCCTGGCTCCGGCCTATGCCGGTGGCCTGGCCGGGGTGGCCCGCTCGATGCCCACCAGCGCCGCCGTCGACGTGGTGGCCAAGGAGCTGGGCATCCCCTGTTTCGAGACCCCCACCGGCTGGAAGTTCTTCGGCAACCTGCTCGATGCCGGCCGCATCACCCTCTGCGGTGAGGAGAGCTTCGGCACGGGCTCCGATCACATCCGCGAGAAGGACGGCCTCTGGGCGGTGCTGTTCTGGCTGCAGATCCTGGCCCGCAAGCGCACCTCGGTGGCGGCGATCATGGCCGACCACTGGAGCCGTTTCGGCCGCCACTACTACTCCCGCCACGACTACGAGGCCATTGCCAGCGAGGCCGCCCATGGCCTCTACGACCGGCTCAAGGGCATGCTGCCAACGCTGGTGGGCCAGGACTTCGCCGGCCGCTGCATCGCCACCGCCGACGACTTCAGCTACTCCGACCCGATCGACGGCTCTCTTACCACCGGCCAGGGCCTGCGCCTATTGCTCGACGACGGCAGCCGTGTGGTGTTCCGCCTCTCCGGCACCGGCACCCAGGGCGCCACGCTGCGCCTCTATCTGGAGAGCTACGTGTCCCCCAGCGGCAACCTGCAGCAGGATCCCCAGCAGGCCCTGGCCGATCTGATCACCGCCGCCGACCAGCTGGCCGAGATCAAGCTGCGCACGGGCATGGATCAGCCCACCGTGATCACCTGATCAAACCGGCGGGGCATCGTCCGATTCGCGGGTCCGGGCGATGCCGGCCAGCTGCCGCATGGTCTCCCCCCAGGCACCGCAGCCACCCGCCACCAGCACTACCATCAGCGCCCGCTCCAGCGAGGCGTGCGGCAGGGCATTGGCGGTATGGGCGGCGGCACGGCGTCCCAGCATCAGCAACACCGCCGCCAGCAGGCTGAACAGCACCCCGGCCAGCAACACCCGCCGGCGATCCAAGCGGGACTGGCGCTTGGCCACATAACCGGGCGGATGGGGCAGCGGCATCAGGACGTGGGCAAGGTTGGTTTGGCGGCACTGGCCGGGAACCAGCTGACCTCCAGCCGCTTCATCAGCACATAGAACGCCGGCACCACGAACAGGCTCATTAATGTGGCCACCAGAAGGCCACCGAAGATCACCGAACCGATCGAGCGCTGACTCATCGCGCCGGCACCGCTCGCCACCACCAGCGGGAAGAAGCCGGAGAGGGCCGCCGAGGCCGTCATCAGGATCGGCCGCAGGCGCGACTGCGCCGCTCCCATCGCCGCCTCCACATCCGACAGCCCCGCCTCCATGCGCTGGTTGGCCAGGTCCACGATCAGGATGCCGTTCTTGGCCGCCAGGCCGATCAGCGTCACCAGCCCCACCTGGGCATAGACGTTGTTCACCTGGCGGTTGAGCACCAGGAACAGCAGGGCCCCAAGGATGGCGAGCGGCACCGTCATCAGGATCACGAGCGGATCGATGTAGCTGCCGTACTGGGCCGAGAGCACCAGATACACCACCACCAGGCCGAGGGCGAACACCAGCGCCGCCAGCGAGCCAGCCGCCACTTCCGAGCGGCTCAGGGCCGACCAGTCCATGCCGATGTTGCTGAAATTCAGCCGCTGGAAGGTGGCCGTGAGCGTATCGATCGCCTGGCCACTGCTCTTCCCGATCGCCTCGAAGCCCTGGATCAACACCGAGCGGTTGAGATCGAAGTGGCTGATAATCGGCGGTGCACTGTCGAGCCGCACCGTCACCAGATTGGCCAGGGGAATCTGGGCACCACCGGCGGCGGGCACATAGAGATTCTTGAGGCTGTCGATCGTCTGGCGTTTGCTGCCTTCGGCCTGCACATACACCTGGCGGTATTGGCCGTTCTCGTAGGTCTGGTTCACGAAGGAACCGCCATTCACCGCCCCGAGGGCCTGCATCGCCGTACCGAAATCCACCTGCAGCGAGGCCATGCGATCGCGGTCCGGCTCGATCCGCCACACCGGCGCATCGCTGACGAACTGGGTGTAGAGGTTGTAGTAAGCGCCAGTGGCCTTGGCCTTCTCAATCAGTTGATTGGCCATGCCCAGCAGGTTGGTGAAGCTGTAGCCGCCGTTGCTGAGGTCGTTGAACTGGAAGGAGAGGCCGCCCTGGGCGCTGAAGCCCGGCACCGCCGCCGGTTGCTGCGCCATCACCCTGGCGCCTTCGATCCCCTGAAACTGCTTGTTGAGCCGCTGCACCACCGCCCGTGCGGATTGATCCGCACCCGTGCGCTCCTCGATCGGCTTCAGCCCGAAGAAGAACAGGCCCTGATTGAGAGCGCCGCCGTTGAAACCCGCGCCGCCGATCAGCTCACCGCTCACGATCTCCGGCTGCTTCGCCAGGATCTGGCGGGCCTGATCGGCCACCATCATCGTCTGCTCCAGGGACGCCTGCGGCGGCAGCTGAATGATGCCCAGGCCATAGCCCTGATCTTCCGTGGGCACGAAGCCTGTGGGGATCGCCAGGAACGCCAGGCCGGTGAGCACCACACCACCGAGCACGGCACTCACCAGCAGCCGACGGCCCTGGATGGCCCGCTCCAGCAAGCGCGCGTAGCCCTTGGCCATGCGCTCGAACTGCGTGTTGAACCCCGTGAAGATCGGCTTCAGGTAGGTGCCCACCAGAGCGCCGAGAACGCCGAACAACAGCAGCCACAACCAGCCGCCGAACAGGTAGCCGTAGGCGGCACCGAATGCACCACCGATCAGGGTCCAACCGCGGCCACTGGGGTCGGTCTTGCCACCCCCAAGCAGCAGGGCCGACTGCAGCGGTTTGCCGCTGATGGCATTGAACGTGCTCACCAGGATTGAGAACACGATCGTGAGCGCGAACTGGCGATAGATCACTCCGGTGGCACCGGGAAAGAAGGTGACGGGGATGAACACCGCCAGCAGCACCAGCGCCGTGGCCAGGATTGCGCCGGTGAGCTCCTTCATCGCGTTGGAGGCCGCCGCGAACGGCTTGTCGCCCGCCTCGATCCGGGCCTCCACTGCTTCGACCACCACAATCGCGTCGTCCACCACCAGACCAGTGGCCAGGACCACCCCCAGCAGGGTGAGTTCGTTGATCGAGAAGCCGAAGGCCTTCACGAAGACCATCGCCCCCAGCAAGGCGATCGGCAGGGCCAGGGCCGGCACCATCGTGGCCTTCCAGTCCTGCAGGAACAGGAAGATGATCAGCAGCACCAGCACCACCGCATCGCGCAGGGCATCGAGGGCACCGAAGATCGAGGCGTTGATGAAATCCGTCTGGTCGAACACCTTCTCCAGCTTCACGCCGGGCGGCAGGGTGCTGCGGAACTGATCGAGCACCGTGTCCACGGCATCGGCCGTGGTGATCGCATTGCTGCCCGGCAGCTGGATCACCCCGAAGCCCACACAAGGGTGGCCGGAGATGCCGTTGATCGCCGCCTGGTTGAAGTTCTGGAAGGCGTACTCCGCCCGGCCCACATCACGCAGACGGATCAGGCTGCCATCGGGGCCGCTATCGCTGAGGCTGCCGGAGGAGCCGCGGGTGAGCACGAGGTTCTCGAACTCCTCCACCGTGCGCAGATTGCCCTGCACCAGGATCGGAAGATTGGTGGGGTTATTCGCTGCCGCCGGCGGGCCACCGATGCTGCCGCCCACCACGATCTGGTTCTGGGAACGCAGGGCGTTCTCCACATCCAGGATCGTCAGGTTGAAACGGGTGAGCTTTTCCGGATCCACCCAAAGCTTGTAGGCGGGATTACTGGCACCGAACACCGTCACCTGCCCCACACCCTCAGCACGGCTGAGCGGATAGGCGAGGTTGAGCTGATACAGGCCGTTCAGGTATTCGCGACTGAACTGCCCCTCCGTGGAGGTGAGGTTATACACCAGCAGATAGCTGGTGGCCGTCTGCTGCACCGTGACGCCCTGGTTGTTCACCTGCTGCGGCAGCTGGGCCGAGGCCGTCTGCACCCGGTTCAGCACATTCACCTGATCGATATCGGGATCGGTGCCGGCCTGGAACACCACATTGATCTGGCTGACGCCCTGACTGGTGCTATTGGAGCTGATGTAATCCATCCCCGGCGCGCCATTGATCTGCTCCTCCAGCGGACCGGTCACGGCGCTCTCCACCGTGAGCGCATCGGCACCGGGCAGGTTGGCCGTTACCTGAATCGTGGGCGGAGCGATGTTCGGCAGGTTCTCGATCGGCAGCAGCGGCAGCGCGATCACCCCGGCCATCAGGATCAGGATGCTGCACACGGTGCTGAGCACCGGCCGGCGAATGAAGGTGTCGGAAAGGCTCATTTCCGCGGAATCACCATGCCGCTGCGCAGCTGCGCCAGGTTGCCCATCACCACGGCGTCATTGGCGCTCAAGCCCTTGAGCACGGCGAAGCGGCTGTTCTGGAGGCTGCCGAGGGTCACCGGGGTCTGCACCGCCACCAGGGCTCCGGCCGCTGGCGTCGGCGTGAGCGGCGCACCGATCAGCCGTTGCGCCTCCTGGGGCGACACCCCCCGGAACACGAACGTCTGGCCGGCCTGCAGCAAGGTCGCCTGGGTCACGCACCACATTCCCAAAGTGGAGGCGCGGCACTCTGCATTACTACCCGGTAAGTACGCGGGCGGCGCGGAGCGAAATACCGATTACATGGTCACGGCGGCACCGGCTGACGTTGAGGTCACTTACGTTGAGCCCGACGCCTTTGAGAGCGCGCTAGACGGCTCATTTGATCGGGTAGTAGTCGGAGGCACCGACAAATTGTCTGAGGCCGCTATGAACGTCCTAGCGGCTGCGCAGCCGATTATCTGGGTGCAGCACGCCCAGCACCGCACCCCCGCGAAGGCGCGACTATTTCAGCGGGCCGAGCGGTTTATCACGATGAGCCGGGCGCACCGCGAATGGGAAGCGGAATGGACCGGCCGCCGCGACCTTTTTATCCACTCGCCCGTTCCGGTTGATTGCGTGCGACCTGCGGACGCCAAGGAAGACTTCGCCCTATTCGCTGGCCGAGCCCACCCCGC
>CAIZNP010000130.1 GCA_903934375.1 uncultured Synechococcaceae cyanobacterium
AACAGTGGCGGTATTGAAAGCGCCCAGACGGACGCCTGGGTTGTGAGCATTGACAACACAGCTCCCAACCCTCCGACAATCAACAGCATCACAGATAATGCTGGCTCTATCACAGGCATGGTAAGCACTGGCGGAGTCAGCGATGACAGCAGCCTGGAGCTGAGCGGCAGCGCAAGCACGGGCTCACTGGTGCAGATCTTCGACGGATCAGCACACCTGGGCTCCGTTACGGCTAGCGAAGGTGCATGGACATTCATCGCCGACGGTCTTGTCAACGGCCGCACGTACAACTTCCGCGTCAACGCCAGTGACGCGTACGGAAACACCAGCGACTACAGCGCTCCATACGCGGTTCGCATCGACACATCTGCAGCCGGCGCCAATGGTTTGCCGCAAATCACCAGCGTGGTCGACAACGTGGCTGCCGTGACGGGCAACGTGGGCAATGGCGATGCCAGCAACGACACCCAGCTGATCATCAGCGGCACCGGCCAAGCCAACACCCCCCTGGAGCTCTACGCCAACGACGGCACCACAAAGACACTGGTAGCCACACTGACGGTGGAAAATGATGGCACCTGGACGGTGGATGAAGCCACCTGGGGCAGCTTCAACTTGGTGGATGGGAATACCTATACCTTCACGGCTGAATCCAGTGATGCCAGTGGCCCGGTAACCTCCGCCGGCTGGGTGATCAAAACCGAAACCTCAGCACCGCTGAAGGCCATCATCAGCAGCGTCACGGACAGCGTCGGCACGATCACCGGCTCGATCAACAGCGGCGCCACCAGCGACGATCAAAATCTTCTTTTGCAGGGCAGCGCCGAAGCCAACAGCACCGTAAAGGTGTACGACGGAACCACACTGATCGGCACTGTCAAGGCTGACGCTACGGGCGCCTGGGCCTACAGCACCTCGGGCCTTGCCAACCTGGCTCTCCACAGCTTCACCGCAACATCCACCGATCAGGCCGGCAACACTGGTCCCTCGTCTGATGCGTTTGAGGTGACAACTGACACGACCACGCCCAGCAAGCCAACGTTCACGGTTGCCGACAACGCCGGCTCGGTGCAGACCAGCGGCCTAGCCAGCGGGAAAACAACTGACGACAGCACACTGGTGTTCACAGGCACGGCCGATGCCGGCAGCGAAATTATTATCTATGACGGCGGCAACAAGGTCAACTCAAATATAATTAATACCAACAGCAGTGGCGCCTGGTCTTACACCGCCAGCCTGGCAGATGGAACCACTTACCTCTTCACAGCAGTAGCACGCAACAGCATCAGCGGGACCTTGAGTGAGCCCTCTGACCTCTTCATCGTCAGCGCAGATTTGAGCGCACCGATAATCACATCGCCATTGACTGCTCGCCCGATTCAGGAAAACGCACCTGCAGAGCAGGTGGTCTACACAGCCGAGGCGAGCGATGCTGCCAACGGCAACGCACAGGTGGCGAGCAGCATCACCTATAGCCTGGCGGCCGGCATCGATGCCACCAAGTTTTCGATCGATGCCACGACCGGCGTGGTGAGGCTGATCGACAGCCCCAATTACGAAGTTCAGCAGCAATACAGCTTCGATGTGGTCGCCAGCGACAGCGCTGGCAACAGCAGGAGCAAAACCGTCGTCCTGAACGTCCAGAACCTGGACGAAGTGGCACCGACCATCACCTCGGCAGACACCGCCTCGGTGAACGAGGGTGTGGCCAATGCTGTGGTGTACACCGCAACGTCCACGGATGGTGGCGATACAAGCAACGGGATGACCTACTCCCTGAAGGGCGACGGCACAAGTGATGACCGTGAACGCTTCAGCATCGATCCCATCAGTGGCCAGGTGACCATCGAGCAACCGGCTGTCGTCAGCCCAGATGGCTACAGATTCACCGTGGTCGCGAAGGACATGGCTGGCAACTCATCCGAGCAAACCATTCAACTGTCCGTCGTCGACCTCGACCAAGAAGCGCCAAACGCAGCGGTGATCAACGTCGTTGAAGCCAACAACAGCGTCAATGCCTCCGAGGCTGCCGATGGCGTTGTGGTGAGCGGCTCCGCCGAAGGCGCCAGCACCGTGACCGTGACCTGGGGATCTGTTGTCAAGACAGCGATCACCTCGGGCAGCGCAAATGCTGATGGCACCTGGACGGTGACCTTCTCCAGCACCGATCTGAACCTGATCGGCGACGGCGACTGGACCATCACCGCCAGGGCCACGGATGCCGCCAACAACGTCTCCGCAGCCGGCACCAGGGACGTACTCCTTGATCGCATTGCCGACGATCCCAGTGCACCCCTGACGATGGCCGTCGTCGCCAGCAACAACAGCATCAACGCCGCCGAGAAGGCCGCCGGCATCTCCCTCTCCGGTTCCGCCGAGGCCGGCGCCTCCATCGCCATCACCTGGAACGGCACCACACGCACCACCTCCGCCGATGCCAACACCGGTGCTT
>CAIZNP010000131.1 GCA_903934375.1 uncultured Synechococcaceae cyanobacterium
GTGATTTTTATCGCTTTTATCATCCTTGGCCTTCTTTGCCGCATAAATAAGGAGACTCTCAAAAACAGAGCGTGGCAGAGGACGGCCTTTCTCCTTCACTTTTTGAGCGTACTCCAGAGATTTCTCTTTGTTTCCCGATGACCAATAGATATCCGCTGCAATCGCAAGAAGTTTTGAGTGATTTGGGTTTTTCTCTAGTCCAGATTCGATTCGCTCTTGTGCTTCCCTGAAACGCTTGAGTCCAGCCAGCTGCTTTGCTGCATGCCCATATCCAATCCAGCGCCCTGGATGATGAGCGATAAGCAGCTCTGCATACTCAAGGCACTTATCACGATCTCGCAATGCAACATAGATATTATATGCGACAAGAAGTAGATCAACCTGATTCGGCAGTTTCTGAAGGCCTAATTGAACTTCTTCCTTTGCTTTGGGATAATTCTTAGCCTCGAGGAACTTTTTTGCCCTAGCAACATTTTCCTTCCAGTCGACCATGGCCCGAGAAGCATTCCTATCAAGTCTAGCATTAGTGCCTAGGAGCCTGTCGCACATAGATCCACGCGCGCCGTATTCCCAGCCGGCCCACAATCTGCCCAGACCCCAGTGACTGCAATGGTTCTGGGCAAGATAATGGGGCATGGTCAAGCCCAAGTCGTTCCGCCCCTGGAACCCCGAGCAGACGCTGCTTCTGCCGCCATCACCGGTGGGCTGGCCGCCGGAGAACCACCTGGTGTTCTTCCTGCTCGATCTGGCCGCTGAGCTGGATCTTGAAGCCATCCATGCCGTTGATCGGTAGAAGGACCCGCGGGTTGAGAAGGCCTACGAGCCGCGGATGTAGACGCAGTCTTCCGCGCAGCGGTTGGTGGTGTTGCTCCTGTACTCCTACTGCGTCGGGCTGCCCAGCTCCCCCAAGATCGAGAAGGCCTGCTGGGAAGACGCCGCTTTCCGGGTGCTGACCGGGAACCAGCAGCCGGACCACAGCCGCATCAGCGACTTTCGCCGGCGTCACCTGGGTGCTCTGGCCGGCTTGTTCATTCAGGTGCTGCGGCTCTGCCAGAAGGCAGGGTTGGTGAGCCTAGGGACGGTGGCGCTGGATGGCACCAAGGTCAAAGCCAATGCCAGCAAGCACAAGGCGATGAGCCACGAGCGGATGCTCAAGTCCGAGCGGCAGCTGGAGGCTGAAATGCGGGCGCTGCTGCGCAAGGCCGAGATCATCGACGCCCAGGAGGACGGGCAGTACGGCAAGGGCAAACGGGGCGATGAACTCCCGGAGGAACTGCAGCGGCGCTCCAGCCGGCTGGAGTGGATCCGCAAGGCCAAAGCTGAACTGGAAGCAGAAGCCGCTGCAGCCAAGGCACGTCAACGCGATCAGCAGGCAGAGGCCGCTGAGCAGGAGGTCGAGGTAGCCGAGTCCAGTGGCGATGAACCGCGCAGCAAGCGGGCGGCACGCCGCAGCCGTGGTGTGCGCAAGCGGGCTGATGACGCCCACAGGTTGGCAATTGAGAAAGCTGAGGCCGCAGGCCTGGAGCTGAGCACCGTTGCCGCAGCCGAGTCCGATCCATCGGCGATGCCGCAGCGCACGCTCCCCACCGATGCAGCCGGCAATCAAACCCGCCGCGCAGCGGAACTTCACTGATCCCGACGGCCACATCCTCAAGGGCGCCGATGGCTGGCTGCAGGGCTGCAACGCCCAGGCCGCCGTCGATGGCGACCACCAGGTGATCGTGGCGATCGGGGTGAGCAACCAGGCCAGTGATGCGGTGCACCTGCTGCCCATGCTGGAGCGGACCCTGGCCAATACCGGTCAGATCCCCGATGCCTTGATCGCCGACGCCCGTTACTGCAGCACCGCCAACCTGGAAGCCTGTGAGGACAGGCAGCTCAAGGCCTACATCTCCACCAGCCGCCAACAGCACGGCCAGAGGCCCAGGCCATCAAGAGGGAAGGCACCGAGAGACCTGGATGCCCGCGGGCGGATGGAGCGAAAGCTCAGATCCAAAGCCGGTTAGACCGTTTACGCCCTGCGCAAGACGATTGTCGAGCCGGTGTTCGGTCAGATCAAGGGTTCCCGTGGTCTGGATCGGTTCCGGTTGCGCGGGTTGGAGAAGGTGAACGGGGAATGGGCGCTGATGGCCACCAC
>CAIZNP010000132.1 GCA_903934375.1 uncultured Synechococcaceae cyanobacterium
CCCGACGGGGTGGGCTCGGGCGTGATCCCGGCGCTGCACCGCCCCTTCAGCCGCATCGATGAAAGCCTGGCCGTGGCCTTCGGCGGCTACCCGATGCAGTTCCGTGGTGGGCTGGGCGGGCCGCGTCGGGGTATCACCTTGCTGGAGATCGGCAAGCTTGAGGCACCGCTGGAGCCTGCCCTGCGCAACCTCGCCACCCGCGAGCAGGCGCTCAACAGCATCAGCGAGCGCGTGGTGGCAGCCCTGGAGCTCGGGGTGGGCCGTCAGCCCGGTGCCACCCCGATCCCGGCCACGCTGGGCGGAGGGGTGGTGGAGCGCGTTCCGGTGGCCGGCGGCCTCAGTCGACAGCCTGATGGGGCTGGCAGCGTGCAACCAGGGCAGGATCCTCCAGCCAGTTCTGGGGGCGGGTGAACAGCTCGGTGAGCAGGGCCTCGCGGCTGCCGGCTTCCGGCTGATAGCCGTACTCCCAGCGCACCAGAGGCGGCAGCGACATCAGGATCGATTCGGTGCGGCCGTTGGTCTGCAGGCCGAAGATCGTGCCGCGGTCGAACACCAGATTGAACTCCACATAGCGGCCGCGGCGGTAGAGCTGGAACTGGCGCTCGCGCTCGCCGTAGGGGGTGTCGTGGCGCTTCTCGGCGATCGGCACATAACTCGGCAGGAAGGCGTTGCCGCAGGCGCTGGCCAGGGCGAACAGCTGCTCCCAGCTCTGGGGTTGAGCCCCCACCCGCTGGCCGGCGGCGGCGGCGGGGCCGCTGGGGTCCTGCCCCTTGTAGAGCACGCCGCGGGGATCCTGGTAGTCGTAGAAGATGCCGCCGACGCCGCGGGTTTCATCGCGGTGTTTCAGATAGAAGTACTCGTCGCACCACGGCTTGAAAACCTCGTAGAATGCGGGGTTGACGCTGTCGCAGGCCCCCTTGAGGGTGCGGTGGAAGTGCTGGGCGTCCGCCAGGAAGGGGTAATAGGGGGTGAGGTCGGCGCCGCCGCCGAACCACCACACCGGACCCGCCTCGAAGTAGCGGTAGTTGAGGTGAACGGTGGGGATGTAAGGGTTGCGGGGGTGCAGCACCATCGAGGTGCCGGTGGCGAACCAGCGGTGGCCCTTGGCTTCGGGCCTCTGGCTGAGGATCGAGGGCGGCAGTTCCGAGCCCTCCACCTCCGAGAAGTTCACGCCGCCCTGCTCGAACACCCGGCCGTTCTTCAGCACCCGGGAGCGGCCGCCGCCGCCCTCCGGCCGCACCCAGCTCTCCTCCTGAAAGCGTCCCTCGCCATCGAGCTGCTCGAGACCGGCGCAGATGGAATCCTGCAGGCCCATCAGCAGCGCCTTGGCCCGTAGGCGCGAATCGGCGGGAGGGGCCTCCAGTTGCAGGGCCGCTGGCACAGCCGATCCGCTGCTGCCGGCGCGGGCCCCGCCCAGCTGGGTCTTGGCACGGGAGAGCAGGCCCTTCAGCATTCGTGGCAGAGCCCGCCGGGGCTTGCGAAACCGCTTCACCCTTTCAGTTCGACCCACCGGCGCACAAGCCTTCGAGAGCGTTCGTCATCACGATTGCGGCATGTGAGTTGGCGTCGCCGAAGCTGTTGAACCCCGCTTTTAGGATCCAGGGCCCAGGATCCCCCCGATGGCCAGCGCCGATCAGGCCGATGCGGCCCTTGCCCAGGCCCTCGCCGCGCTTGAGCCCCTCACCGATGCCGGCAGCGGCCGCAGCCTGCTGAAGCTGCAGTGGATTCAGCAGGTGCGGCTGCAGAACAACCGCGCGGTCTTCCGCCTGGCATTGCCCGGGTATGCCAACGCCCAGCGGGAGCGCATCGCCAGCGAGGCTCGCGGTGCTCTGTTGCAGCTGAGCGGCATCGACGACGTTCAGATTGAACTGGCCCCGCCGCCGGCCCCGTCCGCTGCTCCAAACCAGGGGGCGCCGATTGGGGCGGCCGGCCATGGCGGCGGCGGTCCGGAGCGTCAGGCCATCCCCGGCGTGAAGCAGGTGATCGCCGTGAGCAGCGGCAAGGGCGGCGTCGGCAAGAGCACCGTGGCCGTGAACCTGGCCTGTGCCCTGGCCGCCAGTGGCCTGAAGGTGGGCCTCCTCGACGCCGACATCTACGGCCCCAACGCCCCCACCATGCTCGGGGTGGCTGATCAGACCCCGCAGGTGAGCGGCAGCGGCAACGAGCAGGTGCTCACCCCGATCGAGAGCTGCGGCATCGCCATGGTGTCGATGGGGCTGCTGATCGATGCCCACCAGCCCGTGATCTGGCGCGGTCCGATGCTCAACGGCATCATCCGCCAGTTCCTCTACCAGGTTGCCTGGGGTGAGCGCGACGTGCTCGTGGTGGATCTGCCGCCCGGCACCGGCGACGCCCAGCTCAGCCTGGCCCAGGCGGTGCCGATGGTCGGCGTGATCATCGTCACCACCCCCCAGATGGTGTCGCTGCAGGATGCGCGCAGGGGGCTGGCGATGTTCCAGCAGCTGGGGGTGCCCGTGTTCGGCGTGGTGGAGAACATGACGGCCTTCATCCCGCCCGATGCACCCGAGAAGCGCTACGAGCTGTTCGGCCGTGGTGGCGGTGCTCACCTCGCTGCCGAAGCTCAGGTGCCCCTGCTGGCCCAGCTGCCGATGGAGCTGGCGGTGGTGGAGGGGGGCGATGGTGGCTGCCCGGCCGTGCTCTCTGCGCCCCAGTCCGCCACCGCAGCAGCCTTCCGCGATCTCGCCGCCAGGCTGCCATTGGTGGCCGCAGCATGACGCTGGTCGCTCCCTGGGGCCGGCGCCGCTCCGGTCTGTTCTCCAGCAGGAGGACGGTCCGGCGCCGCGGCTGGTTCGCCGGGGTCGACAAGCTGCTCTGGTGGATTCCCCTGGCGATGATCTTCATCGCGGGCTTCCTGATCGCCAGCACCCAGCGTCAGGCCGGCTACGCCGACTGGTACCAACACTGGATCACCGCTGCCGTGGGCATGGTGGTGGCCCTGCTGCTGGCCAGGGTGCCGGTGGAGCGGATCACCCGCTGGCCCTGGCCCATCTACGGGCTCACGGTGGCCAGCCTGATCGCTGTGCGGATCATCGGCGTCAGCGCCCTGGGGGCCCAGAGCTGGATCAACATCGGTGGCTTCCACGTGCAGCCGTCGGAGTTCGCCAAGGTGGCGGCGATCCTTCTGCTGGCCCACGTTCTCTCCCGCTACCCGGTGGAGCGGCCCGTGGATCTGCTCCGCCCGGTGGCGGTGATCGGGCTGCCCTGGCTGCTGGTGCTCGTGCAGCCCGATCTGGGCAGCTCGCTGGTGTTTGGCGCGGTGCTGCTGGTGATGATGTTCTGGTCCGGCATGCCTGGCGCCTGGGTGGTGCTGTTCATGTCGCCGGTGGTCACCTCAATCGTGGCCGGAGTGCTGCCCTGGTTGCTGATCGCCTGGATCCCCGCCATGGGTTGGCTGGCCTGGAAGAGCCTGCCGTGGAAGCGCATCGCCCTCGCGGCGGTGCTGGCCGCCCAGGCGCTCTTCGCCGTCGGCGCGCCGTGGCTCTGGGTTCATTTCCTGCAGCCGCACCAACGGGCTCGCCTCACCCTGTTTCTGGATCCCAATCAGGATCCGATGGGCGGTGGCTATCACCTTCTGCAGAGCATGGTGGGCATCGGCTCAGGCGGCTGGTTCGGCACGGGCCTGCTGCAGGGCCATCTCACCCTGCTGCGCTTCATTCCCGAGCAGCACACCGATTTCATCTTCAGCGCCCTCGGTGAGGAGACCGGTTTCATCGGCTCGATGCTGGTGGTGGTGGGCTTCGTGGTCTGGATCTGGCGGCTGCTGCAGATCGCTGGTCGCGCCCGCAGCGATGTGGAGTCGCTGGTGGTGGTGGGCATCGGTGCGATGGTGATGTTCCAGGTGGTGGTGAACATCAACATGACCATCGGCCTGGGGCCGATCACCGGCATTCCGCTGCCCTGGCTCAGCTATGGCCGCTCCGCCATGCTCGTGAACTTCATCGCTCTCGGCCTGTGTGCCTCGGTGGGCCGGCGGGGCAGCCAGGCGCCCACCCGCAGGTGATGGCTACCAGCCTTGAGGCCCTGCGGCGGCGGCTGGCGCAGGGGGTGAGCCCCGGCCGCGGCGATGAGGACAGTGTGCGCCGCCAGTGGTGGGCGGCCCTTGCCACGATCCAGGAGGACTTCCTGCTGCCCCAGCGCCCTCTCCAGGGCGTCTGGCTGGCGGCCCCGCTGCCGGCCCTGTACGAGCCAGCCCTGTTGCAGCAGTTGCAGGGCTGGGTGTGGGCTCCGCCCGAGCTGGGGGATCTGCTGGCGGCTCCAGCCCCACGACTGCCGGGTGTGGCTGGGAGGGCTGGCGCCGCCGCCGGTGGCTTCGCGCGGCTGGCGCTGGAAGAAGCCGATGGCACCGATCCGTTGCTGCTGGTGGTCACCCCCCGCGTTCAGGTAGCCCTGGCCCTTGCGGGCGGGGTGCAGGAGCGGCAGCTGCTGGTGCGGTTCGATCCGAACACGCTCTCGGCGGCCCTGGCGCTGCTGGATGAGCGCCTCCAGCTGGCCGATCCGGACCAGGGCCGACAACTGCGCCAGGCGCTTCGTGCCCTCGGCCCCCTGCAGAGCGACGAGCAGCAGGTCCAGCGCTTCTGGCCGCTTCTGGCGGAGCGGCTGGCAGCCATGGCGCCCAGCGTCACCCTGCAGCCACTCGTGCACCGCAGCGCCTCCCCGTCCGAGGCCCGCAGCGGTTCCCCCGGTTCCCCCAGCAGTGAGCTGGCCCTGCTTGAGGCGCTCACCCATGAGGTGCGTACGCCACTGGCCACGATCCGCACCCTGATTCGTTCGCTGCTGCGCCGGGCCGACCTGCCTGGGCTGGTGCGCCAGCGGCTGCAGCAGATCGATGGCGAGTGCAGCGAGCAGATCGACCGTTTCGGCTTGATCTTTCTGGCGGCAGAGCTGCAGCGCCAGCCGCCGGCAGCCGATCAGACCCTCGCCCGCACCGATCTCTCCCAGCTGCTGCGCTTGCTGGAGCCCGCCTGGCAGCAGCAACTGCAGCGGCGCAGCCTCAGCCTTGAGCTGAGGATCGCCGCCGACCTGCCGCCGGTGCTCAGCGATCCCACGCGGCTGGAAACAGTGCTTGGCGGGTTGGTGGACCGCTTCAGCCGCGGTCTGCCCAGCGGCAGTGCAGTGAGCCTGAGTCTGCAGCCCGCGGGGGCCCGTCTCAAGCTGCGCTTCAGCGCCAGCGGCGCCGACCTGGCGGACGTGGAGCCGGAGCGTGACGGCGCCGACCGGGAGGGGGCGGATCGGAGCGGCGTTGATCGGGGAGGTGGTAGTGAGCGTGTGGGTCCGGTTCTCAGCTGGAACCCCGGCACCGGCAGCCTCCAGCTGAGCCGTCAGGCCACCCAGCGCCTGTTCCACAGCCTCGGCGGTCGTCTGGCGGAGCGGGCGGGGAATGACCTCACGGTCTTCTTCCCCGTGGCCCCTGGCTAGTGGTTTGTTGACGGGTGTGAAGACCCTGCCGCCGCTGCCGGTCTGGCCCAAAACACGGTGCTAGTTTCCGGTCGAAACGGTCTGCGGTCCGCCGACTCCCCTCACCGGAACAGCCATGGCATCGAGCGTGCAACTGAGCGGTCAACTCCCGAAGTACATCGGCAGCACGGGCGGTCTGCTCAACGCCGCTGAAACCGAAGAGAAGTACGCGATCACCTGGACCAGCTCCAAGGTTCAGGCGTTCGAGCTGCCCACCGGCGGTGCCGCTCACATGAACGAGGGCGAGAACATCATGTACTTCGCCCGCAAGGAGCAGTGCCTGGCGCTCGGCACCCAGCTGCGCACCAAGTTCAAGCCCCGCATCGAGGACTACAAGATCTACCGGATCTTCCCGGGTGGTGACACCGAGTTCCTGCACCCCAAGGATGGCGTCTTCCCCGAAAAGGTGAACGAAGGACGCGCCATGGTGGGCCACAACGCCCGTCGCATCGGCCAGAACGTGAACCCCTCCAGCATTAAGTTCAGCGGCCGCAACACCTTCGATTCCTGAGCGCTGCAGCCTGCTGCCAGTCCCAGGCTGGCGACGGGCCAACCTCTATAAAGGCGGGGCTGCGCGCCCCGTTTTTTTTGCCGGTCCACCGCCGTGATGCCCTCCCCTGATCGCGCCACCGTTCTGGCCCAGGCCGCGGCGGGCAGCAGCTTCATCCCCATCTGGCGCACCTGGCCGGCCGACCTGGAAACGCCGCTCACCACCTGGCTGAAGGTGGGGGCCGGCAGTGAGCACGGCGTGCTGCTCGAGAGCGTGGAGGGCGGCGAGCGGATCGGCCGCTGGAGTTTTGTGGTGAGCGATCCGCTCTGGACCCTCACCGTGCGCGGTGATCAGGCCGAGCAGGCCTGGCGCAACGGCGCTCGCCAGGCCCTGAGCGGCAATCCCTTCGATCTGTTGCGCGCCGCCCTGGCCCCGTATCGCGCACCCGCCATTCCCGGCCTGCCGCCACTGGGGCAGCTGTTCGGCTTCTGGGGCTATGAACTGATCCGCTGGATCGAGCCCAGCGTGCCGGTGCACCCCACCGATCCGCAGGGCCCGCCCGATGGCTGCTGGATGCTGGCCGACAGCCTGCTGGCCTTCGATCAGGTGAAGCGTCAGATCACGGCCGTGGCCTATGTGGATCTGGCGGACGCTGGCGTCGACGCCGAGCTCGCCTACGACGCGGCGGTCGCCCGCCTTGATGCGCTTGAGCAGCGCATGCACCAGCCGTTGCCGCCGGGGATCGCTCCCCTCAACTGGCGTGATGTGGGTGCCATCGAGCTGCCGACCCGCAGCAACCGCAGCCGCGCTGAATTCGAAGCGTCGGTGCTCTGCGGCGAGGAGCACATCCGGGCCGGTGATGTGTTCCAGCTGGTGCTCAGCCAGCGGCTGGAAACCGAGGTGCACAGCGAGCCCTTCGAGCTCTACCGCAGCCTGCGGATGGTGAATCCCTCCCCTTACATGGCCTTCTTCAACTTCGGGGGCTGGTACCTGATCGGCTCCAGCCCCGAGGTGATGGTGAAGGCCGAGCCCCTGGCCGATGGCAGCGGCCGGGTGAAGGCCTCGCTGCGGCCGATCGCCGGCACCCGCCCCCGCGGTGACAGCGAGGAGCAGGACCTCGCCCTCGAGGCCGATCTGCTGGCGGATCCCAAGGAGCGGGCCGAGCACGTGATGCTGGTGGATCTGGGCCGCAACGACCTCGGCCGCGTCTGCCAGCCGGGCACGGTGCGGGTGAGCGAGCTGATGGTGATCGAGCGCTACTCGCACGTGATGCACATCGTCAGTGAGGTGGAGGGGCTGCTGGATGCCGATCGCGATGTCTGGGATCTGTTGATGGCGTCCTTCCCCGCCGGCACCGTCAGCGGTGCCCCCAAGATCCGCGCTATGCAGCTGATCCACGCCCTCGAGCCCGATGCCCGCGGCCCGTACTCCGGCGTTTATGGCGCCATGGACCTCAGCGGTGCGCTCAACACCGCCATCACGATCCGCACGATGGTGGTGCTGCCAACGGGTGATGGACGCTGGCGCGTGCAGGTGCAGGCCGGCGCCGGTGTGGTGGCCGATTCACGGCCCGATGCCGAGTACCAGGAAACCCTCAACAAGGCCCGTGGCATGCTCAAGGCGCTGGCTTGTCTGGCATGAGTGTGGTCGCTCCCCTGCTGCTCAAGGGGTTTGAGGTGGAGCTCTACACCGGCCGGCCCGACGGCACGGTGGTGGGCTGCTCCGCTGAGGCCGCCGCAGCTCTGGCTGGGTTCGTGACCGAACCGGATTGCCGCAACCTTGAGTACACCACCCCGCCGCACGCGGGCTATGCCGAGCAGCTGGAGCTGCTGCTGGAGCCGCGCCGCCGCCTGCGGCCCTGGCTGGCCCAGCGCGGCCTCACCGTGCTGCCCGGCAGCACCCTGAGCACCGGCGACAGCCGCCGCTTCGAGCGCTCCGATCCCACCAATGGATATCACGGTTACATCGAGGCCACCTACGGCACCCGGGTGGTCACCGCCAGCGTGCACATCAATCTCGGCCTGACGGACATGGAGGCCCTGTTCGCGGCCTGCCGGCTGGTGCGCTGCGAGGCGGCCCTGCTGCTCGCCCTGAGCGCCTGCTCCCCCTTCCTCGATGGTGCGGTCACAGGCGCCCACTCCCAGCGCTGGCTGCAGTTCCCGGTCACGCCGGCCCAGGTGCCGCTGTTCCTCAGCCACGCCCACTACATCAGCTGGGTGGAGCAGCAGTTGCGACGCGGCACGATGCAGAACGTGCGCCACCTCTGGACCTCCGTGCGGCCCAATGGTGACGATCGGCCCCACGACCTCAACCGCCTGGAGATCCGCATCTGCGATCTGCTGGCTGATCCGCTGCAGCTGCTGGCGGTGACCGCGTTCGTGGAGCTGCGGATGCATCAGCTGCTCGCCGATCCCGCCGCCCACGACCCACTGCAGGCCAGCGCGCTCAGCCCTGAGGCTCTGGCGGAGCTGGCCGATGCCAACGACCGTGCCGCCGCCCGCAGCAGCCTTGATGCCTTGCTCACCCACTGGCGCAGCGGCGCCACTCTGCGCGCCCGCGACTGGATCACGGCCGAGCTGGAGGGCATGGCACCCCTGGCGCGGGAGCTGGGTCTGGAGGTCTGGCTGGAGCCCCTCGGCGCCATGCTTCGCGATGGCAACCAGGCGATGCAGTGGCTGGCTGCTGCGCGTTCCGGCACTCCGCTGGCTGAGCTGATCGCCACGGGTGCCTTGGCGATGGAGCAGCGTGAACTGAGCCTGAGTGCAGGCCTTGCGACAGACGATCCCGGTGCTTTGGGATGATCATGGATCGCCCAACCGCCGTGCCCGCCTCCATGGGGCCCACCCTCGCCGCTACCGAAGCTCCCGTTTCCGCGGCTGAACCCAGGGTCACCCGCCTGCTGGGCGAGCGACTTGAGCTGGTTGAGGAGCTCTGGCAGACGGTGCTGCGCAGTGAGTGTCCGCCCCAGCAGGCGGAACGGCTGCTGCGCATGAAGGAACTCAGCGCCTGTATCGAGGGTGGTGAGCCCGATGCGGCCTCCGAGGCCGCCACCGCTGCCATCGTTCAGCTGATCCGCGACATGGAACTTGCGGAGGCGATCGCCGCGGCGCGAGCCTTCTCTCTGTATTTCCAGCTGGTCAACATCCTCGAGCAGCACATCGAGGAGGACAGTTATCTGGCCAGCCTGCGGGCCCACCATCCCCAGGATCTGAGCGATCCCTTTCTGCCGCCGCTTGCCAGCCAGACCGAGCCGGCCACCTTCCGTGAGCTGTTCACGCGCATGCGCAGCCTCGGCGTGCCGCCGGCGCGGATCGAGCAGCTGCTGGCGGATCTGGACATCCGGCTGGTGTTCACGGCCCACCCCACGGAGATCGTGCGCCACACCGTGCGCCACAAGCAACGGCGGGTGGCGGCCCTGATCCAGAAGCTGCAGCAGGGGAACCAGCTCACCCTCGAGGAGCGCCACAGCCTGCGCCAGCAGCTGGAGGAGGAGATCCGCCTGTGGTGGCGCACCGATGAACTGCACCAGTTCAAGCCCTCGGTGCTGGATGAGGTCGACTACGCCCTGCACTACTTCCAGCAGGTGCTGTTCGGTGCCATGCCCCAGCTGCGCCAGCGCATCCGCAGTGCCCTGGCGGCCAACTACCCGGATGTGGTGCCCCCGAATGATGCCTTCTGCACCTTCGGCTCCTGGGTGGGTTCCGACCGTGATGGCAATCCCTCGGTGACACCTGACATCACCTGGCGCACCGCCTGCTATCAGCGCCAGCTGATGCTCGATCGCTACATCGTCGCCGTGGGCGACCTGCGCGACCAGCTCAGCATCTCGATGCAGTGGAGCCAGGTGAGCGCTCCGCTGCTGGAGTCGTTGGAGATGGACCGGCTGCGCTTCCCCGAGATCTACGAGGAGCGCGCCGCCCGGTATCGCCTGGAGCCCTACCGGCTGAAGATCAGCTACGTGCTCGAGCGGCTGCGGCTCACCCAGCAGCGCAACCAGCAGCTGGCGGCCGCCGGCTGGCAGGCCCCGCGCGACAGCCATCCGCCGCTGCCTTCGGATTTCGGCCAGGGCGGCCTGACGCCGGCGCCGGCCCCGGAGCTGCACTACGCCACGGTCACCGAGTTCCGCACCGATCTCGAGCTGATCAACGACAGCCTGCAGAGCACAGGGCTGAGCTGTGAGCCGCTGCAGAACCTGATCGCCCAGGTGCATGCCTTCGCCTTCTGCCTGGCCAGCCTCGACATCCGTCAGGAGAGCACCCGCCACAGCGATGCCCTCGATGAGCTGAGCCGCTACCTGCAGCTGCCGGTTCCCTACGCCGAGATGGAGGAGGAGCAGCGGGTGCAGTGGCTGCTGGCGGAACTGCAGACCCGCCGCCCCCTGATCCCCCCCGCGGTGCGCTGGAGCCCCGCCACCGCCGAGACCTTCGATGTGCTGCGCATGGTGCATCGCCTGCAGCAGGAGTTCGGCGGCCGCATCTGCCGCACCTATGTGATCTCGATGAGTCACACGGTGTCCGACCTGCTGGAGGTGCTGCTGCTCGCCAAGGAGGCCGGCCTGGTGGATCCGCTGGCCCAGCGCTCCGACCTGCTGGTGGTGCCGCTGTTTGAAACGGTTGAGGACCTCAAGGCCGCTCCGGCGGTGATGGAGCGGCTGTTCCGTGAGCCCTTCTACCGCCAGCTGATCGCCAGCATCAGCCCCACGGGCCGGCCTCTGCAGGAGCTGATGCTCGGCTATTCCGACAGCAACAAGGATTCCGGCTTTCTCTCCAGCAACTGGGAGATCCACAGGGCCCAGATCGCCCTGCAGCAGCTGGCAACCGGCCACGATGTGTCCCTGCGCATCTTTCACGGCCGCGGCGGCTCCGTGGGCCGTGGCGGCGGCCCGGCCTACCAGGCGATCCTGGCCCAGCCCAGCGGCACCCTCAGCGGCCGCATCAAGATCACGGAGCAGGGCGAGGTGCTCGCCTCCAAGTATTCGCTGCCGGAACTGGCGCTTTACAACCTCGAAACCGTCACCACCGCGGTGATTCAGAACAGCCTGGTCACCAGTCATGTGGACGACACCCCCAGCTGGAACGAGCTGATGGAGCGTCTGGCGGTCCGCTCCCGCAGCCACTACCGCGCACTGGTGCACGACAACCCTGATCTGGTGGCCTTCTTCCAGCAGGTGACCCCGATCGAGGAGATCAGCAAGCTGCAGATCTCCAGCCGTCCTGCGCGCCGCAAGAGCGGCGCCAAGGACCTCTCCAGTCTGCGGGCGATCCCCTGGGTGTTCGGTTGGACCCAGAGCCGCTTCCTGCTGCCCAGCTGGTTCGGCGTTGGAGCGGCTCTGCAGCAGGAGCTGGATGCCGATCCCGGTCAGCTTGAGCTGTTCCAGCGGCTCTATCAGCGCTGGCCCTTCTTCCGCATGCTGATCTCCAAGGTGGAGATGACCCTCTCGAAGGTGGACCTGGATCTGGCCCACCACTACGTGCGCTCCCTGGGCCGGCCGGATTCCCGCGAGGCCTTCGAGCGCATCTTCAGTGGCATCGCCGAGGAGTTTGTGCTCACCCGTGATCTGGTGCTGGCGATCACGGGCCACCAGCGCCTGCTGGATGGCGATCCGGCGCTGCAGCTGTCGGTGGAGCTGCGCAACCGCACGATCATTCCCCTTGGCTTCCTGCAGGTGGCTCTGCTGCGTCGCCTGCGCGATCAGAACCGCCAGCCGCCCATGAGCGAGGCCGCCCCCAGCGACGACGGCCGCACCTACAGCCGCAGTGAGCTGCTGCGTGGTGCTCTGCTCACGATCAATGGCATCGCCGCCGGCATGCGCAACACAGGTTGAGGCGGCCCTGTCGGTGCTGGATTCCCTTCTGATCCCCTTCCGCTCCCAGCCCCAGCCGCCGGCGCTGCCCGAGGGCTACAGCCTCGATGGCGAGGCGCTGCCCGCGCTGGAGGAGCTCGATCGGCTGCTGGTGCTCTGCGGGGATCCCTCACGCCCGCTGGAGCGACTGCAGCGGGCGCTGGAGCGCAGCGCCTGGCAGCTGAGTGTGCGCGATGGTGCCGGTGCCCTGGTGGGCTTCGTGCGTGCCACCAGCGACCTTGCCCTTAATGCCAATCTCTGGGATCTGGCTGCCGATCCCGCCGACCCCAGCCAGCCTCAGCTGCTGCTGGTGCTGGTGTACACCGCTCTGGCACGCCTGCGCCGCGATCTACCCGGCTGCAGCATCTCGGTGGCCGCCCTGCCGGCTGCGCTCCAACCTTTGCGCCACCAGGGCTTCGTGGTGGATCCCGGCGGTATCCGCGCCATGGGCCTAAAGCTCTAAGGCGTGCCGAATCAGCCCACAGCGAGGAGCCGGGGGCCGGTCGGACGATGAGCGGGACCTGCTGCAGGCAGACAACGAGCATGGAGGGACTCGAACCCCCGACCCTCAGAACCGGAATCTGATGCTCTATCCAACTGAGCTACATGCCCAGGATCTGGGCTTCGCTGCGGGGAGCAGGTCTCCTCACGGGTCTTACCTTAGCCGTCAGACGGCCCCGGACCCATTCGGCTGCATCGCCTGGAGCTGCGCCAGTTCCGTAACTACGGCGAGCTGAACCTGTGCCTTGACGCCCCGCGGCTGCTGGTGATCGGCCGCAACGGCGAGGGCAAGTCGAACCTGCTGGAGGCGGTGGAGCTGCTGGGCAGCCTGCGTTCCCACCGCTGCAGCGCCGATCGCGATCTGATCCAGCACGGCCAGCGCCAGGCCCTGATCGCCGCCGACAGCAGCGGTGGTGATCGCCTGGAGCTGGAGCTGCGCCGCCAGGGCGGTCGTCAGGCCCGCCGCAACGGCAAGCTGCTCGAGCGCCAGCACGAGCTGATCGGCCCGCTGCGCTGTGTGGGCTTCAGCGCCCTCGATCTGGAGCTGGTGCGCGGCGAGCCGGCCCTGCGTCGCCAATGGCTCGATCGGGTGGTGTTGCAGCTGGAGCCGGTCTACGCCGAGCTGCTCAGTCGCTACGGGCGGTTGCTGCGCCAGCGGGCCCAGCTGCTGCGCCGCGGCCTCGGGCAGGGGCAGCTGGATGCTCTCCTCGATGCCTTCGATCAGCAGATGGCCCTGGTGGGCACGCGCCTGCATCGGCGGCGGCAGCGGGCGCTGCGGCGGCTCGAACCGCTGGCGGCGGCCTGGCAGCAGCGCCTCAGCGGTGGCCGCGAGCAGCTGCGTCTGCGCTACCAGGCGGGCAGCCTGCTGGAGGGTGAGGAGGCGGAGGACCCCTGGCGGGCGGCACTGCTGGAGCAGCTGCTCCAGCAGCGGCCGCAGGAGCTGCGGCTGGGGCAGTGCGGCGTCGGCCCGCACCGCGATGAGGTGGCGCTGGAGCTGGCGGAGCAGCCGGCACGGCGCTATGGCTCCGCCGGCCAGCAGCGCACGCTTGTGCTGGCGCTGAAGCTGGCGGAGCTGGAGCTGGTGCAGCAGCTCTGGGGTGAGCCGCCGCTGCTGCTGCTCGACGACGTTCTGGCGGAACTGGATCCAGAGCGTCAGCAGCTGCTGCTCGAGGCGGTGGGGGAGGGGCACCAGTGCCTGGTGAGCGCCACGCACCTGGGGGCCTTCAGCCAGGGATGGCACACACACTCCCAGCTGGTCACCGTAGAGGCCGGAATCCTGCGGCCTGGCCAGTAAGGTGTTGTGCTCATTGCCTGGTTCTGATGACCCAAGCGGCCTGCCTCCACCCCAACCCGGGATGGACTGGAGCTGAAAGCACTTTCGCCGGTAGCCCCCAATCACCCAGTGCCACCGACATGGTGGGTAAACACTGCATTCTCGAGCTTTACAGCTGCGATCCCGCCAAGCTCGACGACGAAGCTTTTCTCAGGACCGCCATCACCAACGCTGCCAAGCGTGCTGGCGCCACTCTCCTGAATCTGATCACCCACCGGTTTGACCCCCAGGGTGTGACGGGGCTGGCTTTATTGGCCGAATCCCATATCTCCATCCACACCTGGCCAGAGTCGGGCTACGCCGCCGTGGATGTGTTCACCTGCGGTGACCACACCATGCCCGAGCGTGCCTGCATCGTGCTCAGTGAGGAGCTCGCCGCAGCCCACTACAAGCTCAAGAGCTTCCGCCGTGAAACACCCGCCAGCGTGGCCGGTGCCGAGCGCGAGCCCCAGCTGGTGACGGCCTGAAACGCGGGGAGGTTTGGCTCCCCTCGCCAGCACCCGGTTTCTGTACGACCTGTACGGAGGCCGGGCTTTTTTCTGCCAGGCCCCCGACGGCTCAGCGCTGCAGGTCCCGGTTGAGCTTGCCGCTCACCAGCCCCTCCAGATCGAGGCTCACGGCACTGAAACCCAGCTCCTGGAAGGCCTCCACCAGCTCTCCTCGCAGGGCGCTGTTCTGCAGGTCGCTCAGCAGGTTGGTGAGCTGATCGCCCGGCAGTTCGATCCGGGCGGCTTCGCCATGGCTGCGCACCCGCAGCTCCGAGAAGCCCCGCTGCCGCAGCCAGTTCTCGGCGGCGGCCACCCGCTCGAGTCGAGCGGCGCTGATTGGCTCGCCGTAGGGGAAGCGTGAGGCCAGGCAGGGTTGGGCCGGTTTGTCCCACCAGGGGAAGCCGAGGGCGCGCGAGATTTGCCGCACGGCCTGTTTGTCGATGCCAAGCTCCGCCAGGGGGGAGCTCACCCCCCGCTCGCGGGCGGCGCGGATGCCGGGGCGGTGGTCGGCCAGGTCGTCCTGGTTGACGCCATCGAGCACCTGGGCCGCTGTGTGCGGCAGCTGCTCCAGCAGGGCGGCCAGCTGGCCGTGCAGTTCCCGCTTGCAGGCGTAGCAGCGCTCGGCGGGGTTGCTGCTGTAGGCCGGGTCGCTCAGTTCGGTGGTGCTGATCTCGCGCTGCTGGATCCCCATCCATCGCGCCTGCTGGCGGGCCTCCTCACGCAGGTGCGGTGCCAGGGCCGGCGACACACCGGTCACGGCGAGGGCCCGTTCGCCCAGCTGCTCGGCGGCGACCGCCGCCACCAGGGCACTGTCCACGCCGCCTGAATACGCCACCACCACTGCTGGGTAGCTCGCCAGACGGCTGCGCAGTGCGTTGAGCGCCTGCTCCTGGGCGGTGGGCAGGCTCTCAAGCAGGCGGAACATCGGGCCAGCCGGCGGCGAAACGGAAAGCCGGTGTGGCGGTGATCCTGGCAAGGCTTGGCGCCGTTAGCATCAATCCAACACGTCCCGCCGATGAGCCCCAGCAGCACCCAGACGCCGCAACGGGGCACCGGCCGGGGCATTGGCATCCGCACCGCCGCCGGCAGCAGCGAGCGCAGCCACGGCCAGCTGCACGTGTACGACGGTGACGGCAAGGGCAAGAGCCAGGCGGCACTGGGCGTGGTGCTGCGCACCATCGGCCTGGGCATCTGCGAGCAGAAGCAGACCCGGGTGCTGCTGCTGCGCTTCCTCAAGGGGCCCGGCCGCGCCTACGACGAGGACGCTGCCATCGAAGCGCTGCAGCAGGGCTTTCCACATTTGATCGATCAGGTGCGCACCGGTCGGGGCGAGTACTTCTCCGCCGATCAGGTGACGCGGGTGGATGTGCAGGAGGCGCAGCGGGGTTGGACCATCGCTTGCGGTGCCCTGGCCAGCGAGCTCTATTCGGTGGTGGTGCTCGATGAGCTCAACCCCGTGCTTGATCTGGGCCTGCTTGATACTGACGAGGTGGTCCGCACCCTGGCGGCCAAACCCTCCGGCATGGAGGTGATCGTGACCGGTCGCGGCGCGCCCCGGCAGCTGGTGCAGATTGCCGACCTGCATTCGGAGATGCGTGCCCACCGCCGCAAGGACCGGCTTGAGGGTCACCAGCTGGCCGAGGCGGCCGGGGATCCCGAAGCTCTGCAGGCGCCGCCGGGGCTTGATGGCATTGAGATCTACACCGGTGAGGGTAAGGGCAAGAGCACCAGTGCCCTGGGCAAGGCCCTGCAGGCGATCGGCCGCGGCATCAGCCAGGACAAGAGCCATCGCGTGCTGATCCTGCAGTGGCTCAAGGGCGGCAGTGGCTACACCGAGGACGCGGCGATCGCCGCTCTGCGTGAGAGCTACCCCCATCTGGTGGATCACCTGCGCTCTGGCCGCGATGCGATCGTCTGGCGCGGCCAGCAGCAGCCGATCGACTATGTGGAAGCTGAGCGGGCCTGGGAGATCGCCCGCGCCGCCATCTCCAGCGGCCTCTACAAGACCGTGATCCTCGATGAGATCAACCCCACCGTGGATCTGGAGTTGCTGCCGGTGGAGCCGATCGTGCAGACCCTGCTGCGCAAACCCTCGGAAACCGAGGTGATTCTCACGGGCCGCTGCAAGAACCCTCCCGCCTACTTCGATCTGGCCTCAGTGCACTCCGAGATGGTGTGCCACAAGCACTATGCCGAGCGCGGCGTCGACCTCAAGCGCGGTGTGGATTACTGAGCGGCGTTGGCGCCCACCTCAGGCCACGCCGCTCCAGTCCTCAAGCCAAGCGATCAGACTGACGGCGGCCATGAAGTTGGCTGCGGAGGGGTTGAGCCTCGACAAACCAGCGTCGCCAGCAAGGCAGCGACGAGAGGTTCGCCTGCATCCCAGTCCTGATCGCCTGAAAACCGTCCAGCCGCAACAGGTTGAGAGCTGCGGTTCGCAGCGTGCCCATCGCTACAGCGCGATTGCCGCTGTAGCGATGGGCATCCGCGTGCAGCTGGGTGTCTCGGATCCAGTGCCAGCCCTCGATGCTCCAGCGGTCTCGAACCAGTTGCAACAGGGCTTATGGGGTGCTTGTTCGCAAACATTTTAACGCCAATGACGTGGACCCCGGCAATCGGTCCAGGGTGAATGAGAGTCCTCATCCGGCCAGACTGGGCCGGGGATTCGACCATGAAACGCACCAGGCACACGGCGGAACAGATCATCCGCAAGCTCAAGACGGCCGAGCAGCTGATCGCCCAGGGCAAGACCGTCGTCGAGGTCTGCCGTGTCATCGAGGTGACGCAGCCGACGTATCACCGCTGGCGGCAGCAGTACGGCGGTATGCAGGCCGAGGAGGCCAGGCGGCTGACTCAGCTGGAGAAGGAGAACGCTCGTCTCAAGAAGCTTCTGGCGGAGGCCGAGCTGGAGAAGGCGATGCTCAAGGACCTTGCCGAGGGAAACTTCTGAGCCCGGAACGCCGCCGTAGGGCCGTCACGGTTCTGCAGGAGCGTTACCGGGCATCAGAGCGCCAGGCCTGCCGCGTCGTGGGACAGCATCGGAGCACTCAGCGCCATGGCGGCAAGATCGTCGACATCGCGGAGTCAAAGCTCCGCCATCGCCTCCGCGAGATCGCAGCGGAGCACATCCGCTGGGGCCGCCGGATGGCCTACCGCCTACTCAGACGGGAGGGCTGGACGGTCAATCACAAGCGGGTGCAACGGCTCTGGCGGGAGGAAGGCCTGCAACGGCCCACCCCTCGAAAGCGCAAGCGGGCACGGCCCGCCGATGGCTCGGTGCGGCGTCACCGGGCCGAGCATCCCCATCAGGTGTGGGCCATGGATTTCCAGTTCGATGCCACGGCCGACGGCCGCAGGCTCAAGTTCCTGAACGTGATCGACGAGCACAGCCGTCTCTGCCTGGCGATCCGGGTGGGCAGGCGGTGCAAGGCAGAAGACGTAGTGGCCGTGTTGGAGGAACTGACCAGCCTCTACCCGGCGCCAGCGTTCATCCGGTCGGACAACGGGCCGGAGTTCATCGCCCAGGCTCTACGGAACTGGTGCGACGCCAGCACCACCACCAGCACGGCCTACATCGCGCCGGGGTCCCCATGGGAGAACGGCTTTGCAGAGTCCTTCAACGGCCGCTTCCGGGATGAGTTCCTCAACACCGAGTTGTTCACCACAGCTCCGGAGGCGCAGATCCTGGCCGATCGTTGGCGCTGGGAGTACAACTCAATCAGGCCGCACTCGGCCCTCCAGGGTCTGACGCCCCTGGAGGCAGCTCAACAGGGAGCTGCAGCATGACCACATCCACCCACTCTCATAAGGCCTGGACCGACAAAGGGGGTCACGTCACCAAGCTTCTCACATCCACTGCGGCACAATGGGTCTAATCTTCTTCAGGCGGTCCTGCTTGTGTGTCAGAAAGAAAATTTCTGGAAGTGGGCACTATCTTTGACAGTAAATAGCTATGTCCAGCCTAGTGGCTATGGCTGCATGTTAACGATGGAGCGTTTGTTCATCCAATACTCAGAGTCGGTTGCTCGGTTCAGTCGCCACAGCCGTAGCCCAGTGCGCGCGCGTATTCTTTCCAATGGGCATTATAGTATTTTTTTGCTTCGGCGCCTAACGCATGGTAGGGACTCTCGACAACGAAAGATCCCGTCGAATGATGCGGAAGTGTTTGCATGAATGCGGGTGATGCCGCCTTTAGTGCACTCAAAAAACGTGACTCGCTGCCGGCGTGGTGGGACGACGTATCCACATAGGACGGTTCTGCTGAACAGCGCAAAAAGCTTGCTATTTTGGCGAAGTAAGCGTTCTCAGTCGATGTGAAGATGTCTTCGCAGCGAACTCTCATGAATCTCGAATCGCTTAAGTATTTCAAAAGCGATACTTGTTGCTTGTATAGATAGTCGAATTGCTTCATGATGACGATCTGCTGGTCGTCGGGAGTGTCTGCGCTTCGAAGAGCTTGTGTAAGAGTCTGCCCGCTGAGCGCTTCTTGAGCTGTCCCGGTCGCCCACTGTTCACCACCTCGTAGGTGGTACTTTGCTGCGCTAATGATAAAACTAGCCGGATCACGTGTGAATATTAAAAACCTCGCCGATTCGTCATCCATTAGGCCTGTCGCTTCAAGAGCTTCGGAGCCAAAGTTGCGGCACCGGATGTTCACGCAGACTCCGGGCCTATCGTGGCC
>CAIZNP010000133.1 GCA_903934375.1 uncultured Synechococcaceae cyanobacterium
GGAAAGGCAGAGGGAGAGGAAAAGGGAGCGAACGTATCCAGCTCAGGTGTTTCCGTGCCTGTTGCTGATCTTCAAGCCTTCCTCTCCAAGGTGGCCGGCGATGAATCCCTGCGCTCGAAGCTGCAGGCCGCTGCCGGGGTGGACGACATCGTGACCCTGGCCGGCCAGCACGGTCACAGCGTGGACAAGGCCGCCGTGCTGCGGGCTCATGCCCAGGCTCTGGCCGGCGCCTCCGACCATCACCTGGGTGCGATCAACAGCTGGGGCGATGCCCTGATGCACGCCTTCGGCGCCACCGAAGCCGATTGAGCGCTTCAGCGCGGGGCGCCCGAACCGGAGCTGGTGCCGGTGCTGGCCCCGGAGCTGGCGCCGAAGCCGCTCCAGGCCCGCAGCTCCTCAAGGCTGAGGGTGCCCTCCCGCCGTTCCCCGTTCAGATCCCAGGAGGGGAAGGCCCGGATACCGGCCGCTGCACACCGCCGACGGCCGGCATCGTCCTTGTCGCACTCCACATAGGGCAGGCGCTGACCGGCCTCGATGCCGAACAGGTTCTTCTGGTGGAAACAGTGTGGGCACCACCAAGCCCCATAGAACAGCGCACCCTTGAGGCGCAGATGCTCCACCAGCGCTATCTGCTCAGGGGTGGAGGGGCTTAGCGCCTCCCCGAGCGACTGGTTCTGGCTCTGGCCTGTGGCCTGGGAACCGGCCAGGGCCTGGCTGGTCTGGCTGCCGCTGATCACACCGCCGATGGCGATCACGCTCAGGGCCGCCAGCAGGGGGGTGCGCCAGGAGCGCAGAACGCGGGCGGCGGGGCGCATCGGCAGGAAGCGGGCTCTGCTGACCGTAGGTGGATGGCACGATCGCGGCGGCCCGGCACAACCGGATCGGCGTTCGGCCTTCCGCCCCCTGAGGAGCTGCGCCGAGGCCCGAATAACTGGGAGACTGGGAGAGCCGTCGACCGCCCTGAACCGCCTGCTGCGATGAGCGTCAACGGCTACCGCGACTACTTCAAGGTTCTGGAGGTGGAGCGCGGCGCCGACGCCGACACCATCAAGCGTTCCTTCCGAAAGCTTGCCCGCCAGCACCACCCGGACGTCAACCCCGGCGACAAGGGCGCTGAAGCCAAGTTCAAGGAGATCAGCGAGGCCTATGAGGTGCTCTCCGATCCCGACAAGCGGCGCCGTTACGAACAGTTCGGTCAGTACTGGAATCAGGCCGGCGCCGGCAGTGGCATGGGCGGCGTCGATGTGGACTTCGGCCGTTATGGCAACTTCGACGACTTCATCAATGATCTGCTCGGCCGCTTCGGCGGCCCCGGCGGGGTGGGCGGCATGGGTGGAGGGATGGGGGGCGGCGGCTTCGGCTCCGGCTTCCCCGGCGGCGGTTTCGCCGGCGGAGGCTTTCCCGGTGGCGGCGGCCGCAGCGCGGCACTCAATCTCGATGCCGAGGCCACCATCAGCCTGAGCTTCGCCGAAGCCTTCCGCGGCACCGAACGCACCCTGGCCGTGAATGAAGAACGGGTGCAGGTGCGCATCCCCGCTGGCGTGAAGCCCGGCAGCCGCCTGCGGCTCAAAGGCAAGGGCAATCTGCAGCCCGGCACCGGCCGCCGCGGCGATCTCTACCTCAACCTGCAGCTGCAGGAGCATCCGGTCTGGAGCCTGGATGGCGATCAGCTCAAGGCCGATCTGCCCCTCAGCCTCGATGAGCTGGCCCTCGGCGGCGAGGTGCAGGTCGCCACTCCCGATGGCGACGCCACCGTGACCGTGCCACCGGCCATGGCCGTGGGCCGCACCCTGCGGCTGAAGGGCAAGGGCTGGCCCGGCAGTGGCGGCCGCGGCGACCTGCTGCTCAGCCTCACCCTCAAGCAGCCAGCCAGCTACAGCGAGGAGGAGCGCCAGCTGCTGGAACAGCTGCGGGCGGTGCGCAGTTCCGACCCCCGCAGCGCGTGGATGGCCTCAGCCCGGCTCTGACCTCCCCCCGGCTCTGAGCCGTCGCCCCCGGAGCGCTCCGTAGGATCCGCCCAGCCCGATGCGACGCGCCTCGCCACTGATGGAGCTCACCTACCGTCCCCGCCGCCTGCGCCGCACGCCTGCCCTGCGGGCGATGGTGCGCGAAACCTCCCTCAGCCCGGCCGATTTCATCTATCCACTGTTCGTGCACGAGGGCGCCACGAACGAGCCGATCGGTGCCATGCCCGGCTGCCAGCGCTGGAGCCTCGAGGGCCTGGTGCAGGAGGTTGGCCGCGCCTGGGATCTGGGCATCCGCTGCGTGGTGCTATTCCCGAAGGTGGCAGACGGCCTCAAGACAGAAGACGGCGCTGAATGCTTCAACGAGGGCGGCCTGATCCCCCGCGCCATTCGCCGCCTGAAGGAGGTCCACCCGGGCATGGCGATCATGACCGACGTGGCCCTCGACCCCTACTCCTGCGACGGCCATGACGGCATCGTCAGCAGCGAGGGCGTGGTGCTCAACGACGAGACCGTGGCGATCCTGTGCCAGCAGGCGGTTGCCCAGGCCCGCGCCGGCGCCGACCTGATCGGCCCCAGCGACATGATGGACGGCCGCGTCGGAGCCATCCGCGAGACCCTGGATGAGGAGGGCTTCGAGCACGTGGGCATCATCAGCTACACGGCCAAGTACGCCTCCGCCTACTACGGCCCCTTCCGCGAAGCCCTGGATTCGGCCCCCCGCGCTGCCGCCGGCAAGCCGATCCCCAAGGACAAATCCACTTACCAGATGGATCCGGCCAACGCCCGCGAAGCCATCACCGAAGCCCAGCTCGATGAGCAGGAAGGTGCCGACATCATGATGGTGAAGCCGGGTCTGGCCTACCTGGACATCATCCATCGCCTGCGCGAGGAGAGCGATCTGCCGATCGCGGCCTACAACGTGAGTGGCGAGTACGCCATGGTGAAGGCCGCCGCCGAGAAGGGCTGGATCGACGAGCGCGCCGTTGTGCTTGAAACCCTGCTCTGCTTCAAGCGGGCCGGCGCCGATCTGATCCTCACGTATCACGCCTGTGATGCAGCCGGGTGGTTGCGGACAGCTTGAAGCCACTGCCGGCGGCCCTGCGCTCGCCGATCGTGCCGGCGCTCTCGGCCGGCCTGCTGCCCCTGGCCCTGCTGAGCCAGAGGCTGAACAGTTCTCATCCGAGCCGCAGCGCCGGCAGTGGCTGCTGCCGTTCGGCCTTTTTCTGCTGGGCGGCCTGGCCTTGGTGGCACTCACCGGGTCGCCCCTGGTGGTGTTTCCGCCCGCCCTGGGGCTGGCTGATCCTGGTGGTGGCGCTGCTGGAGAGATACCAGCCCACCTCGCCATCGCTATGACGGGCCCAGACATCCGGGACACAGATGGGAGACCCGGAGGGCAGCGATCATCCCCTCTGGAGCGCACCGCTGCCGCAGCTGCTCGACACCCTCGGCAGCTCCAGCCAGGGGCTGAGCCCAGCTGAGGCGCTCGCGCGGCTGGAGCGTCTGGGCCCGAATCGGCTCACGGCAGGGCCGCGCTCGGGGGATCTGAACCTGCTGCTGCGGCAGTTCCTCAGCCCGATCATCCTGATCCTGCTGGGGGCGGCGCTGCTGTCGTTCGCGCTGGAGTCGTTCACAGATGGCGCGATCATCCTGCTGATCGTGCTGCTGAGCGGCCTGCTGGGCTTCTGGCAGGAGCGCGGTGCCGCAAGGGCCGTCGACCAGCTGCTGGCGGTGGTGGAACTGCGCTGCACGGTGGTGCGCGGCGGTGAGGAGCTGCAGGTGCCGGTGGCCGACGTGGTGCCCGGCGATGTGGTGGTGCTGGCGGCGGGCGCGGGCATCCCGGCGGACTGCCGGCTGTTGGAGGAACGGGATCTCTCCGTGAATGAAGCCGCGCTCACCGGCGAGAGCTTTCCGGTGAGCAAGAGCGTGATGCCAGCGCCGGCCGAACCGCTGGCAACCGAAACGCCCATCGCTCAGCGCAGCGACCGGCTGGCGATGGGCAGCCATGTGGTGAGCGGCACCGGCCGGGCTGTGGTGATCCACACCGGCCGCAGCACCGTCTACGGGGCCATCGCCGCCCAGCTGCGCCAGCGCCGGCCGGAAACCGAGTTCGAGCGAGGAGTGCGCCGCTTCGGCAACCTGCTGCTGGAGATCACGCTGCTCCTGATCGCGCTGATCTTCGCGGTCAACGTCTACCTCAACCGCCCGGTTGTCGACTCCTTTCTGTTCTCCCTGGCGCTGGGGGTGGGCCTGACGCCGCAGCTGCTGCCGGCGATCATCAGCGTGAACCTGGCCCATGGCGCCCGCCGCATGGCCCGCCAGCAGGTGATTGTGAAACGGCTCGCCGCCATCGAGAACTTCGGCAGCATGGATGTGCTGTGCACCGACAAAACGGGCACGCTCACCGAGGGCATCTCGCAGGTTCACCAGGCCCTGGCAGCCGATGGTGCAGCCTGTGAGCAGGTGCTGCTGCACGCCTGGCTCAATGCCGTGTTCGAAACGGGTTTCAGCAACCCGATCGACGACGCCCTGCGCAGCCTCAGCCCCGATCAGTTGCCGGCGGTTGAGGCGGGCAGCGCCGCCCTGTGGCACAAGCTCGACGAGCAGCCCTTCGATTTCCACCGCAAGCGCCAGAGCCTGCTGCTGCAGCCACCGGCAGAGCTGGGCAGCGAGCCGCTGCTGATCACCAAGGGGGCCCTGGCCCGGGTGCTGGCCGTCTGCACCCTGGCCCGCCGCGCCGATGGATCCTGCGTGCCCCTGGCGGATCTGGAGGCCGGTATCAGCACTAGCAGCAAGGCACTGAGCGCCCAGGGTTACCGGCTACTGGGCGTGGCACGACGGCTGCATCCGCCGCGCACGATTCAGCCGCAGTCGGAGCAGGGCATGACCTTCCTGGGGCTGCTGGTGCTGCGGGATCCCCTCAAGCCCGGCATTCCTGCCACGGTGGCGGAGCTGCAGCAGCTTGGGGTTCGCCTCAAGATCATCACCGGCGACAACACCCTGGTGGCCATGCGGATCGGCCAGGAGGTGGGCCTGCTCAACCCGGCGGTGATCAGCGGCGCCGAGCTGCTGCAGATCAGCGATGAAGCCCTGCCGATCCGGGCCGAGGCGGTGGATGTGTTCGCCGAGGTGGAACCCAACCAGAAGGAGCGGCTGATCCGGGCCCTGCGGCGCGGCGGCCATGTGGTGGGCTACATGGGCGATGGCATCAACGATGCGCCGGCGCTGCAGGCCGCCGATGTGAGCCTGTCGGTGCAGGGGGCGGTGGATGTGGCCAAGGAAGCGGCCGAGATCGTGCTGCTCGAGAACGACCTGGCGGTGCTCAGTGCCGGCATCCGCGAGGGTCGGCGCACCTTCGCCAACACGCTCAAGTACGTGTTCATGGCCACCAGTGCCAACTTCGGCAACATGATCTCGATGGCGGGCGCCTCCTTGCTGCTGCCATTCCTGCCGCTGCTGCCGAAGCAGATCCTGCTCACCAACCTGCTCACCGATCTGCCGGAGATGACGATCGCCGGCGATCGGGTCGATGCCGACTGGATCGAGCAGCCCCACCGCTGGGACATCGCCTTCATCAAGCGCTTCATGCTCACCTTCGGCCTGGTGAGCTCGCTGTTCGACATCCTCACCTTTGCGGTGCTGCTCTGGGTGCTCCGCAGTAGCCCGGCGGAGTTCCGCACGGGCTGGTTCATGGAATCGGTGGTGTCAGCCGCCTCGATCGTGCTGGTGGTGCGCACCCACCGGCCGCTCACCGCCAGCCGGCCCTCCCGCAGCCTGGTTCTGGCCACCGTGGCGGTGGTGATCCTCACCTTGCTGCTGCCGACCACCCCACTGGGCCGACTGTTCGGCTTCGTCCCCCTGCCACCGAGTTTCCTGCTGCTGCTCGCCGCCGTGCTGATCGCCTACGTGCTCACGGCCGAACGGGTGAAGCGCTGGTTCTACCGCGACCTGCGGCAGGCGCGTGTCCCAACGCCGCCGCAGCCGGATTAAGCCTGCTGCCGCTTCTCCTGTGGCGGTGGCTCCAGCTGGATCGTGCTGTGGGCGATGCCGAGCTGGGCGAGCCGTTGCTTGGCCTGATGCAGCCAGTCGAGGTCGTCGATGCTGCCGGGATGGCGCACCACATGAGCGGTGAGAGCGCTCTGGGAGGTGCTCAGGGCCCAGATGTGCACGTGATGCACGTTCAGAACACCGGGGAGTTGGCGCATGGCCGCCTCCACCGCCGTCTGGTCGATGCCCTCCGGCACCGCATCGAGGACGATCCGCAGGGACTGGCGCAGGATCTCGATACCGCTCCAGGCCACGGCCAAGCCCACGCCGATGGCGGTGGCCGCATCGAGCCAGTTCCAACCGGTGAACCCCACCACCAGCGCCGCGATCAGCACCGCGGCCGAGACGGCGGCATCGGTGAGCAGATGGATCACGGCGGCCCTGCGGTTGAGATCGTGGCCGGCATCGGCGCCGAACAGGCGGGCGGAGAACAGATTCACGGCCACGCCGATGGCGGCGGCCCAGAGCACCGGCCCGGCGTTCACCTCCACCGGCTGGAACAGGCGCTGCACGCCCTCCACCAGCACCACCGCCGAGGCCATCAGGATGAGCACCCCATTGGCCAGCGAGGCCAGCTGGGTGCTGCGGCCGAAGCCGTAGGTGTAGCGCTCCGACGGCGCCCGGGCACTGAGGCGCTCGGCCCCCCAACCCAGCAGCAGCCCGGCCACATCGCCGAGGTTATGCACCGCATCGCCGATCAGCGCCAGCGAGCCGAAGCCCACGCCGATCACCAGCTGCAGCGCCGATAAACCGCTGTTGAGGATCACACTCCAGCGGAAGGCCGCCGGCGAACCGGGCCGGTGCTGATGCTGGCGGGGGTGGGGCTGCCGCTGCACGGCCACGGCGGGATGGCTGTCCTGGCCGTGCAAGGCGGATGGACTGTGCTGGTGAGGATGGGTCACGGGATGGGCCGTGGAGCGTTCAGGGGAGATTGAGGCCTGCGTGGTCAGGGCCTGCCAGTTCGGGGCCTGCGTGGTCGGGGCCGACTAGGCGTTGGCTGAGGTGATCGGCGAGCAGCAGGGTCACCGCCGTTGTGATGATCACCATCAGAATTCCGATGGGCTGAAGCGGAGCAAGGCTGAGTACCGCCTGCAGTCTGGGCAGGGCGAGCAACAGCAGCCACAGGCCGGCACCAATGGCCGCTCCCGCCAGGGTGTGGCGGCTGGCCGGATGGCCGTTGAGCCAC
>CAIZNP010000134.1 GCA_903934375.1 uncultured Synechococcaceae cyanobacterium
CACCGTGGGGGATGTGCTCGGCTCGCTGGCCAGTGGCATGAGTGAAGCGGAATTGCTGCAGGATTTCCCGCAGCTCAGCCACGACGATGTGCTCGCCTGCCTCGCCTATGCGGCCGATCGCGAACGTTGCCTGGTCACCCTGTCATCCTCGGCTGCGTGAGCGTCCGCCTGCTGCTGGACGAAAACCTTTCTGAACGGCTGCTGTCTCTACTGTCCGATCGGTTTCCCGATTCCAGTCATGTGCGCCTGATCGGCCTCGGTGGCGCTGATGATCTGGTGATCTGGGAGAGGGCCCGCTCAGAAGGAGCCTTGTTGGTAACCAAGGATGAGGACTTTCTGCGGCTCAGTGTTACGCGCGGATTCCCTCCCAAGGTGATCTGTCTGGCCATCGGTAACGCTGGCAATCCTGCAACAGCGGCCCTTCTGCTTGATCACACAGAGGCCATCGAGGCTTTCTCAACCCATCCGGAAGCTGGGTTCCTGATGTTGAAGCCAGGCATTCTGGCTCCGTAGAGGGTTCACGGTGTTCGGCCAGAAAGCGCAACCAGCATCGGCCAGCAGCACCGCCGCTTCCGCTTCGACCTGCGCTACCGCGCCCTGCTCGGCTGCAGTCGCCGCCAGCTGCTGGAGCTCCAGGCCGCCAGTGCCGCTCCGGGTGCACGGGCATGACAGCCGCGCCGAAATTGAGGCCGCCTACTGCTACGCAGAAGCCTGCGGCTATGGCGTGCTCACCGATCACGCCCCCTGGATCCACCGCGAAGGGGCGCTCTGGCACGAACCAAGCCAGTGCGATCTGCTGTTCGTCACCCGCAAGAAGAGCGAAGCCCTCTTCTCCCCCTCACACCCGCTACCGCGACCTGGCCCTAGCAGAGCCATGAGGGCGAGCGGCCGATGGCGTGGGGGATCTCTCTGTAGCGGCTGGAGCGAGAGATCCCGGCGATGGGGATGCCGGTGATGGCGTTGGCGGTTTAGCGTCTGATCAAATCCCTCAGCGCACGACAGGCCTTGAGCGCCCATGCGTCTCGCCGAACTGCAGCAATTAGCCCCCCAGCTCCATGAGCTGCTTGCCCGCCATGGCGCCAGCAATCCGGCGGTGTTCGGTTCCGTGGCGCGGGATCAGGCCACGCCCGGCAGCGATGTGGATCTGCTCGTGGACCTTCCGGCCGGCGCCAGCCTGTTTGACCGTGTCGAGCTGAAATCGGCCCTGGAGGATCTGCTCCTCACCCGGGTGGATCTGATCCGCCGCCGCAACCTCAAGCCCGATTTCAAAGCCACGGTGGAAGCCGAAGCCATCTCCCTGTGATGGACGCAAGAGATCGCCAGGCCCTGGTCGATATCCGAGGGGTGCTGGATCGGGCCCTTGGCTATCCGATTGACAACGAAGAAACATTCGTCGCCAGGGATTATCTCCAGGATGCCGTGATTCGTTGTCTTGAGATTCTTGGCGAGGCCACCAAGCGTCTCAGCCCTGAATTCCGTCGTCTTCACCCCGATCTGCCCTGGCGGGCCATGGCAGGGATGCGAGATGTCCTGATCCACGCCTACGACCAGGTGGATCTTGAGGAGGTCTGGATGGCCTATCAGCGCTTTGCGGAGATCCGTCGCCAGATCAACGGCATCCTCAATCAGAGCTGAGGACATCGGCCAGCGCGAGGGAGCGCTCTCGCACCAGCCCAGCGCCACTGACCTGATCTTCATCACCCTGCGCCTACATGGCCAAAGGCCAGCGTGCCGGAGGCACTGGAGCGATGCCCTCGTCTCCCCCTCACACCCGCTACCACGACCTGGCCTGCAAGCTGCTGGGCAGCACTGACAGGATGAGGAGCTCAGATGGTGGCCATCCGTTGGCGGATCAGAGGCACCCTTGCAGTTGCATGCTGCTGCTGAGCGAGAATGGACTGGCCACGTTCCCAGGCAGATCGACGCGACAGGAGTTCTAAATCGTCGAACCATGCGGCCTTGGTCATCTGGCCAACATGGAGGCGGATGTGATACACGTAATCAGCAATCAACACACCCGGCGCTGTGCTGGTGACGGCGATCATCATGCCCAGGTCTTCACCTTGAGGCAGGCCCATCCAGCCGCCCACCCGCTTGAGCAATTCAGCCTCCACAAGCAGGGTGGTTGGACCCAGGGGAATGCTGTCATGGGGTGATGGCCAGGCACGCCAGACATCACCAGCCAGGCATGGTCCTGCGGCAACGATGGCCGGATCGTTCTTGAGGTCGTCGGTGCAATAGCCGGCTGCCCACAGGGCCCCGGCTTGGTCATCGATCGCAGCCAGGCGTTGGTCGATGGAGCGGGGATAGAGCCAGTCGTCGTCATCGGCGCTGGTGATCCACTCACCCCGTGCCACTAGCAGGCCAAGATTGCGAGCTGCTGCCTGGCCAATCTGCCGCGCCGAAGTGATCACGGTGGCGTTAGCCGCAAGATCCGCAGGAAGCGATTCGATGCCGTTGCCATCAACGACAATCACATGTTCGATGTTGCAGTTATTTTCAGCGAGGCTACGGTTTAAACCGCTCAACATAGACAGCCGATCCGGTAAAAGCCTGGTCGGCGTGATGACGCTTACGGTCGTCAAATGG
>CAIZNP010000135.1 GCA_903934375.1 uncultured Synechococcaceae cyanobacterium
CACCAACGGCTGGATGCCCTGGGCTTTCCAATAGCGGCCCTCCAGCCACAGGGCTCCGTGGCAGAAGGCATCTACCAGGTCCTTGCTGCCCTTGGGGAAGCGGATCGCTTCCTCCACCAGCGGCTGAGCACGGTGGTGGAACCGGATCTGGCCCGCCTCCACCAATGGAGCCACAGCATGGGCCCGGGTCTCCTTGCTGCCACGGGCGGTGATCGGCAGCATCCCCGGCACGCGGCGCCGCAACGTCTGCAGCACCGCCGGGCCATTGGCAGCGTCCTCAATCAGCACGGCGTTGGGCCTGAGGCCCTGCTGCTCCAGGGCCTGCAGGCAGCCCAGCAGGAAGCGAATCACCTCGGGCAGACCAAAGCGGTGCCGGGCGGCCCAGAGCACTTCGATCTCCAGAGCAATCGGTGGCGGCGGCCCGTCAGGTTCACCCGATCGGGGGATGGCAGAGCGAGCCGGTGGAGCCAGCAGGCCTGCCAGGCAGAAGCCGCAGTAGTCGCTCTCGGCCTCCCCCTTGAAGCTCAGGTCACAGGAAAGCGCCAGCAGCGCGTACTGCCGCTGGCGGCCAGTGGCCGCTCCCGTTTCCTCACGGGAGAAGGGCGGCCGAATCCACTGCCTCAGGAAGATTGAGCCCGATGCCGGGCTGGGCCGCTGCTGGTACAGCGCTGCCCACCAGTAGGCCCCCAGCCGGGCCCTGATCTTGAGCAGTTCCGGCAGGGGGAACCGCTCCGGGCACAGCGCCTCACCCGCCTGGCGCCAGTCGGGGATCAGGGTGCAGGTGGGCGGCAGCTTGGGTCGTTCGGTCGGGTCCTCGGCGATGGCCGGCAGGTCCAGCACGGTCCACTGCTGGGGCGCTTCCCCCAGCTCCTGCTCGTACAGCCAGCCGATCACGTCCTGGTGGTCCCAGCGGGTGAGCACAACCACCTGGGCCGAGAGGTTCGGTTGCTCCCTCCCGTCCGTCCCCAACACGGAGGCCGGTTCAGCCCGGGTAAGCCACACCGACCGCAGCCAGTCGATCAGCTTCTGCCGCAGGGCCGGGGAGGCGGCATCGCCGGGGCCCTTGTAGGGGTCGTCAATAATCCCCAGGCTGTAGCCCTTGCCAGTGAACGGGCCATCCACGCCAGCAGCGATGCAGCCGCCCCGCTGGCGGGTCAGCCAATTGCCCACTGCGGCCGAATCGCGGGCCAGCAGGTGGCCGGTCACTCGGTAAAAGTGGCGGGCTTCTCTGGAGTGGGCATAAGCCAGCTCGGCCGAGTACGACGCAATCGCCGCGAAGAGATGCGGGTAGCGCTGCAGGAAGTAGGCCGGGAACAGCTTCGAGACCAGCAACGACTTCCCCAGCCGGGGAGGACAGGTGACGATCAGCCGGCCAAGGTGGCCATCCGCCACCTGCTGGAGCAGGTCGATCAGCACCTCAGCCCAGCGGTGGAATCCGTAGCGGGGGTAGGCCTCAGCGATGAAGCTGCGCAGGCTCTGGGGTTCCGATGGCTCGGCAGCAGTGGCCGTGGGGAGGTGGAGGAGGCCGGCATCCCCCCAAGGGTCCGTCTCCGTCAGCAGCAGGCCCGTCACGTCCGTGCCTCCGGCGGCTTGATCGGTGCCCTCAGCAGGCCGCCGATCTCAGCAATTACCCGGAAGGCACCAACGGCCGCACTGAACTGCTCGGCATTCATGGCCCGGCGGGCACACTCATTCAGCGCAAAGATCTGCTCGGCTTGATGGCGGCGCCGGTCGGTGATCAGCTCCTCCACCATCCGCTCGCGGGCGAGATTGAGGTAGCGGTTCACCGTCTGGCTGTTGCGGACCCCCCATTTCTCACCAGCATTTTCGAGGATCTGCACCAGCGGCAGGCGCTGGGCGATCCACAGCTGGGCCTCTGCGATGCGTCGCTCGATCTCCAACCGACTGGGCCTGGGAGCCGGGATGGCCCGGCGCTTTTGCCGTGGAGGATTGCCCTTGCCCACGGGCCGGCTGGGGTCCACGCCCACCGTCTCGCCCAGGGGCCGCCCATCGGCGTCCTCGGCCGCGGCAGCCGAGCGCAGGGCGTCGATGGGGTCCGGCGGGGGAGCCTGCGGCAGGGCCTGGGCGTCCGGATCAGCAGTGGGAGGACATCCGGCAACCACGCGCGAGCAACACCTGCAGAGGAAAAATCAGTGCTTACGCGAATGAGACGTAAGACATTCGCATTCCCGAAAGCATAGACAGGCTGACAAGAGTGGTTCTTTCCGGCCGTGGGTCATGCCTGCCGCGCTGGCCAAGTCGGCACGGCCTGTCCGCTCCAGGCTGCCGGCTGCAGCAGCTGACCCGACCAGGCCCGTCTAACAGGGCGGAGCGGTTCTAACGGCGTTCTAACAGTTGCTGTTAGACCTCAGATCCGCTGCGCTGCAGGCGGTCTGGGGTGCTCTCCTCTTCTTTCAAACCTCCTATCAGAAAGAGATAGACAAACAAGAGAAGAGGGGAAGACATGGGGCTCTCCTGGATCAGAGGTATGCACTGGGGGATATGGAGAGAAAGCCCCTGCCCCCTGTAGGAGCGTTAGAATGTTGGAAATCCAGTCACCGCAAGGGGTTTCGCTCTAACAGTCCTGTTAGAAAACGGCCCCTTCTAACGCTCCTGGGCCGGTGAGCATGGCCAGGGGCAGGGCCACAGCCCGTGAGCTGCCCAGGCCGCGGAAGTGCACCAGCAGCGAGCGGCTGGCGCCAGGCAAGCGGCTGAGGATTGCACCCCAATTGGTCACCCAGGCGGTATCCGCCAGCATGCGGCCGATGGCTTCTGCGCTGTTGCTGATCAGCAGCTCCCCCTCCCGCACCCGCAGACCATGACGGGCCAGCAGGTCGGCGGCATCGGCCGGCCGCACCGGCTCCATCGGTGATGGCACGGCGCTGGATACCAGCTCCACCAGTTCCAGCACGGTGCGGGTCACCACCGTGCGCTCCTCGCTCTCCACCCGCAGCTGGTGCTGCAGGATCCGATTGAGGCAGCGGCGCTCATCCGGGACCTCCGTGCTCTCGCGGTAACTGCTCCAGTCCGCGCCATCGATCAGGCTCTGCACCTCCGCTGCGCTGGGCACCCGGGAAGCCTGCAGCGACCAGGCACCGGCCAGCAGGGTTCCGTACTGGTCACCGAGGGCCTGCGAATCGAAGTGGGCGGCCGCCACCCGAGAGCAGACGGTGATCGAACGGCGGATCACCGGGATCAGCGCCACGGTGCGCGCGATCAACCGGTTCGCGAACGCCGGCGTGATCAGCTGCTCGAGATCCCGGTCCAGCGCCTGCCAGTGCGCCTCGCGCTGCTGCTGGGGCAGCTCACTGGGGTTGCGCAGGTTAAGCGGCGCAAAGCGGCGCCTGTCCGCACCCTGTTTAAGCCCGGTGGCGATGGAGGAGAGCAGAAACATCGAGCGCACCGAGTAGCGCGCCACCTCGCCGGCGGGTGATCCCTTGACGATCGCCGCACGGGATTCGGAGCTCGCCACCCGCGCCAGCGCCAGGATCGCCTGGATACGCTGCTGGTCCTCTCGCTCGTTGCTCTCCGCCTCATCGATCAGCACCGGCAGGGCATCGGAGCGCAGGGTCTGGCGGATGCCGGCCTCGGTGACGCTGCCGACGAACACCCGGGCCATGTCAGCCAGCAGCACGCCGCAGAAGCGCTCAAACAGGTGCGACTTGCCCGATCCGGCCGGCCCGCTCAGCCAGAGGTGGGGCCGCCAGCGCAGGGCGCCGCAGATCGGGGCCAGCGTCACCCATCCCGCCAGCAGCATCGCCGAGGCCGGCACCTCCCAGTGGAAGCGGTCCGCCAGGGTGAGCACAAGCAGGGCCTCCTCATCACTGAGCGGCTGGGCATCAGCTGTGCCCACCAGGGCGGCACCGCGCTGGTAGTGGAAGCGGCTGTTGAGGGTGGCGCTGAGCGGCCTTGGCTCACCGTCCACCACCAGGCGATCGCCCAGGTGCAGCACGCAGCGGCCCTCATCCCACCAGATGCCGCGGCCGCGCAGCAGGTCGGGATCGAACATGCCGATGGCGGCCTGGCGGCAGAACAGGTCTGAGGCCGCGGCCGTCCAGTTCACCCCCCGCTTGTTGGGGTAGAGGGTCTCCCAGTAGGCCAAGGGCGCCAGGCGGCAGAGGTTCACGCCGCCATGGGCCGAGGAGCCCAGCCGCACCACCTGGCCGGTGGAGCGCGGTTGGTAGAAGTAGCCGTCGCTGTCGTAGCCCAGGCACACGAAGGGCTCGGCGCCGCCAGGCCTGTCAGCAGCACCATGCAGGCCAGGAGGAGGTCGATCTACCTCTGGCCCGTTCGCTGCTGGAGCGTCGGCGCCGTCCGAGTCAGCGGCGGCCGCCTGCTCCGGCAGTTGCACCGTGCGGCTGTGGCCCTCCAGGTAGGACTGAGCTTCTGCAGCACTCCAGGTGGCATCGGCCAGATCCCAGCCCGACGCACCCGGCGCATCCACCAGGTCCCAGTCCTCCTCCGTGCAGCTGGGCGGCAGCACCACGGCCACATGGCAGCCGAGCTCCAGCAGCAGGGCCGAG
>CAIZNP010000136.1 GCA_903934375.1 uncultured Synechococcaceae cyanobacterium
CACCCGGAGCTGAGCGGCAACGAGCACCAGACCGCTGCCCTGGTGGCCGGTGAGCTGCGGGGGCTGGGCTGGCGCGTGCGCGAGGGGGTGGGTCGCACCGGCGTGCTGGCGGAGCTGGGCCCGGAGCGTGATGCCGCCGGCGTGCCGACGCCGCTGGTGGCCCTGCGGGTCGACATGGACGCCCTGCCGGTGGAGGAGCGCAGCGGCTTGCCCTTCGCCTCCCGCCATCAAGGGGTGATGCACGCCTGCGGGCATGACATTCACACCACTGTCGGCCTGGGGGTGGCGCGGCTGCTGGCGCCCCTGGCAGATCGGCTCAGCGCCCGGGTGCGGCTGCTGTTCCAGCCGGCGGAGGAAACGGCGCAGGGTGCGGCCTGGATGCTGGCCGATGGCGCCATGGACGGGGTGGAGGCCCTGTTTGGCGTGCACGTGTTCCCGAGCCTGCCGGTGGGAACGATCGGCGTGCGCAGTGGCAGCCTGACGGCCGCGGCCGGGGAGCTGGAGGTGGAGGTGCTGGGGGAGGGCGGCCATGGGGCGCGGCCCCACCAGAGCACCGATGCCATCTGGATCGCGGCGCGGGTGGTGAGCGGCTTGCAGGAGGCGATCAGCCGCCGGCTCGATGCGTTGAATCCGGTGGTGGTGAGTTTCGGCCGGATTGAGGGGGGCAAGGCCTTCAACGTGATTGCGGATCACGTGCGCCTGCTCGGCACTGTGCGCTGCCTGGATCTTGAGCTGCATGCCGAACTGCCCGGCTGGATCGAGGACACGGTGCACGCCCTCTGCAAGGGCCACGGCGGCGCGGCGCGGGTGCGTTACCGCTGCATCTCGCCGCCGGTGCACAACGACCCTGCCCTCACCGAACTGGTGGCGGACGCGGCCACGGAGCTGCTGGGTCGTGGCCAGGTGCGCTGGCTGGAGCAGCCATCCCTCGGCGCTGAGGACTTCGCCGAACTGCAGCGGGATACGCCGGGCACGATGTTCCGGCTGGGGGTTGCCGGCCCGCAGGGCTGCCCGCCGCTGCACAACAGCGGCTTCAATCCCGATGAGGGCTGCCTGGCCGTGGGCGTGGAGGTGCTGGCCGCCAGCCTGCTGCGCTGGATGGAGCGGCGCCCGTGAGCAGCCGTGAGTGGCTGGCTCTGGCGACGCCCCTGCTGATCCTGCTGGGAGTGGCGGGGCTTCTGCTGCGTCAGGGCTCCGATCGCCTGCAGGCGGTGCCGGCCCTGGTGATCGGTGTGGGCCTCTTGCTGCAGAGCCTTTGGAGCTGGCGCCGCCGCCGCCGCGCCCTGCTGGCCGCCCTGCGCGATCGCTGATCGGCCGGCGATAGTGGGGGCATGGATCTTGATGCGCTCCACGCGGCGATCACCTCGGGCGACCCCAGCCGGGCCATGCCCGCCCTGGCGAGGCTGCGCGAGCTGTCTGCGGAGCAGGCTGAACCGTTGCTGTTGCTGGGCCTGCAGCAGGAGGTCTTCATGGTGCGCTCACTCAGCTGCGCCGGGCTGGGCATGAAGCCCACGGCCGCGGGCTGGACAGCCCTGGTGCAGGCCCTCCAGCACGACGAGGACGCCAATGTGCGTGCCGAGGCGGCCAACGCCCTGGTGAGCCACTCGCTGGAGCGGGCCTGGCCCCTGTTGCTGGAGGCGTTCCAGCGCGACAGCCAGTGGCTGCTGCGCTGCAGCGTGCTCTCGGCGGTGGCCGAGCACCCCGCCATGGCCGCTGCGGATCTGCTGCAGCTGGCTCGCCTGGCTCTGGAGGATGCCGATGGCAGCGTGCGGGTGGGTGGAGCGGAGATCCTCGGCCGGCTGGTGCGAGAGGCCGCCACTGGCGTTGATCAGGCCGGGGCTCAGGCTGAGGTTGCCGGCGCAGCCCGCCGTGAGCTTCAGGCTCTCCAGCACGACCCCGACCACCGCGTTGTTGCGGCGGCGCTCAATGGCCTGCAGGCCTGATCCCTGCCCTTGCTCCTTGCTAGGTTGAAGGAGTCACTAGGGGTGCCCCCGGCGGGGGCTGAGATCACACCCTCCGAACCTGATCCGGGTCATGCCGGCGCAGGGAAGTGAGACCGAACTCGGCTCCGGACCCGGACTGGACCCCAGGCGGCTCGATGGGCCGTTCCCAGTGGCAACCCGTCTCCTTCGCCACAGCCCAACCATGCGCAGCGCCTGGATCGAGAAGCGTCAGGGTCAGGCCAATGTCTCCCAGATGCATTACGCCCGGCAGGGGGTGGTCACCGAGGAGATTGCCCATGTGGCGAAGCGGGAGAACCTGCCCGAATCGCTGGTGATGGAAGAGGTGGCCCGGGGTCGCATGATCATCCCAGCCAACATCAACCACCCGGGCCTGGAGCCGATGGCCATCGGCATCGCCTCCAAGTGCAAGGTGAACGCCAACATCGGCGCCTCGCCCAATGCCAGCGATGTGAGTGAAGAGCTGAAGAAGCTCGAGCTGGCGGTGAAGTACGGCGCCGACACGGTGATGGATCTCTCCACCGGCGGCGTCAATCTCGACGAGGTGCGCACGGCGATCATCAACGCCTCGCCTGTGCCGATCGGCACGGTGCCGGTGTATCAGGCCCTCGAGAGCGTGCACGGCTCGATCGAAAAGCTCTCGGAAGACGACTTCCTGCACATCATCGAAAAGCACTGCCAGCAGGGCGTCGACTACCAGACCATCCACGCCGGCCTGCTGATCGAGCACCTGCCCAAGGTGAAGGGCCGCCTCACCGGCATTGTGAGCCGCGGTGGCGGCATCCTGGCCCAGTGGATGCTGTATCACCACAAGCAGAATCCGCTGTACACCCGTTTTGACGACATCTGCGAGATCTTCAAGCGCTACGACTGCACCTTCTCGCTGGGGGATTCGCTGCGGCCCGGTTGTCTGCATGACGCCTCCGATGAAGCCCAGCTGGCCGAACTGAAGACCCTGGGTCAGCTCACGCGCCGCGCCTGGGAGCACAACGTGCAGGTGATGGTGGAGGGTCCGGGCCACGTGCCGATGGATCAGATCGAGTTCAACGTGCGCAAGCAGATGGAGGAGTGCGCCGAGGCGCCCTTCTATGTGCTCGGTCCGCTGGTGACCGACATTGCCCCCGGCTACGACCACATCACCAGCGCCATCGGCGCGGCGATGGCCGGCTGGTATGGCACGGCGATGCTCTGCTACGTGACCCCCAAGGAGCACCTGGGCCTGCCCAATCCGGAGGATGTGCGCAACGGCCTGATCGCCTACAAGATCGCCGCCCACGCCGCCGATATCGCCCGCCACCGCCCGGGCGCCCGCGACCGCGACGACGAACTCAGCCGCGCCCGCTACGCCTTCGACTGGAACAGGCAGTTTGATCTGTCGCTGGATCCCGAGCGGGCCCGCGAATATCACGACGAAACCCTGCCGGCCGACATCTACAAGCAGGCCGAGTTCTGCTCGATGTGCGGGCCCAAGCACTGCCCGATGCAGACCAAGATCACCGATGAAGATCTGGCGGGGCTGGAGCAGGTGCTGGCGGAACAGAAGGCTGGCGAGACAGCCGGAGAGACAGCTGGAGAGACAGTGGCGGTCTGACCGGCCGGCGTCTGGACGCTCAACAATGACGTTTGATTAGTTCCAGCCTCATCAAACCATTCGGCCCGGGTTGATCCCCGGGCTTTTTGTTGTGCTGCGCCGCCATAAAAAAGCCCCGCCTTGTGGCGGGGCAGAGAAGAACTCGCGGCTGAGCTGATCAGCCCAGCGCCTTGGCCTTGGCCACCACGTTGTCGACGGTGAAGCCGAACTTCTCCAGGCACACAGGGCCGGGGGCGGAGGCGCCGAAGCGGTCGATCGAAACGCTGGTGCCGTCGAAGCCGGTGTACTTGTGCCAGCCGAAGGAGCTGGAAGCTTCCACCACCACGCGCTTGCGGCAGGCGGAGGGCAGTACGGCTTCGCGGTAGGCGGAGTCCTGCTCCTCGAAAAGCTCCACGCAGGGCATCGACACCACCCGCACATTCTTGCCTTCAGCACGCAGCTGGGCGGCGGCCTTGGTGCAGAGCTCCAGTTCGGTGCCGGTGCCGATCAGGATCAGGTCAGGCGTGCCGTTGCTGTCCTCGAGGATGTAGCCACCCTTTGCCACAGCGGCGGCGCTGGAGTTGGCCTGGTTGGCCATCGCCTGACGGCTGAGGATCAGCACGGTGGGGCGCTTGCGGTTGGCCACGGCCACCTGGTAGGCGCCGCTGGTCTCGTTGCCGTCGCCGGGGCGCATCACCAGCATGTTGGGGATCGAGCGCAGGCTGGCCAGGGTCTCGATCGGCTGGTGGGTGGGACCGTCCTCGCCGAGGCCGATCGAATCGTGCGTGAGCACATAGATCACACCCAGCTCGCTCAGGGCCGAGAGGCGCATGGCGCCCACCATGTAGCCGGCGAACACGGCGAAGGTGCCGCCGTAGGGGATCAGGCCGCTGTTGTGATACGCGATGCCGTTGAGGATCGCGGCCATGGCGTGCTCGCGAACGCCGAAGTGCAGGTAGCGGTTGGCCTCGGCGCCCTTCTGGAAGCCCTTCTCACCCTTGATGTCGGTGAGGTTGGAGTGGGTGAGGTCCGCGGAACCGCCGATCAGTTCGGGCAGGTTGGGGCCGATGGCATTGAGGCAGTTATAGGAGTGTTGGCGTGTGGCCAGACCCTTGTCGTCGGCGGTGTAGGCAGGCAGGTTGGCGTCCCAGCCCTGGGGCAGTTCGCCGCGCAGCTGACGCTCGAACGCAGCAGCCTCGCTGGCGTACTTGGCGCGGTAGTCCGACAGAGTGGCGTTCCAGGCGGCCTCGGCTTCGGCACCGCGCTGGATGGCCTGGCGCCACTGGTCGTACGACTCCTGGGGCACCTCGAATTCGCCGTACTCCCAGCCCAGGTTCTGGCGGGTGAGGGCGGCTTCCTCGGCGCCGAGGGCAGCACCATGAACACCGGCGGTGTTGGCCTTGTTGGGTGAGCCGAAGCCGATGGTGGTGGTCACCTTGATCATCGAGGGCCGATCGGTGACGGCCTTGGCCTCCTCGATGGCGCGGAGGATGCCGGTGATGTCGGTGTTGCCGTCGGGCACGTGGATGGTGTGCCAGCCGTACGCCTCATAGCGCTTGAGCACGTCCTCGGTGAAGGACACCGCGGTGTCCCCGTCGATCGTGATGTGGTTGTCGTCGTAGAGGGCGATCAGTTTGCCCAGGCCCAGGTGGCCGGCCAGGGAGGCGGCCTCGCTGCTCACACCCTCCTGGTGGCAGCCGTCGCCCATGATCACGTAGGTGTAGTGATCAACGACCTTGCAGTCGGGCTTGTTGAACTTGGCGGCCAGATGGGCCTCAGCCAGGGCCAGGCCCACGGCGTTGGAGATGCCCTGACCGAGAGGGCCGGTTGTTACTTCGACGCCGGCGGTTTCAAACGTTTCCGGGTGGCCGGGGGTGCGGCTGCCCCACTGGCGGAACTGTTTGATGTCCTCGATGGTCACCGAGTCGTAGCCGGTGAGGTGCAGCAGCGCGTACAGCAGCATGCAGCCGTGACCGGCCGAGAGCACGAAGCGGTCGCGGTTGAACCACTTGGGGTTCTTGGGGTTGTGCCGCAGCACTTTGTCCCAGAGCGCGTACGCCATGGGCGCCGTGCCCATGGGCAGACCCGGGTGACCGGAGTTCGACTTGTTGATTGCGTCGACCGCTAGGAAGCGGATGCTGTTGACGCAGAGGTTGTCGACGGAGACGGGTGCGGCGACCATGGGTACGGGTAGGGAAGGAGGTGGGAGGCGTCTGACCGCGGATGAACCTGGGCTGCCCGGCGAAAGCCGTGCCGCTGGTTCAGCTCATCCGACGGAACGCGAGGCAGACGTTGTGGCCACCAAACCCGAAGGAGTTGGACAGCACGACGTTCAGTTTCTGTTCCCGCGCCTGATTGGGAACGACATCCAGATCACATGCCGGATCCGGATTTTGGTAGTTGATCGTAGGGGGTACGAGGTTGTGGCCCAGGGCGAGTACGCCCGCCACGGCTTCGATGCCGCCGCTGCCGCCCAGTAGGTGGCCGGTCATCGACTTGGTGGAGCTCACCGGGATCCGGTGGGCCCGCTCACCGAGAGCGGCCTTGATCGCCGAGGTTTCGTTGGAGTCGTTGGCGGGGGTGCTGGTGCCGTGGGCGTTCACGTAGTCGACCGCTTCAGGCTCCAGACGTGCATCCCGAAGGGCCAGGCGCATGGCCTCGGCACCACCGACACCCCCAGGGGTCGGTGAGGTGATGTGGTGGGCATCGCAGGTCATGCCGTAACCCACCACTTCGGCCAGGATCGTGGCTCCGCGAGCTTCGGCGTGCTCCAGGCTCTCCAGCACCAGAACGCCGGCGCCCTCGCCGATCACGAAGCCATCGCGCTCTGCGTCAAACGGCCGGCTGGCTGTGGCAGGGTCGTCATTGCGGAACGACAGAGCCTTGGCGCTGGCAAAGCCCGCCACGCCAAGCGGTGTGATCGCTGATTCGGCGCCACCGCAGACCATGGCGTCCGCTAGACCCAGCTGGATGAGTCGGAAGGCGTCGCCGATGGCGTTGGAACCAGCCGCACAGGCGGTGGCCACAGCGCTGCTGGGCCCCTTGGCGCCGATGGCGATGGCCGTCAGACCCGTGGCCATGTTGGGAATCATCATCGGCACGCAGAAGGGGCTGACCCGCGATGGTCCCTTGTTGGCCAGAACGTGGGCCTGGGTTTCCATCATCAGCAGGCCGCCAACGCCCGAGCCGATGGCGGTTCCGACCCGGTTGGCATTGCCCTCATCGATGCGCAGACCTGCGTGGGCCACGGCCTGCTTGGCCGCCACCACGCCAAACTGGCAGAAGCGGTCCCAGCGTTTGGCTTCCTTGGGCTCGATGTAGGCGGAAGGATCGAAGTCCTTCACCTCAGCGGCAAAGCGGCAGGCATGAGCCGAGGCGTCGAACAGGGTGATGCCGGCAACCCCGTTGCGCCCCTGGCTCAGACCTTCCCAATAGGAAGCAACGTCGTTGCCGATCGGTGTGACCGCGCCGAGGCCGGTGACCACGACGCGGTGGAGACCCTCCACCATCGATTCCTCAGGCCTGCTTGTCCTGGATGTACTTGACGGCATCGCCGACGGTGGCGATGCCTTCGGCAGCCTCGTCGGGGATCTCGATGTCGAAGGCCTCCTCAAGGGCCATCACCAGTTCGACCGTGTCGAGGGAGTCGGCGCCCAGGTCGTTCTGGAAGTTGGATTCCGGCTTCACCTCGCCGGCATCAACGCTCAGCTGCTCGACAACGATCGAGCGGACTTTCTCGAAGATCGCTTCCTGGGACATGGCCGGAGAGTCGGACGCCGCATCCTACGGGGCGGCCAGAACGATGCTCCACTGAGACGGCAACACAACGGATGAACCCGTGGCCGGCGGCGTATGAACAAGGGTGACGGGCTCGCAGCCGGTGGCGTTATGGGCCTGCGGCCTTGGGTACCTTGAGCGTCGCGTCCAGAGGCGACATGTCCCACGCCGTCAAGATTTACGACACCTGCATCGGTTGCACTCAGTGCGTTCGGGCCTGCCCCCTCGACGTGCTCGAGATGGTGCCCTGGGATGGCTGCAAGGCCGGACAGATCGCCTCCTCGCCCCGCACCGAGGATTGTGTGGGCTGCAAGCGCTGCGAAACGGCCTGCCCCACGGATTTCCTCTCGATCCGCGTGTACCTCGGCGACGAGACCACCCGCTCGATGGGCCTGGCCTACTGAGCCCGGTTCGCCATTGCGCCGCTCCATTCCGGGCGGCGCGACGGTGATCTTCAAGCTCTTCTCATAAGCTCAGGCCCGGCACCGCCGGGTTTTTTTATGTGCGGCATTGTTGCGGTGATCGGGTCGCGCGAGGCGGCGCCCCTGCTGCTGGAGGGGCTGCGCCAGCTCGAGTACCGCGGCTACGACTCCGCCGGTATTGCCACGTTGGAGGCCGTGGATGCCAGCCCGGGGCGCTTGACCTGCCTGCGGGCCGAGGGGAAGTTGGTGAACCTCACCAGCCGTTTTGAGGCACACGGGGCGGCCGGTCTCTGCGGCATCGGCCATACCCGCTGGGCTACCCACGGCAAGCCTGAGGAGCGCAACGCCCACCCGCATCTCGATGGTCCCGGTCGGGTGGCGGTGGTCCAGAACGGCATCATCGAGAATCACCGCACGCTGCGCGAGGAACTGCAGGCGGAGGGTGTGGTGTTCCGCTCCGACACCGACACCGAGGTGATCCCCCATCTGCTCAGCCGAGAGCTCGATCGTCTGCAGGCTGAAGGGCGCAGTGCCAGTGGACCGCTGTTGCTGGAGGCCCTTCAGGCTGTGTTGCCCCGCCTTCATGGCGCCTATGCCCTGGCGGTGCTTTGGGCGGACGTGCCAGGTGCCTTGGTGGTGGCCCGCAAGGCGGCGCCGCTGCTGATCGGGCTCGGGGAGGGCGAGTTCCTCTGCGCCAGCGATACGCCCGCCTTGGCTGGCTTCACCCGCACGATCCTGCCGCTTGAGGACGGCGAGGTGGCCCTGCTCACGCCGCTGGGCATCGAGCTCTACGACGGCGAGGGGGCCCGCGTGCAGCGTGCGCCGACGCTGCTCAGCGGCACGGAGCACGTGGCGGACAAGCGCAGTTTCCGCCACTTCATGCTCAAGGAGATCCATGAGCAGCCGGAAACCGCGGCGCTCTGGGTGGCGAGGCACCTGCCGCTGCCGCAGTCCGGAGCTCCTGAGTCGCCCCATGCAGGCTCGTTGGTGGCGCTCCCCCTCGACGAGAGCGTTTATGCGGGCGTTGAGCGGATTCAGATCCTGGCCTGCGGGACCAGCCGCCACGCTGCCCAGGTGGGCGCTTATCTGCTGGAGCAGCTGGCAGGACTGCCCACCCGCGTCTTCTACGCCAGCGAGTTCCGCTATGCGCCGCCACCGCTGGCGCCCAACACTCTCACCATCGGTGTGACCCAGTCGGGCGAGACCGCCGACACGCTGGCGGCCCTCGCCATGGAGCAGCAGCGCCGCCTGGCGGTGGCGGATCCGGCGTATGCACCGAGGCTGCTCGGGGTGACCAACCGGCCCGAAAGCTCCCTCGGCCGTCTGGTGGACCACATCCTCGACATCGGCGCCGGCATCGAGGTGGGTGTGGCCGCCACCAAAACCTTCCTGGGCCAGCTGCTGGCCTTCTATGGCCTGGCCCTGGCCTTCGCCGAGCGCCGCGGCGGTGGGGCCGGTGGTCATGGCCCTGAGCAGCTGCGCACGCTGGCGGCCTCCCTGCGCAAGCTGCCGGAGCAGCTGCGTGCCCTGGTGGACGACCACGACCGCCGCTGCGAGCAGCTGGCCCATCTGTTCGTCGACACCCAGGACGTGATCTTCCTGGGCCGCGGCATCAACTTCCCGATCGCCCTGGAGGGAGCCCTCAAGCTCAAGGAGATCAGTTACATCCATGCCGAGGGCTACCCCGCCGGCGAGATGAAGCACGGCCCGATCGCCCTGCTGGATGCCCGCGTTCCCGTGGTGTCGATCGCTGTGCCCGGCACCGTGTTCGACAAGGTGCTCAGCAACGCCCAGGAGGCCAAAGCGCGCGACGCCCAGCTGATCGGCATCGCGCCGGACTGCCCCGATGCCGAATTGTTCGACACGCTGCTGCCGGTGCCTGTGGTTGACGAGCTGATCAGCCCGCTGCTCACCGTGATCCCAATGCAGCTGCTCAGTTATCACATCGCTGCCCATCGCGGCCTCGATGTCGATCAGCCGCGCAATCTCGCCAAGAGCGTCACTGTTGAGTGACCTCGAGGGTGGGCTGGCCGGCGCGGCAGCCGGCCTTTGGCCGGGACGCCG
>CAIZNP010000137.1 GCA_903934375.1 uncultured Synechococcaceae cyanobacterium
CCGCCGGCAGCCAGGGGGAGGCCTGCCGGTGCAGTTGCCGCACCAGCTCCTGCAGCTCGCTGGGCTCAGGACAGATCACGGCACGATGGTGCCATGGCAGAGCGGCTCAAGGTCGTCGTGTTCGACGACGATCCCACTGGATCCCAGACCGTGCACAGCGCGCCGCTGCTGCTGCGCTGGGATGCGGCCAGCCTCGCGGCGGCGTTAAGCCATCCCTCGCCGCTGCTGTTTCTGCTGGCCAACACCCGTGCCCTGGATGCGGCGGCGGCGGCGGATCGGGTGCGCGAGATCTGCCGTGCCCTGCGCCCTGCCCTGGAGGAGGCTGTGGCGGCGGGCTGGATCGATCGCTGGTTGATCGTCAGCCGTGGCGATTCGACCCTGCGCGGCCATTTCCCGCTGGAGGTGGAGGTGATCGCCGAGGAACTGGGGCCGTTCGACGCCACGCTGCTGGCGCCGGCCTTCCTGCCCGGCGGCCGCACCACCGTGGATGGGCTGCACCTGCTGCACGGCGAGCCTGTGCACACGACCCCGTTCGCGGCGGATCGGCTGTTTGGCTTCAGTCAGAGCTTTCTGCCCGCCTGGGTGGAGGAGAAGAGTGGGGGGCGAATCCCCGCGGCGGCGGTGCAGCGCATCGGCCTGGGGGAGCTGGAGGCGGCCGATCAGGGGTCTGATGGCGCGGCGGCGTTGCGGGATCGTCTGGCCGCTTTCGGCGATAACGCCGTGGTGGCCGTGGATGCGGAGCTGCCCCAGCAGCTGGAGGCCCTCGGGGCCGCCGTGCGGGCTGTGACCCAACCGGATCCTCCGCCCCACGCTCCTGAGGAGCGGCCGCGGCGACTGCTGTTTCAGTCCGCCGCCAGCCTGCTCAATGGCCTGGTGCCGCTGCCGCCCCAGCCGTTGGATGCCGCCGGGCTCGCTGGCCTGCGCCGCCGCGATGCATCCAGTGCTCCTTTGCCGGGTCTGGTGCTGGTGGGCTCCCATGTGCCCCTGGCGGATGCCCAGCTGGAGCAGTTGCTGCAGGAGCCCGGCTGTGGCGGCCTGGAGATCCCGGTGGCCAAGCTGGCGCGGGTGCTGGCCGGGCCCGAGCCGGCGGCGCTGCTGGCCTCGCTGGAGCAGGCCTGGCATGAGCAGCTGGAGCAGCGGCTGGCGGCCGGGATCACGCCCGTGCTGTTCACCAGCCGCGGGGAGCTCAACTGCTCCACCAGCGCTGAGCGCCGCCGCCTGGGCCTGGAACTGGCAGGGTTGATGGCGCGGCTGGCGGCGGCCCTGGAGCCTCGGCTGGGCTACCTGATCAGCAAGGGGGGCATCACCAGCCACACCCTGCTGGCCGAGGGCTTCAGGCTTGGGGCGGTGGAGCTGCAGGGCCAGCTGTTCGCCGGCCTGTCGCTGGTGCTAACACCCGCCTCCGGAGGCCGGGCCGGGCTGCCGGTGGTCACCTTCCCGGGCAACCTGGGCGCTGCCGGCAGCCTGCGCCAGGCCTGGCGTCTGATGGAGCGGGGTCAGGCCTCTGGGCCGCCCTCTGCCGTCGCCTGAGTCTGGCGGACGGGTCGCAGCAGCACCGGCAGGCTGCCGGCGGCCACCAGGCCTGCAGCCAGCAGGCTGTTGGTGGTGTCGCTGCGCAGCGAAGCCAGCAGGAACGCCAGCGACACCCCGCCCACCAGCAGCGGCGTGAGTGGATAACCCCAGCTCAGGAAAGGCCGGGCCAGTTCCGGTTCACGCCGGCGCAGCTGAAGCAGGGCCGCCACGCCCACCAGTGGCAGACCCACGTAG
>CAIZNP010000138.1 GCA_903934375.1 uncultured Synechococcaceae cyanobacterium
CACGGCACAACCGGGATCACCCTGGTGCAGGCAATTGCGAAAGCGGCAGCTGGCCTGAGCCTGACGCCGCCGGATCTCCGGGAACAGGGGCCCCAGTTCGATCGGATCGTGGGGCAGATCAGGCCTGTTGAAGCCGGGTGTATCGGCCAGCAGGGCGCCGGGCGCCAAGGAAAACAGCTCCACATGGCGGGTGGTGTGACGTCCCCGCTGCAGGCGCCCCGACACCGCACTGACCCGCAGGTCGAGCTCGGGCACCAGGGCATTGATCAAGCTGCTCTTGCCCACCCCGGACGGGCCGCAGAGCACGCTGATGCCGGGCTGCTGCAGCCGCCGGCGCAGGGAGTCAAGCCCCTCCCCCCGCAGCGTGGATACCGGCAGCGGCTCGTAGCCCCAGCCCTGCAACCGAGCGCACCAGGCGTGCAGATCCTGGCCTGCCACCAGATCCGCCTTGGTGAGCACCAGCTCCACCGCAACCCCGGTGCGCTCAGCGGTGAGCAGAAAACGGTTCAGCTGGGCAGGATCGAGGCTTGGCTGCTCGAGAGCAACCACCACCACCACCCGGCTGCAGTTGGCCACGGCGGGACGCTCCAGCTGGGTGCGGCGCTCGGCCACGGCGGCGATCGCCCCCCGGCGCGCCCGCCAGTCGATCCCCTCCACCCGCACGCGATCACCAACGAAGATGCGCTGGCCGGTCTTGCCCAGGCGGGTGCGGCGCACGCAGAGCAACTCCCCGGCGGTGCCGGCTTCAATCCCATCCAGGCGTACCCGGCAGAAATTGGCCTCCAGGGCCGTCACCAGGCCCTCAACCTGCGCCGGGGGCTCAGCCATCCCGGCGGATGCGCAGCCGCACGATTCCTGGCTGCAACGGCTCCCGTTCCACCCGATGGCCTGCATCGCGCAGGCCCGCCATCACCATCTGCTCCGGCTCGCCGGCATCAAGGTCCACCTGCAACCAGGCGCCGGACTCGAGTTTCTCCAGGGCCAGCTTGCTGCGGATGTAGTTGAGCGGGCAGGGGGTACCGCACAGATCAAGACTGGCTTCGCCAGCGGCGCCAGCGTTGGGCTGATCGGTAGACGGGGTGCTCAAGCGAAGGTCCTCAGCCGAACAGGCCGCCGAACAGCCCACTCTTGTGAGGGTGTTTGTGGCCGCGGGCGCTGTGGTGGCCTGCCAGCTGCTCCAGAAGTTCCCGCTCCTCGCCGTTGAGCTTGCTGGGCAGCTGCACCTTGATGCTGATCAGCTGGTTGCCGCGCGCCACCGGGTTGCCGAGCCTGGGCACGCCCTTGCCGTTCAGGGTGAGCACAGCGCCGGGCTGGGTGCCGGCCGGGATCTCCAGCTGAGCCGGACCCTCCACGGTTTCCACCTCGATCGTGTCGCCGAGGATCGCCTGCAGGTAGTTGATGGTGACCTCAGCGTGGATGTTGATGCCATCGCGCCGCAGCGTGGGGTGCGACTGCACCGTGAGGAACACGTAGAGATCGCCGGCTGGGCCGCCCCGCTGGCCGGCATTACCCTCGCTGGCGACCCGTAGCCGGGTACCGGAATCCACGCCGGCGGGGATATTGATCCGCAGTTTCTTGCGCACCTGCTGCAACCCCTGGCCGCCGCAGGCGGTGCAGGGATCGGCGATCACCTGGCCGGTACCCTCACAGGTAGGGCAGGGGGCCACCTGGGTGAAGCTGCCGAAGGGGGTCCGGGTGGCGCGGCGCACCTGACCGGCGCCGCCACAGGTGCCGCAGCTGGTGGGGCCACTGCCGCTTTTCGCACCGGAACCACTGCACGTGCTGCAGGTTTCCAGATGGCGAATCTGGATCTCCTTCTCCTGGCCGAACACTGCTTCGCTGAAGCTGATCGTCAGGTCGAAGCGC
>CAIZNP010000139.1 GCA_903934375.1 uncultured Synechococcaceae cyanobacterium
CCTGCGCACGCTGCAGCGCTGGCGGCGTCAGTTCGCCGCGCATGACGCCAGTGGCGGTGCTGATGGCGGTGGTGGTGGTGACCGCCGCAAGGGCAGTACGCGCCACGTGCCGCACCGCCTGAGCGATCAGGAGCGGCAGCGGATCCTGGCGGTCTGCAACCAGCCGCAGTACGCCTCGCTGCCACCGGCGCAGATCGTGCCGGACCTGGCCGATCAGGGCGTGTTCCTCGCCTCCGAGAGCAGCTTCTACCGGGTGCTCCACGCCCACCAGCAGGTCCAGCGCCGCGGACGGGCCAGGCCGCCTCAGCAGCCGAGGCCGGTGCCTCGGCGGCGTGCGGATGGTCCCAATCAGCTGTGGAGCTGGGACATCACCTACCTGCCCACCAGCGTGCGTGGCGTATGGCTGTACCTCTACCTGGTGGTCGACGTCTGGAGCCGCAAGATCGTCGCCTGGGACATCGCCGAGCGGGAAGATGCCCAGGTGGCCGCCGATCTGATCAGCCGCGCCTGCATCAAGGAGCGGATCAGCAAGCGCCGCCAGCAGCGTCTGATCCTGCACGCCGACAACGGCAGCGCCATGCGTGCCGCCACGCTGGAGGTGCGGCTGGAGGAGCTGGGCGTGCTGCGCTCGTTCTCCAGGCCCCGGGTCTCGAACGACAACCCTTACTCCGAGGCGCTGTTCCGCACGGCCAAGTACCGGCCCGACTACCCCAGTCGGCCCTTTGCCAGCAAGGAGGAGGCCTGCCAGTGGACGGCGGCATTCGTGGACTGGTACGTCCATCAGCACCGCCACAGCGCCATCCGGTTCGTCACGCCGCAGCAGCGGCACAGCGGCCAAGCCACGGCGATCTGCCACCAGCGCACGCAGGTCTATGAGCGGGCCCGCCAGCGCCATCCCAGGCGTTGGTCAAGGTCCGTTCGCTGCTGGCGTCAACCGTCTGTTGTCTGGATCAATGAACCGCCAAATCCCACAACTGCCGAGGAGGAGTTACTCTTTCTGCAGGCGGCCTGAATAGGCGTCAACCGGCGACATCTTTCCTGAAAGTCACCGCTGCTGTCAGGCTTTCATCTCTCTTCCTGCCATTGCAAGGGTTGATCAGCGGCGAGGCACGTGTTTTCAAAGGTCAACCGTGAATCCAACGGTCGTACGAGCGCTCGGCCCATGTCGGGTTGTTGTGGGCACTCTGGGAATGCAACGCGCAATTTGGGGATTTGTTCTCTCGAATGGTGTTCAGATCAACGCCTGGCAGGATGTAGGACGCCCTGATGTGATGGTTAACGGGAAGCAAGGATTTCTACTGTCACCTTCAGGGCGCAGTCCTGACAGGCTTCTGCAAGGTCATTATTTTTGTCTTGGTGTTCGAGGAATGAGCCAGATTATCTGTGCCAGGCCTGCGGGCCGGACACTCTAGATGTGACACGCGCATACATCTCGCCCATACTCCACACAATCCTCTTGGTCCAAGTTCTCATCGTGGAAAAATTTTGCAACGATGGTCGGCTGCAATGTGATGCGTAGCAACTGCACGACGCCCTGCCCTGTGGTGCCTGCGCGTGAGCAGACGACGCTTTGGTCAAGGCGATCAAATCATCACTGGTAGGCAATGATGTCTCCGGCTCCGATCCAGAGATCAGTGAAAGGGGGCCGGGCCCCCGCCGCGCTCAAAAGGGGAGCAGGGCCGCCAGGCGGGGATCTGTGGCGGCTGGGGCTTGCAGCTGACGCTCGAACAGCAGTTGCGCTGCCACTTCAGCCAGCCGTGGCGTGCGGCTGCAGAACGCCAGATCCTCAAGGGTGTGCCAGGAGAGCTGCTGCAGACGGATCGTGTGGGACAGAGCGGCCATGGAGGGCTCCGCGTAGGACCCCTCAGTAGGCGGGGGGCGGGTCAAGGGCCCGCCACCGCCTGATGCGGAGCGCAGCGGAGCCAACGTCACAGCGGCGGGCTCGTGAAACCCTTGAGGCGCCCCCCGACCATGAGGAGGGCCGGAGCGGAGCCCTACAAGAGCCGGTGGGGGAGGGCTGTTCCCCAGAGCGCGTCAGGCCTTGCTGCCCCAGCAAACACCAG
>CAIZNP010000140.1 GCA_903934375.1 uncultured Synechococcaceae cyanobacterium
GAGCAGTTCCAGCCAGGCCAGTCGGCCGGAATCTGGCTGCCCGCATCGGCAGCGCGCACTGAAGCCTCACGCGCCTTCTTCGCCCAGGCACAAACCACCGTCAGCCTGTTCGGGCTGGGGGTGTCGAGCGGCATCCTGGAGAACACCTGGGTTCTGCCGCTCAGCGGCGGCACGCTGGTCTTCTGGCCCGCCAAGCCGACGTTCATCCGCGATGCGGCGGCCGAGCTCGACTATCGCGCCACCCCTTGGGTCCAGCTGACCGACCCGGCGGCCCGTGAATGGCTGATCAGCGTGGTCGCTCCCTTCCGCAGCAGAAGATCGTGGCCGGGCTCCGTCGGCCACGATCTGCTGCTGCGGGATCTGTCGCGCTGGCTGATCCGGCTGGATCAGCAGACGGATCGTCTCACCGCCAGAGCGCTCTACGTGGTGTCGGCCGACGGGCACCTGCTGGGTCAGGGGGCGTCCAAGGCCCGGGAGGGTGCCCGCCTGCCCGCGAACGATCGCCGCGTGCTCGCCGCCCCTCCCGGCAAGGCATAGGTGTTCAGCCTGAAGCTCGGCGATGACCAGCTGCTGGTGGCTCGGCTGTCCAGGCTCGATGCCATCGCCGTCTACAAGGTGGACGGATCAGCCATCCAGGCGTTGGTGGGCCGGGACCTGCGGGCGCTGCATCTGGGTGTGGCCCTGTTCATGGGTCTGCTGCTGCTGCTGGCTCAGCTGGCCGCGCAGGATGCCCTCACGGGTGTGGGCAATCGCCGCAGCTTTGAGCAGGCCCTGGCGCAGGCCTGGGCCCACAGCCGCCGCCGTCAGGAACCGATCGCCCTGGTGATGGTCGATGTCGACCATTTCAAGCGGTACAACGACAGCCTCGGCCACCCCGCGGGTGACGACTGCATCAGACAGGTGGCGGCCCTGCTGCAGGAGGGCTTGCGTCGCCCCGAGGATCGGGTGTTCCGCTACGGCGGGGAGGAGTTCGTTCTCCTGCTCACCGCCACGGATGTGAACGGAGCCGTGCACTGCTCGGAACAGCTGCGCAGGGCAGTGGAAGCCCGGGCGCTTCCCCATCCCCACGGTGTGGTGACGATCAGCCTCGGCGTGGTCAGCACCATTGCGGATCAGCGCTCAAGCGATGGCGAGGCGATGCAGCTGCTGGCCCGCGCGGACGGCGCGCTCTATCGCGCCAAGCAGGAGGGGCGTAATCGCCTGGTCGCCGCCTGATCCGCCGGCTCAGCTGCGACGTTCCATAGGCTCGTTGCCGTGATGCCGGTAGCCCAGTCCATGAGCGAGACCCTGCGCGAACCCACTTTCCCGCAGGCGATGGAGATCGCGGCGCAGTGGCTGGGTCTGTGGGAGAACGGCGAGCTCAGTGATGAGGTGCTGGGCGATCGGGTGGCCGAGCTGGTGGCCAGCCGGGATGGAGCCCGCGGCTTCTTTGTGGTGGCCCTGGCGGGTGATTGTCCGCTGATGGATCGCCTGCCCGATCCGCTGGCCCTGGCTCTGCGCAACGCGGGTGCGGGTGTGGTGGATCTGAGCGTGCGCAATCTGGCGATGAGCACCGCCATGGCGCTGCACCACCAGCGGGCCGGTGATCCGCAGCAGCAGGCTGGCTCCGAGCGGGTGGCGCTGCGCTGCCTGGAGTTGCTGCGGCTGCTGGAACCCGCCGCCGTGCGGGATCGGCTCGAGACCCTGCTGGCGGCCACCCGCGACGAGGGGGAGGATGTGGCCTTCCTGGATCGCTGGGGCTACGACACGGAGCAGCGGCAGGCGATCGCTGCGGCGGTGCTGGCGGTGGCTGATGGCTGACGCCGCCCCCACAGCGCACTGCCGCCGCCATGGAGCACAAAAAAAGGCACCCCGGGAGGGGTGCCGATGATCAAGCCTGAATCAAGGAAGCGAGGCAAGAAAGGGCGGGATCGGATGCTGATCCTGCCCTCATCTGTCAATCGCGCCGACCGCCGCCATTGAGGGCGATGATCAACCGCAGGATGAAGATGAACAGGTTGATGTAGGTGAGGTACATGCCCAGGGCGCCGGCCAGGTACTGCTCATCGCTGTAGGTGCGGGGCATCGTGTAGAAGTCCACGAAGGCCGCGCCGACAAACAGCACGGTGCCGAAGCCCGCGATCATCAGCTCGAACATGCCGCCGTGGAACATGCCCGGGGCGAAGATGCCACCGATCACCTGCACCAGCATGGCGATGACCAGGCCGAGGATGCCCAGGCCCACAACGCCGCTGAGCGCCTGGCCGACGCTGTCGCTCATGCGGCGGCCCATCACTGAGGCGGCCACGAACGTGATGCCGGTGGCCAGGGCCGCAATACCGATCGAGCCGATGCCGGCGGTGCCGATGGCCACGTACACGATGCCGCTCAGGGTGAAACCGGTGAGCAAGCTGTAGGCGGTGAGCAGGGGCAGGGCGGTGCCGTTGTTGCCCTTGAGGGCAACGTTCTGGGCCACGAAGAACAGGATGAAGTTGCCGATCAGGGCAACCCAGAACAGGGGCATGAAGCCGGCTGGGTTACTGGCCATCAGGGCCAGGCCGCCCAGTACGCCACCGGCCGTGAGCACCATGCCACCACCCACATAGGGCAGGGCCTTGTTCACCACGTTCGGGCCCACCAGAGAGCCGTACTGGGCCTCGCGGATGGCCTCCTGGAAATTGCTGCTGGCCGGCATGGCTCAGGGGGGGGATGACTTCGTCCATCCTGCCAGCGCTCACCAGGGAACGGGAGCTGCGCTGATGCACTATCGGTGCGGATCTCCCTATCGGGGCCAGGACCTCAGGGGTGGGGCACCTGCTTCAGGCGTTGTCGCCGGGTTCGGGTCCTGATCCAGGCCAGAGGCAGACGCCCAGCACAGCCACACCCGTGCCGATGCAGGATTCAAGGAAGCGCAGCAGGGCGTTCAGGCCTGGGCTCAGCTTCGGATCCAGGCTGCCGGTGACCATCACCACGATCACCGTGATCGCCGCCAGGCGGCCGTGGCTGGGGATCCTGACCGCGGTGCATAGCAGCACCGTGGCAAAGATCGCCAGGGCCATGCCGAGCGGGTGAAAGGGCAGCAGGGTCAGGTAGAGCGCGCTGGTGAGGGCGCCGATCGCTGATCCCAGAATCCGCAGGGAGGCCGAGGAGGTGGTCTCCCTGCGGGTGGCCTGGGTCACCACAATCGCTGAGATCGCCGACCAGAGACCACCGATCTTGGGCAGGTAGCCAGGGAAGAGGCTGGTGAACCAGAAGCCGAGCAGGTAGGCCACCAGGGCCGCCACGGCGATCTCGAAGGGGATGCGCAGGCGCTCAGTGCTGTTCACGGTTGGACGCGGCGCTCCGGTTTGGCATCGCGGCTGGCGTAGGCGTTCACCAGCCGCTGCACCAGCGGATGACGCACCACATCGGCGGCGCTCAGCCGGCAGATGGCCACCCCTTCCACCCCCTCCAGCACCTGGGCCGCCTCGATCAGGCCGCTGAGCTGACCCGCCGGCAGATCGATCTGGGTGGGGTCGCCGGTGACGACCATCCGCGATCCCTCGCCCAGGCGGGTGAGCACCATGCGCATCTGAGCGGCGGTGGTGTTCTGGGCCTCATCGAGGATCACGAAGGCATCGGCCAGGGTGCGGCCGCGCATGTAGGCCAGCGGCGCCACCTCGATCACGTTCTTCTCGATCAGGGCGGAGGTGCGCTCCTGGCCCAGCAGGGTGTGCAGGGCGTCGTAGAGGGGGCGCAGGTAGGGGTCCACCTTCTGCTGCAGGTCGCCTGGCAGGAAGCCGAGCCGCTCGCCTGCCTCCACGGCGGGGCGCGTGAGGATCAGCCGCTCCACCTTGCGCTCCTGCAGCATGCGCACGGCCTGCACGGCAGCCAGGAAGGTCTTGCCGGTGCCGGCGGGGCCGAGGGCCAGGGTGAGGTCGTGGCGCTCGATCGCCTCCACGTAGGCCTTCTGTTTGAGGGTGCGCGGGCGCAGCAGCTTGCCGGCCTGGCTGCGGGCCAGCACCTGGCGGCCGAGCTGCTGGTGTTCTTTGCCGCGGCCGGTGTCGAGGGCTGTGAGGGCCGTCTGCACATCCACCTGGGTGATGGTCTGGCCCTCCTGCCAGAGCGGCCGCAGCAGCTCAACCAGGCCGGAGGCCCGTTCCAGCTGGCTGGCCCGTCCGCGCAGATGCAGCGAAAGACCCCGCAGCACCAATGAAGCGCCGGTGAGGGCCTCGAGGCGATGCAGAGTGGCTTCCGCTTCACCGGCCAGGGCCATGGCGGCC
>CAIZNP010000141.1 GCA_903934375.1 uncultured Synechococcaceae cyanobacterium
ACCTGCAAGCCCGCCAGGCTCAGGGCCCCCAGCAGCAACAGCAACAGGCTCAGCACCAGGCTGAACACCGGCCGGCGCAGAAACAGATCCGAGATGGTGCGGCGAGGCTGGCGGGCCCCGGGCCCGGGTTCAGGGGGGCTCATCGGGGCGATGCGGGTGCCGTTGTCGGCAGCAGAAGCTCCTGCCGGAGTCCCGGCTGGGCCTGCAGCCAGCGCAGGGTGGCCCGGTCGCGCGGACTGAGCTCCAGCACCGGCTGCGCTCCGGGGCTCACGGCCATGGCATCACCGGGCTGATCGCTGTGGCCCCAGAGGCCGAAGGCATGGCCCAGCTCGTGCAAGGCGGTGGCCTGGAGCGCCGGTTCGGCCTGGCCGGGGCTGATCAGCACCGCCACCTGCGGCTCCAGGGTCCAGACCCCCGCGCGCTGAACCTGCAGCAGCTGCAGCACGGCGCGGCCATGGCTGGCTCGGCGGTTCTGGATGGGGGGGCGGCGTCGCTGCACCTGCACCTGGGCTTCGGCCGGATCGCTCACCAGCTGGATCGGCACGAGCTGCTGCCAGCTGGCAATGGCTCTGGTCACGGCACGCCACCAGCGCTGCTCCCAGAGGGCCGCGGGGCCAGCGACCGCAGCCGGCTCGATCCACACGCACCAGAGCGGCCGGGTGGGCCAGCCGGCCGGGGTGGGGCGCAGCTGCTGGCGGTAGTCGGAGGTGCTGCTGGACGCCAATGGTGGGCCGCTGGACGCAGGCGTTGGGCCACTGGAGCTGGCTGCTGGCACCAGCGGTGTCCAGGGGAGCTGCTGCTGGGCCGCAGAACAGGGGGGAGCTGCAGACACGACCGGCGCGGGCGTGGCGGGCGGGAGCAGCATCTGGAAAAACTCGCCGGATTGAACCTGCTGGCAGCCCTTAGCCGGCCAGGGCCGGCAGCCCCACGCCGCGTGCCATCAGGGTGGCCAGCAGGGGTACCAGGGCAAAGCCCACCAGCTCGATGTTCAGGATCCAGCCCAGCCGAGCCGCGAGTGCTTCGCTCACCTGGGGCAGCTCGCCCTTGCGCAGCGGAATCGCCCAGAGGATGTAGGTGATGGTGGGGTACAGGGACAGGCCGCCCACACCCAGATAAAGGCCCACCTTCCACCAGAACAGGGGGTTCTCTGTATAGAACTCGCTGCCCTGGCCGAAGTAGAGCACCCGCAGGATGCCGCTCACCAGCAGGGCCAGGGCCGCCAGCCCGTACACCACGTCGGTGATCACCATCAGGGTCGCCTCCTGCTTGCTGGGGTTGGCCTTGATCAGCCGGCGCTCCAGCACCAGGGCTCCGAAGCAGAGCATGAAGCTCAGGTAGTGCACGTAGGCCACCCCCGCGCGGGGGAGCACATCGGCGGGAAGGGCCGCGAACACGGGCATGACCTGGGTGACGTGCGGCGACCGTAGCGAGCAGCCGTCAGCCGGTGCGGTCGCGCCGGCGACGTGCCGACGACGCGCCGCAGCCGCGCCCATGGCTGGACCTGGAAAAACGAAGACAAGCTTCACTTCGGCAGCGAATCTGTACTTGCGAAGCAAACCCGCACTTGCGAAGCCAATTGGAAACCTGGAAGCCTTTCTGCTGCTTTCCTTTTGTAGCGAAAAAGCTTCTAGGTTCGAATCACTGAATCGCGTAGATCATGGCCAGCTCCCTGAGCGCATTCCTGGGTGAAATCGGGCGGCATCAGCTGCTCACTCCCGAGCAGGAGCTGATGCTGGGGCGCAAGGTGCAAGCGATGGTGTTGCTGCAGGAACGCTGCACCAGATCTGGTGGTGTGGGCGATGCCTGCACCTATAACGACCTCGAAAAGCGAGCGCTGCGGGTGGGTGAGCGGGCCAAGGATCAGATGATCACCGCCAACCTGCGCCTCGTGGTTAACCTGGCCAAGCGCTATCAGGGCAAGGGGCTGGATCTGCTCGATCTGATCCAGGAGGGCACGCTTGGTCTCACCCGCGCCGTGGAGAAATACGACCCAACCCGTGGCCATCGATTCAGTACTTATGCCTACTGGTGGATTCGCCAGGGTTTGAACCGTGCGCTCTCCACCCAGAGCCGCACAATTCGTATTCCCGTCAACGTGAATGAAAAGCTCACACGCCTGCGAGCGGCCAAGGCACGGCTGATGCAGCTCAACGGTCTGATGCCAAGCCCTCGCCAGCTGGCCCAGTGTCTTGATCTACCGCTGGAGGAGGTGGAGGACCTGCTCGGCTGCGAACTGCGCAGCGTCACCGTGAGCCTGCAGGGGGTGGTCAAGTCGAAATCCGACCCGACCGAGCTGGTGGATGTGCTGCCCAGTGATGAGCTGCCGCCGATGGAGCGCTGTGAGCTGGCCGAGCGCAATGCGGCGGTGTGGAAGCTGCTGGATCAGTCCAACCTCACGCCCAAGGAGCGCACCGTGGTGATGCTGCGCTTCGGGCTCGACGGCAGCAACGAGTGGCGCACCCTGGCGGAGGTGGCCCGGCTGCTGGGTTGCAGTCGCGAGTATTGCCGGCAGGTGGTGCAGCGGGCCCTGCGCAAATTGCGCAAGGCCGGCATCCAGAGCGGCCTGGTCGAGGTGCCCTGAGCTGGCCCGCCGGTTGTCACACCGGTCGTCACACCTCGCGGTGACGGATTTCACCCGTTCCGCAGGGGGTGGGCCGCGCCCAATCCAGGTTCCAGAATGAATCGCTTGTTCCTGACAGGGAACCCCATGGTTGTGGACCCGTTCGCTGATCCCGCCGCTGATCCCGGCGCCGAACCGATCGACGCCCAGGTGCTCGGCAGCACGGAGATCGATGAAGGTGCCCTGCGGCGTCTGCTGCGGCGTGCTGGCCGCACCCTGGCGCGCCCGGCGATCGAATGCCTGGAGCTGCTGCTCGATGGCAACACGCCGCCGCAGGTGAGGTTGACGATGCTCGCGGCCCTTACCTACCTGCTGGTGCCGATCGATCTGATCCCCGACTTCATTCCCGCCGCCGGCTTCAGCGACGATCTGGTGGCGCTGACGGCTCTGCTCGGGCTCTGCACCACCCACATCAGCGATGCCATCCGCATCCGCGCCCAGCGCAAACTGGATCGCTGGTTCCCCCCCGGGCGCTGATGGCCACGCTCACCACCGAGCAACTGGAAGATCTGCAGGGCTTCCTGAAGGACTGGCTGCGCCACAGCGGCCGCACCCAGGCGGATCTGCGCCGGGCCCTGCGGGCCAGCTCGATCCGCATGCCCGTGCTGCTGGAGGAGCTGGCGGCGATTCACCGCCGTGAGGGGCTGGTGGGCCTGGCTGATCGCCTCTGCGCGATCGAGGCTCTCTGGCAGGGGGAAGACCAGGGCGATGAAACCCTGGCAGCACTGCCGGCAGATCTGGAGGATTCCTTCGGCCAGCTGGATCTGTTGTTGCAGGAGATCCGTCTCGATGCCGGCGGAGCCTGACGGCACTGTTCCGAGGCGCCAGAGTGGGGTTCGATCCGTAGACCCCCATGACACCGCTTCGTCCCATGGTTCCGGTGCTCGTTCTGCTCGCCGGAGCGGCCGCGGCGCTCGCCCCGACCCCTGCCCAGGCCCAGGTTGAGAGTTTTCTCTGGGGGCCGGGCAGCAACGTGGGGCCCGCCACCAAGGTGGAACCTCAGAACTGCAAGACAGCGGCCGACGGCGCCATCACCTGTGACACCAAGCTCGTGAACCCCGCCGGCGATACTCCGGCCAAGCCCCAGTACAACCCCTTCAAGAACTGATGCTGCCCATCGGCGACGGCAACTTTCTGCGGTTGGTGGGCCGCTTTGAACGGGCGCTGGCCAAGGTGCTGTCTGCTGCGCTGACCCTGGTGGTGGTGGTGGCCACCGTTCAGTTGCTGCTCCTGCTTGGCCAGGATCTGTTTGACCTGCAGGTGAACTGGACCGGTGATGGCCTGATTCGTCTGCTCGACGAAATCCTGGTGATTCTGATTGCCCTGGAGGTGCTGCAGAACCTCACGGCCTACCTGCGGGAGCACACGGTTCAG
>CAIZNP010000142.1 GCA_903934375.1 uncultured Synechococcaceae cyanobacterium
AGCCGCAGCACCCCGTGCATCGAGGGGTGATGGGGGCCGAAGTTGACCACCATCGGCTCCGTGCGCGTCTCCAGCTGCGTCATGGGGCCGTGGCCAGGGGCAAGATGTCGCAATCTTAGGAACGGCGGGCCCGAACTTCGGTCATCAGGTGGGCATGGTGAGGATCCGCTGCTGCTGCCGCCGGTACGGTGGCGTTGACGGCATATCGGCCTGGCAGCGGCCAGGATCGTGGTGACGAAGCCAGACCGCAGCATTCCTCGCCGCCGCCAAACGCGGACATTGGCATCGCCTTCGCCGCTGATGAAGCTGCTGAGTGGCCTGGCGCGAGGCCTGGCGGACTGGCTGCTGGCGCCGAGCCGGCGGCGGGCGGCCCGGCGGCTGGCTCTGCTACAGCGAAGCCAGGAGGCCTTGCTCAGACCCCTGGCTGGCCAGGGGGAGGCGGGCCTGGCGATCCTGGAGGGAGCGCTGGCCCTGGCCATGGCGGACGCCCAGTTCGGCGATGACGAGTGGGAGCTGTTCACCCGGGGCATGGCGCTGCTCTCCCTGCCGGAGGAGCAGCGCAGCGGCCTGAGCCTGCAGGGGGCGGTGGACCTGGCCGGGGTGTGCAGCACCCTGGCGGCTCTCGACGACCCCCGCCTTCGCCGGGCCATCGCGGGCTTCTACAGCCTGCTGGCTGATGCCGACGGCAACATCGCGCCAGCGGAGCAGCGTCTGCTCCAGTCGTTGCTGAATGCCCTGGCCGTTGACCCCCGGGATCTCGCCCCCCGGGATCTCGATCGACTGGAGCTTCCGGCTGAGCTCAGGCGCCCCCCTGGCCGGTTGGAGCGTCTGCGCTTTCGGCTGGCGGCGCCGCTGCAGCGCTGGGCTTCCCCCCGCCAGAGTGCCCGTGGTTGAAGCGCCCGCGGCGATGCATGGGGCCTTCCAGCCCGTGCTGGCGCCCCCGGCTGATCGAGCTCGATTTCTTATGGGCCGTGGCCAGGCGAAAGCTCGATTGTTCTTAGGAACTCCCGTCCGCAGCTGGTTCGTCCTGGAAGTCTGAAGGCTTAATTTGAGCGCCGTCCCGAACCGGGGCTTCTGGCTCAGGTGCGTACCGGCCGATGGTCCTGATCAGGGCTATGTGCCTGGAGCGTCCTCTATGGAGATGAGCCTGCGGATTTCATCGCTCACCACGCCGATCAGTGAGGGGTTGCGGGCCCCTGGCAAGGTGATGACGTCGTAGAGCTCAGTCACGAGGCCTTCGAAGCGGATCCAGTGCACGGCATCGCCCGAGCGCAGATCCACCACCTGGATGCCGCAGCGGGGCTCGACGTTGCGTTCTTCAAGGGCTTCCTGGAGCTGCAGGCCGGTGAAGGTGCGGTTGTCACGAGGCAGTGAAGTGCCCAGTAGGGCATAGTCGCCGTGGAAGGCGAGGCCGCGGAGGTAGCCGGCGCAGAAGCAAATGGGTTCGAAGCGGCCGGTGGCGAGATCAACGGTGCCGAACTCACCGGTGCCGGAGTTGCAGAGCCAGAGCCGCTCGCGGTACCAGCGCGGTGAATGGGGCATCGAGAGGCCCGTGGCCACGATCTCATCGCTGTGTACATCGATCACCACGCCGCCATCGCGGCGGCGTTCGCGCCAGCCATCGGCTGCATCGGAGGTGCTCACTGCTGTGACGAAGGCCGGATGGCCATCGCGCATCGCCAGGCCGTTCAGATGGCAACGGTCTTCCGCCGCGAGGCGGCTGATGAACGGCGGGCGCCAGAGCGGGCGGAAGCTATGGGTGTTGCTGGTGGTAGCGAGGCAGGAAAAGAGGGTGTTCACGAACACCAGCTGGCCGTCGACATCCACGGCCATGTCGTGGATGTCGCAGTCGCCGGTCGTGACCGCCAGCTGCGGGATATAGAGGCGGTCGAAGCCGTCGGTCGATTCGTCGGGGGCGAGGCTGTTCTCGAAGCGCCAGATCTGGTGCAGGCTGCTGAGGTGGAAGCCGTTGCCGTTCTCGGTAGGGCACAGCCCCATGCAGCGGTTGAAGCTGCGTTCGAACACAGCCAGTTCGCCGCCGGGGCGGAGCCCCAATGTGAACAGTTTGCCGATTTGGTAGGTGGTGAGGGCGATGGAGAGGCGGTGGTCCGCCAACCAGGCCAGCAGCTGGCGAGATGTTGAGATCTCCAGTCTCGGTCGGGTGGTGGTCATCGAGGGGAGGGAAGCCGAGTCGGGATTGGATCGGCGCGTCTGGTAGGTGGCGCGTTCTGGAGGGGGAGGTGCGCCCCATTTTTTCTTGTAGCGCTCCCAGCAGCGAAGCCAGCCGGGGCTGCCGGGATGGCCGCCACTGGCGTGGATCAGCGCCAGGGGCCAGACGCCGAGCCGCAGCCCCGCTGCTGTGGCGGATCGGCAGATGTCGAGATCGTAGAAGTGGAAATCGAACTGCTCGTCGAAGCGCACACCACTGCGCTGCAGTGTGCCGGCCCGGGCCGCCAGGAACACACCGTCGAGCAGCAAGGCGCAGGCGGGAGTGGGGCCGTAGACGGTCCGGTGGCTGCTGTGGGGATCGCCGTGGCGGATCTGGCCCACGAGATGGTCGTGGTCCCAGGCCGGGCTGTCGGGCAGACAGCACCAGGAACTCTGTCCGGCCTCGAGCCTGCTGTTCCCGGCAACGCCCACCAGATCAAAGGCCTGTAGGGCTTCGTTCAGTTCGGCGGCCAGAGGTTGATCCCCCAGCCAGACGTCGTCGTGGCAGAAGGCGATCAAGGTGTCGGGGCTGGCCTGATCGATGGCCGCGTTGTATGTGCAGGCCAGGGGCTGGTCGTTGGCACAGCGGATCAGCGATTTGCCCCCCTGGAGGGGGGCGCGAGCCAGGGAGCGGCCCAGCCAGGTGTCTGTGGTGAATTCCTCGGCATCACTTCGGGTGGCGGATACGACCAGCAGCGGACTCGGAGGATCCAAGGCGTTCCCGTGCAAGGAGGTCGGCTGCCCTGCCTGATCAGCTTGCATTCCGGTGTTGAGCCTGCAGCAGGCGTTCATGTCGGCCCTGGCAGTGGCTGATCCACAGCCGCCGAAGCAGTTGCTGGAACTCGGCGGCATACCGATCGAGATCGGAGAGGGGAGATCGGGCCATCTGCTGGCGCAGCTCGACTCTGCCTGCTCGGATGGTGGGCAGCTGTTCAGCGAGCTGGCGTGCGATCGCGCGGAAGTGAGCTTCGTCGTCGGCGATCCATTCCGGTTTGCCGAGGGATGAGAGAAAACTGGCTCCCATGCGCGAGACGAAATTGCCGCCACGCAAGGTGATCACCGGAACACCCATCCACAAGGCCTGCAGGGTGGTGGTGCCGCCGTTGTATGGGGTGGGATCGAGGGCGATGTCGATGGCGCCATAGCGCCGCATCATCGTGCTGAGTTCGGTGGGGCCCTCGAAGCTGAGTCGGGCGGTGGGGATGCCTTCGGCAGCAAACAGGGACCGGAAGCGATCGATCACAGAGGCATCCGCCAGCGATGGCGCCTTCAGCAGCAACTGGGCATTGGGGATATCACGTAATACCGCAGCCCAGAGCGTGATGGTGCGGGGTGACAACTTCATGATGTTGTTGAAGGACCCGAACACAAGGGGAGCTTCCGGATCACGCGCTGGTGGCAGCGGGTAGTTATCCACAGGGCACCAGCAGAACACGCTGCCGGGTAGCTGGGCGATTCCTTCAGAGAACAGGTGGGCGTGTTCAGCCGGGGAGACAATGGCATCGCCGATCAGCCAGTCCATGCGCGAGAGGCCGGTGGAGTGGGGATAGCCGAGGAAGGTGGCCTGCACAGGGGCAGACCGCAGTGCAAACACCCCGAGGCGGTGGCTGGTTGTGTGTCCGGCCAGATCGATCAGCACGTCGATCTTGTGCTCGCGGATCCGCTGATGGAGCGCTTGATCATCGAGGCTGCCGGTCTCGATCCAGGTTCTGGCTGCCTGTCGGGCGCGCCGGGTGTATTCGTCGTACATGTTGCCGGTGTGAAATACCGACACGGGGAATTGTCCGGCATCCATTCGCTCCAGCAGCGGTAACATGAACAGATTGACGGGGTGTTGGCGATGGAAATCGCCGGAAACCAGACCGATCTGCAACGGCCTGAAGGGATCGAGGGTGTTGCCGAATGCATCAAGGGTCAGCGGTGTGATGGTTTCCTCGATCGGGATGCAGAGATCGCGATGGCGCTGCGCCGTCTGCTCCGGGGTGACGGTATCCACGTAGAGGGATGCCATAGCGATGGAGGACACCAGGCGTGACGATGGATCAGCCAGATCCGCGTGGTGCTTTTCCACCGCCGCCAGATGTGCGGCGGCATCGCCACGGCGACCGGGAAGGGCATTGAGCAGGTAGCGAACGTCGCCGTTGCCCGGATCGATCAGCAGCACACGGCGGCAGAACTCCTCTGCGGCGGTGAGGTCATAGACCTCCCAGTGCAGGTGCGCCAGGGCGAGCAGGGTTTCGATGCTGTCGGGAGCGAGGTCCAGGGATCGCTGCAGCACAGCAGCAGCTTCCTGCCAGTAGTTGTGCTCATAAACGCGCTGGGCCAGCAGGCGCAGGAAGGCTGGGTTGGCGGAATGGCTGGCACGCGTGAACGCCACCTCGGCGGCGGTGCGGTTGCCAGTACGCAGCAGAGCCTCACCGAGGTAGAGCATGGAGCCATGGCGCACTGGCCGAAGTTCCACGAGTTGCGCCAGAGCCTCCACTGCGCCGCTGTGGTCACCGCCATTGAGGCGCCAGATCCCGAGCCAGTGGAGGCTCTCACCGGGGATGGGTTCAAGCTTGCAGATGTTGTCGAGCCGTCCCCTCTGCGGGTCGCCGTTCGCGATGCGGTCATCGTCGAGTCGGAGTCTGTATAGCTCACTCAGCCAGTCGCCAGGATTGCCTGCCAGCCAGTGGTCGAGATCACGAGCCCAGCGTCGGGCCTCTTCGCTATGGGGGTTGAGCAGATGCTGCTCGGATGCGGTCGCTGTTGTGGTTGCCTCGCTGTTGGGCTGTCGCAGGTTGTCCTGCAGCCTCACCTTGAGACGTTGGAGTTGCTGCCGAACGTAGAGGCGCTGCGGTTCTAATCCTGCTGTTGCGTAGTAGTGATGGATGGCCAGCCATGGCTCGGGCTGAACGGGTGTGATCTGCAGCTGACTCCAGAGCCGGGAAATGGGTTGGGAGGGGGAATCGGGCACGGCGCAAGGGTCATCGTTGGTCTGCTCAGCTGAGCAGGACATCCGTGGCGGCGAGAGCAGAATGGATGACGGCACCGAGCTGGGCCACCTGGAGCGGCGCGAGTGAGCCGGTGCCATCGCTGTCGAAGATCAGGATGCCGGTGGTGGTGTCGTAAAGGAAGCGCTGGGTGTGTGTGGCGGCGGCGGTGAGCCCGGCTCCGGCGGCGAACTGATCGGCGCTGAGGCTGGTCTGTGTGCCGAAGCCTCTGAACACGGACCTGCTGAAGGAGAGTTTGTCGACACCGCCGCTGAAATCGGTGATGAGATCGCGGTTGGCACTGCCAGGAGTGGTGGTGAAGCGGAAGGTATCGATGCCGGGTCCGCCGGTCAGGGTGTCGTTGCCGAGGCCACCGTTGATGGTGTCGTTACCGAGGCCCGCTGTGAGCGTGTTATTGGCGCTGTTGCCGGTGATGGCGTTGTTGAGGTCGTTGCCGGTGCCATCAAGGCCGGCGGTGCCCGTGAGTGTGAGGTTCTCGATGAAGCTCAGTGCTGCGAGCGAGAAGGAAACAGAGCTGCTGACGGTGTCGGTGCCGCTGCTGTCGCTGATGAGATCGGTCGTGGTGTCGACGAAATAGGCATCGTTGCCATCGCCGCCACTGAGGGAGTCGATGCCGGCCCCTCCGTTGAGGGTATCGTTCCCTGCCATGCCGTTGAGTCGCTCGTTGAGGGCGGTGCCGGTAAGTGAGTCGTTGCCAGCGGTGCCATTGATTTCAAAGCTGAGGCCAAGGTTGGTTTTCACCAGGAGTTGGACCAGGCCGGTGGTGCTGTTCCACACGGAGTAGCTGCCCGCAAAGGCGCCGGTGCCACGGATCGTTCCAGAGCTGGACCAGCCCAAGGGGCCATTGCTGCTGATGGTGGCGCTGTCGCCGGCATTGCCGGTGATCAGCAGCTGATGGCGTTGCTGTGTGGCAGGCAGGGAGAAGGAGCCACTTGAGAAGCCGAGAGCGGAAGCGGTTGCACTGTTGAGCCAGTTGAAGCCGGCGAGATCACGGATGTCGGCGAGGGAGAGGGAGAGGGTGTTATTTCCGGAGCCTGTGAGATCAAAGGCCTCGATGGAGGAGAGGCGCGAGGAATTGTTGGTGTTGGAAGCGGACTGGTTGGCGACTTGGCTGAGATCGAAGGAGAGGCCGGAGCCATCGAGGGCGATGGTGTCGATGCCGGTGCCACCATCGATGCGCGCCAGCTGCGTGGTGTTGCCACCGCTGCCGAAGGGGCTGCTGAGCGCTGTGAGGTTGGAGGCGTTGAGGATGAAACGATCCTTGCCGGCGCCGCCGAGGAGCACATCAGCGCCGC
>CAIZNP010000143.1 GCA_903934375.1 uncultured Synechococcaceae cyanobacterium
ACCGGCGTGGCCAGGGTTGTAGCGGGTGAGCGCCAGGAAGGCTTCCGGCGTGTCGAAGCTTGCTGCCAGGTGATCCAGCCCTTCATCGAGATAGATGTCGGCATTGAGCAATAGGCCGATACCGGAGCCCTGGCGCTTCACCCAGCGAAACCACTCGGCGTAGGTGATCCGCTCGTCGCTACGTACCACCTCCACTGGCACCGTGCCCTGCGGCACGGGCGGAGCATCGCTCTCGCAGAACAGCACCACGCGGCTGATGCCGGGGTGGTTGAGATTCCGCCGCAGGCACTCATCAATCTCGAGCTGCCGCTCGGGAGTGCGGGTGCGGTAGTACTGGCTGTAAACAACAAGTTCCATCGCTTTAAAGCCTCTTGATCCCACAGGCTGCAAATTCCGCGACCGTGCTGGCAAGCCCCTCCGCTGACGGGATCCGAGCCCGCCAGCCCAGCTCAGCCAGCCGGTTCACATTGAGCTGCTTCTTTGGGGTGCCATCCGGCTTGCTGGAATCCCAGTGGATCTCGCCTTGGTAGCCCGTGGCAGCTGCCACAGCTTCGGCCAGCTCACGGATCGTGAGGTCCACCCCGGTGCCCACATTCAGGTGCTGGAGGTCATCCGGCCCCGGCTGCCAGTGCTCCAGCGCAAACACGCAGGCCTCGCCCAGATCATCCACATGCAGGAATTCCCGCAGCGGTGTGCCGCTGCCCCAGCAGGTGACGCTCGGCGCGTTCGCTTGCGCCGCTTCGTGGAAGCGGCGGATCAGGGCCGGCAGCACATGGCTGTTGGTTGGGTGATAGTTGTCGCCCGGGCCATACAAATTGGTGGGCATCAGGCTGATTGCATCGAATCCATGCTGGATGCGCAGGGCATGGCAGAGCTTGATGCCGGTGATCTTGGCGATCGCATACCACTCATTGGTGGGCTCCAGCGGCCCGGTGAGCAGCGCTTCTTCGCGGATCGGCTGCTCGGCGAACTTCGGATAGATGCAGCTGCTGCCCAGAAACAGCAGGCGCCGCACACCGCTGCGCCAGGCCTTTTCGATCACGTTGGTCTGGATCTTGAGGTTATCCAGAAGGAAATCAGCGGGATAGGTGTTGTTGGCCTGGATGCCGCCCACCTTGGCAGCCGCCAGCACCACCACCGTGGGTTGGTGCTGCTCGAACCAGCGCTTCACAGCGGGGCCGTCTTCCAGATCCAGCTCGGCGTGGCTGGCCGTGAGCAGGTTGCTGTAGCCCGAGCGCTGCAGCGCCCGGCAGATGGCGCTGCCCGCCATGCCGCGGTGGCCGGCCACGAAGATGCGGTCGCTGGGGGAGATCAGCAGACCGTCGTCGAGTGTGGTCATCAGCCCTTGCCTCCGGCTGCCGCCACGGCAGAAGGATTGGTGGGCGGGTTTTCCATCGACCCCACCACGTTGAAGCCCTTCAGCCGCAGGATCGCCTCCTTGCGGGCTTCTTCCCGATCCGCCGCCACCATCTCGGCCACCAGTTCCTCAAGCGTGGTGGTGGGCGTCCAGCCCAGCTTGTCGTGGGCCTTGCTGGGATCGCCGAGCAGGGTTTCCACCTCCGCTGGGCGGAAGTAGCGCGGGTCGATCCGCACCACCACCTCGCCGCTGCTGCGGCGGCCGGTTTCCTGCACGCCGGCGCCCTCCCATTGCAGGGCCCCCCAGCCCAGCTCAAGCGCCGTGAGTTCGATGAAGCGCCGCACCGATTCCTGCCGGCCCGTGGCGATCACGAAGTCTTCCGGGGTGCCGGGTTGCTGCAGCATCCGCCACTGCATCTCCACGTAGTCGCGCGCGTGGCCCCAGTCGCGCAGCGAATCGAGGTTGCCCATGTAAAGGCAGTCCTCCAGGCCTTCGTTGATGCGCGCCAGGCCGCGGGTGATCTTGCGCGTCACGAACGTTTCACCGCGCCGTGGCGATTCGTGGTTAAACAGTATCCCGTTGCAGGCATACATGCCATAGGCCTCGCGGTAGTTCACCGTGATCCAGTAGGCATAGAGCTTGGCCACCCCATAGGGGCTGCGCGGGTAGAAGGGCGTGGTTTCCTTCTGCGGGATCTCCTGCACCAGGCCGTAGAGCTCACTGGTGCTGGCCTGATAAATCCGGGTTTTGGCCGTCAGCCCGAGCATTCGCACCGCTTCCAAAATGCGCAGGGTGCCGAGGGCATCGCTGTTGGCCGTGTATTCCGGCGCCTCGAAGCTCACCGCCACATGGCTCTGGGCACCGAGGTTGTAGATCTCATCCGGCTGCGCCTGCTGGATGATCCGGATCAGGTTGGTGCTGTCCGTCAGGTCGCCGTAGTGCAGCACCAGCCGGGGATCGCTCTCGTGGGGGTCCTGATACAGGTGATCGATGCGGCCGGTGTTGAAGCTGCTGGCCCGCCGCTTGATCCCGTGCACCGTGTAGCCCTTCTCCAGCAGGAGTTCGGCCAGATAGCTGCCGTCTTGCCCGGTGATGCCGGTGATCAGCGCCGT
>CAIZNP010000144.1 GCA_903934375.1 uncultured Synechococcaceae cyanobacterium
GGTCCGGACGGACTGGCCGCCATCGCACGGCGGTTGCTGGTGCTGCGTGAACTGCTGCAGCGCAGCCTCCAGGAACTCGGCCTGGACTGCGAAACGGGCCCCGGGTTCGACACCCTGCGGATCCGGAGCGCTGAGGCTCCGCAGCTCCTCCAGCGCGCTGAGGCCGCCGGGTTCAATCTCCGCCCTGAGGTGGCTGAGGGGCCCTGTCAGTCCTGTGCTCTTGCCACCGGCCTCGCCCTCACGCTCGACGAACTCAGCACCCTCGAGGAGCTGGCCAGTTTGCTGGCGGCCCTGCTGCCCGGCGCCGGCGATGTGGCTGCCATGGCCAGAAGCCTGGCCAGCCAGGAGGCCAGGCTTCTGGCCGAGCTGAAGGCCGCCGGCCTGGAGGAGGAGCCCGAACTTCTGCTTTGGGGCGCGCGCGTGCCGGCCCGCCGCGATGCCTGGCTGCGCCAGCCGGTGTTTCACCGTTACCGCAGCGAGACCGAGCTGCTGCGCTACATCCAGCGACTGGTGGCCCGCGACTTCTCGCTGGTGCACGGGATGATCCCGCTGGGCAGCTGCACCATGAAGCTGAATGCGGCCGCCGAGCTGCAGCCGGTGAGCTGGCCGGCCTTCGCCGGCCTCCACCCCTTTGCCCCTGAGTCCCAGACCGGCGGCTACCGCCGCCTCACTGCGGATCTTGAGCACTGGCTGGCGGAGATCACCGGCTTCGCCGCGGTGTCGCTGCAGCCCAATGCCGGCTCCCAGGGGGAGTACGCCGGCCTGCTCGTGATCCGTGCCTGGCACCGCAGCCGCGGCGACGGGCACCGCCACATCTGTCTGATTCCCACCAGTGCCCACGGAACCAACCCCGCCAGCGCCGTGATGGCCGGGTTCACCGTGGTGCCGGTGGCCTGCGACGACGACGGCAACATCGATCGCCAGGATCTGGAGGCCAAGGCCGAAGCCCATGCGGCTGAGCTGGCGGCGTTGATGGTCACCTACCCCTCCACCCACGGGGTATTCGAGCCCGGCATCGCCGCCATCTGCGATCTGGTGCACCGCTGCGGCGGCCAGGTGTACCTCGACGGAGCCAACCTCACCGCCCAGGTGGGTCTCGCCAAGCCAGGTCTCTACGGCGCTGATGTCTGCCATCTCAACCTGCACAAGACCTTCTGCATCCCCCATGGCGGCGGCGGCCCCGGGGTCGGGCCGATCGCCGTGGCGGAGCATCTGGCACCCTTCCTGCCGGGCCATCCGCTGGTGCCCGGTGTCGGCGGTGCCGAGGCCATCGGACCGGTGAGCGCCGCCCCCTGGGGGAGTGCCGGCATCCTGCCGATCAGCTGGATGTACATCCGCATGATGGGCGGCGCCGGCCTGCGGCGGGCAAGCGCTGTGGCCCTGCTGTCGGCCAACTGGCTGGCTGAGCAGCTTGAACCCCACTATCCGGTGCTCTTCCGCGGTGCCACTGGTCGCGTTGCCCACGAGTGCATCCTTGATCTGCGGCCGCTCAAGCGGGGCTGTGGCCTTGAGGTGGATGATCTGGCCAAGCGCCTGATGGATTACGGCTTCCACGCCCCCACCGTGAGCTGGCCAGTGGCCGGCACGGTGATGGTCGAGCCCACCGAGAGCGAGGGCCTGGAGGAATTGCAGCGCTTCTGCCGCGCCATGGCGGCGATCCGCGCCGAGGCCGAGGCCATCGAGCAGGGCCGCTGCGATCCCAGCAATAACCCGCTCAAGCGTGCCCCTCACACCCTTGCCGCCGTGACGGACGACGCCTGGGATCGGCCCTACAGCCGCCGCAGCGCAGCCTTTCCGGCTGGGGAGAGTCAGCAGGCCGACAAGTTCTGGCCGGCGGTGGCCCGCATCGACAACGCCTATGGCGATCGGAACCTGGTGTGCACCTGCCCCTCGGTGGAGGATCTGGCCACTGTCACGCCGGCCCTTGCGGTTGCCTGAATCACGCTTACTATTCCATCGCCAAAAGGGAATTGCGGAATTTCTTTTCGCCCTGTCCCTTGCCCATCCAGCAACATCTTCTGCAACTGCAGGCAATGCTGCGGAGCCCCGATCGATGAGCCTCGACGATCCGAACGCCACCCTCAAGACCACTGGTGAGGCCAGCGGCCACGCCAAGGCTCAGCTCCCTCCGATCGCCGGCTCCCTGCCCCATGTGACAGCCCGGGGCGAGACCCTGCGGGTCGAAGGCACGAATGTGGTTCGGGTCCCCTTCGGTGTTCGCCGTCCACGACGCACCCGGCCGGCCCGTCCCGAGCGCTGGGCCACCGTTGTGCTTCCCTTCCAGCCCGGCGGCTCCACGCCACCACCGCCACAGGCGGCCTGAGCGTCGCCGGCGGGCTGGTGTCTCCGCTGCCTGGTCTTTCCCCTAACTGGCCTCTCCCCCGCCTTTGTCAGCCGTTGTGGTTGAGTCGCCAGTCGATCAAGGCCTTCACATCGGCAACTGAACTGGCCGGGGCGCGAAACGGCAGCAGCTGCATCGGGCTGCGTTCAGGCCGCACCAGCCAGGTGAGATCACTCTGCGGGATCAGCACGAAGCCCCTGTAGCGCACCACCCAGCGATCGGTCTGCAGGTCAAGGCTCGTGGCGATGGCCATGGGGCTGGTTGGCTGTTCCTGATGCATTGGAGCTGCGAATCCGCCGGGATCAGCCGATTTCGGTTTTTCTTCGCCTGGATGTGAACGTTGCTTGACAATGTAGGAATCAGTTGGCCTTGACCCCTTGCGGGACCTTGTGTCTTGGCCTGTGTCGCGGTCGCGGTGGCTGTGCAATCCGAGAAGATGTTCACTTTGAACAAAGCGGATTGTCGCCGTTTCGCGACGTCGTCCGCTGTTCCTGCTGCACAGTTCGGACGCTTTTGTTCAGCGCTGCCGCCCTGGCTCAGCGGTTCATGCTCGGTGGTGCGTGCCGAGTCTGTGCGTGCTCAGTAGTGGGCGCCGCTGCGGCGCTGGTGCACCGCCGTGGTGGCGGTCGCATCGAGCAGGGCGCCGGCCTGCGCCTCGGCATAAAGCAGCCAGTGGTCGCCGCACTCCATCCGCTGACGCACGCAGCACTCCAGCCAGGCCAGGCCTTCCGGCAGCAACGGCTGGCCGGAGGGACTCTCCGCCAGCTCAAGGCCCGCGAAGCGATCGGCTCCGGGGGCGAACGGCTGCAGGAACTGCTTCATGGGGCCCGTTTCCCGGCCGGCCGCCAGAACGTTGAGAACGAAGACATCCTCCACATGCAGCAGGGCCTCCACGGCCCGGTCGCGGGCCACGGCCACCGTGAGGCCCGGTGGACTGAAGCTGGCCTGGCTGACCCAGCTGGCCAGCATGGCGCCGCTGAGGATCTGCTCGCCACTGCCCTTGCGGGTGGTGAGCACGCACAGGGACCCCACCACGCGGCCGAGGGCCTGGACGGCGGGATTGCTGCGGCTCTCGCTCAGACCACCGCTGGGCGAGCCGCTGCGCTTCTGGCTGCGACGCTGTTCGCTCAGCAGCTGCCGGCCGAGGGCGGTGCCTGTTTCCTCGCAGGCCTTGAGGGTGGCGGGATCGGGGCTGAATTTCACCTTGATCGGCTCGAAGGCGAAGCGGAAGCCGCCGTCGCGCAGCTTGCTCTCGAGCAGATCCAGGGCTTCGCCGCTCCAGCCGAAGCTGCCGAACACGCCCACGGGTTTGCTGCGATCCCCCTCCGCCAGCAGCGTGCCCAGGGCCGAGACAATCGGCGTGGGCGCATGGCCGCCCAGGGTGGGCGAGCCGATCAGCATGGCGTCGCAGCCGCGGATCGCTTCCAGCAGCTTGTCGGCCGGGGTGAACTCGCAGTTGATGCTCTCCACCCGCACGCCGGTGCGTGCCACCCCCTGGGCGATGGCATCGGCGATGGCGGCGGTGTTGCCGTAGGCACTGGCAAACAGCAGCGCCACCGACAGCCTGGCCTTCTCCAGGCTTTCGCCCCAGCGGCGGTAGTCCATCAGCAGGCTGCGCCAGCTCTCGGCGATGGCAGGCCCATGGCCCGGTGCAATGGTGCGGATCGGCAGGCCCTCGAGCCGCTCCACCACCGCCTCCACCTGCCGCGCCATCGAGGCCATCAGGCAGTCGTAGAAGTAGCGGCGATCTTCCTCCGTGCTGCTGCGGCTGGTTTCGGCCCAGGCGTCGCTGCAGAGGTGGGCGGCGAAGAACTTGCCGCTCATCAGCAGGCCGGTGCGCTCCTCGAAGGCCATCAGGCCATCGGGCCAGCGGGGTGTGGGGGCGGCCAGCAGGGTGATCCGGTAGCCATCGGGGCGTTCGATGCTGTCCTCACCGCGCACCACCGTGATCGGTGGCAAGGGGGGCAGCGGTTCAGCCTCCTCGGCCGGCGTGCTGCCCGGGGCGGTTGGCTTGCGCTGATCCCACAGCTCGCGCAGCAGCTTGGCCGCCGGGTTGGAGGCGATCAGGCGCAGCTTGCTCCAGCCCCGGGCCAGCTCATGCAGCAGGGCAACGCGGTTGGGGTTGACGTGCCCCACCACCACCTGGAGTTCGCGGTTGGCCGGCACCAGCTGCGCCAGTGTCTGCAGATAGGGCGCGGCGAACGAGGCACCGGGGGGATGCACCAGCAGTGCGGCCACGGTGCCGATGCGGTCGTCGTCCGCGCTGGTGGCCTCATTGGAGGCGTCATCGCTGCTGGGGCCGCTGCCGCTGCCCAGAAACAGGAAACTGTTGGCACTTGTGCCTCGCTCCAGGCCGTATTCCAGTTCGAAGCGCAGGCGCCGTGGGCTCAGACCCCGCAGGCAGATCAGTCCGCGTTCGATCGGCAGCTCCATCACACGGCGTTCTGAGCTGCTGCTGGGCGCCGAGGGCGCCGCCGGGGAGGCCGCTGAGGGGGTGGCCATCAGTAGTGGTTCCCCACTTTGCGGTGGTGCACGGCCGTTGTGGCCTCGGTGTCGGAGACGTTGCCCTGCTCCACCTCGGCGTAGATGATCCAGTGGTCGGGGCCCTCCAGCCGCTGCAGCACGCGGCAGCCCAGGAAGGCGAGGGCATCACCGAGCACCGGGCCACCGGCGGCCGCACCATCCAGGGTGGCGATGCCGGCGAAGCGGTCGGCACCCGGTGGGAAGCGCTTGAGGAAATGGCGCAGCAGCTGCTGGTGGTTGTCCTCGCGCAGGATGTTGAGCACGAAGCGATCGCCCACCTGCATCAGCGACTCGATGGCGCGATCCTTGGCGACGGCCACCGTGATCCCCGGCGGATCGAAGCTGGCCTGGCTCACCCAGCTGGCCACCATGGCGCTGCTGCGTGCGCCATCGGCCGTCTGCTGGCGGGCCGTCACCACATAGAGGCCCCCGGAGAGGCGGCCCAGGGCCTTGTCGAGTTCGCCGTCGATGGCCTTCATGGCGGCGATGGTGCGGGCCTTGGTGAGCAGCTGGCCCAGGTCGGTGCCGGCTTCCTCGCAGCGCTGGTAGTCGTCCGCCTGGGGTACCTGGCGGATGCGCAAGGGTTCGAAAGCCTCCTTCTGGCCGAGGCTGCGCAGCTGTGAGGCCACGGTGTCGATCGGTTGGTCGTTGCCGCCATAGGCGTCGTAGATGGCGATCCACTGCTTGGGTTGCAGGGCCGCCAGCAGCGTGCCGATCGAGGCCTGCAGGTCTGCATCGGGGGTGGCGGGCCAGGTGGGCACCACCACGGCGCTGGCCTCGCCCACCAGGGCGGTGAGTTCCTGCGGGTCGGTGGCGCGCAGGTCGACGAGCTGCACCTGAGCCTCGGCCTTGCCGATGCCGCGGGCGATGGCCTGGCTGAGAC
>CAIZNP010000145.1 GCA_903934375.1 uncultured Synechococcaceae cyanobacterium
CGCCGTAGCCACCGCGGCCGCCGCCGCCGCCGCCACCACCGCCACCGCCCTCACGGGGGGTGGCCTTGTTGACGCGGATCATGCGACCCATCCACTCCACGTTCTGGAGGTCGTCGATGGCCTTCTGCTCATCGGCGTCGTTGGCCATCTCCACGAAAGCAAAGCCGCGCTTGCGACCGGTTTCCCGGTCGAGGGGCAGGCTGCATTTGGAGACTTCGCCGTACTGGCTGAAGAGATCGAGCAAATCCTCCTGTTCGGCCTGGAACGAGAGGTTGCCTACGTAAATGGTCATTCCTTCAACGGAACCTGGTAACTGATTCGTGGATGCTGCGGTTCCGGTTGGAGCCAGTAAGCCCTGGAATCAGCCAGCACACTACAGCGTGGAGGTGCCCAGCTTTGCTGCTGCAGCGTGGTTGCGGCGAGGGCCGGCGCCGGCTCGTGAAGACCCTTGAAGCAAGGCGGAAGGGAAGCGGAAGAAACCCTCCGCTCTCCACGTCCTGTCTCATCGTCAGCAAACCCACACCCGTTACCGAGGTCACCCGATGACGGCACCCGTTCCCTGGAGCCTGGCCTGGAGCGACGACGGAGAGCTGGCGGCACAGGATCAGTTCGATCTGCTGCAGAGCCTCGTGTCCTCTGAGTGTGCAAGCGTCCAGCCCGGCCTGGTGGTGGCCATCGAGAAGCTCACGCTGGAGCAGTTCAGCCTGCTGTCGTCAGACAGCTTCACTGGCAGCTTCACTGGCAGCTTCACCGAGGGCCTGACCGGGCTGTGCGCCTGAATCAGGCGCGCACGCGGCTGATCTGAAGTTCGCGATTCATGACCTTCAGGCGGCGCAGCCCCTGGAACACCTCGTCGGGCATGCCCGCGGGCAGATCGACGAAGCTGTGGGCGTCGAAGATCTGAATGCGGCCGATGCTGCGACCGTTCAGGCCGGCTTCGTTGGCGATCGCGCCGACGATGTTGCCCGGCTTGACCCGGTCGCGCCAGCCCACCTCGATGCGGTAGCGATCCATGTTGGCCTCCGGCGGGCCGGCCTCGTCGCGCGGGCCGCGGCGGGGGGCTCCGCCCTGACGGTCGCCGCGTTCGGCGAAGCGATCGCGTTGCTCACCGCGGCGGCCGTCGCGGGCACCCGGCTGCTGGCGCAGCCAGCTTTCATCGCCATGCACCAGCAGCGGCTGATCGCCCACTGCCAGATGCAGGGCGGCGAGGGCCAGCTGGTCGCCGCTGACTCCGGCCTCCTGGCCCACCCGCTGCAGCATCTCGGAGAGCAGGGCCCGCTCCTCGGCACGTTGCTTGTTGGCGCCGGTGCTCAGGCTGTCGCCGGTGCCGGCGTGGTCCGCCTCGAGGGCGGCGGTGAGCCGCTGGCGCAGACGGTCGAGCCGGTTCTGGTTGATGGTGGCGTTGCTGGGGATCTCCATCGCTTCGATGGGGCGTCCCACGGCCCGCTCCAGCCCGCCCAGGAAGCGGCGCTCCCGTGGGGTGATGAACAGGATCGCGTCGCCCGTGCGACCGGCTCGGCCGGTGCGGCCGATGCGGTGCACGTAGGCCTCGGCGTCGAAGGGGATGTCGTAGTTCACCACCAGGGTGATGCGGTCGACATCCAGGCCGCGGGCTGCCACATCGGTGGCGACCAGCACGTCGACAGCGCCGCTCTTGAGGCGCTCGATCGTGCGCTCGCGCTGGTTCTGGGCCACGTCGCCGTTGAGCACGGCCACGTCGTACCCCTTGGCCTCCAGGGCTTCGGCCACCGTGACGGTGATCGCCTTGGTGCGGGCGAAGATGATCACACCTTCCTTGGTTTCCGCCTCGAGCACGCGGCTGAGGGCCTCGAGCTTCTGAGGACCGTTGACGGTGATGTAGCGCTGACGGATACGGCTCGAATCCGAGCCCTTCGTCTTGATGGTGATCTCGGCCGGATCGTTGAGGTACTGGTGCGAGATGCGGCGGATCTCGGCCGGCATGGTGGCCGAGAACAGCACCACCTGGCGCTTCTCAGGCAGCTGGCCGAGCACCCATTCGACGTCGTCGATGAAGCCCATGCGCAGCATCTCGTCGGCCTCATCCAGCACCAGACTGCGCAACCCGGAGAGATCGAGGGTGCCCTGGCGCATGTGGTCCATCACCCGGCCGGGGGTGCCCACCACGATCTGCACACCGCGCTTGAGGCGGGCGATCTGGTCGCGGAAGTCGGCGCCGCCGTACACCGGCAGCACTCGCAGCTGCGGCATCTTCGCCGCGTAGCTGTTGAACGAATCGGCCACCTGAATGGCCAGCTCGCGGGTGGGGGTGAGCACCAGCACCTGCGGTGTGCGCTGGGTCGGATCCAGGCCAGCCAGCAGGGGCAGCGCGAAGGCGGCCGTCTTGCC
>CAIZNP010000146.1 GCA_903934375.1 uncultured Synechococcaceae cyanobacterium
GCTGCTGGCCCTGCAGCGACTGGCGGGTCTGGCGGTGTATGGCAGCCCCTACCTGTGGGAGCAGCTGCAGCCGCTGCTGCCGGCGGATCTGCCAGCGGCCTTCAGCCCCGGCCAGATGCCCCAGGCCCAGGCCGTGCTGCTGGAGCAGCTCGGGCTCTCGGCGGCAGCCCTGGAGGGCGGCTTCACCGACTGAAGCCAACCCAACCCAAACCCAACCCGAACCCAGCCCCGATGCAGCCCGGCGGGCCGCTGCCCCTAGCCTCAGCCCATCGCCTCCTGCACCACGGCCGCCGCCATGCTCAGCCTGTCGATGATCGTGCGCGACGAGGCGGAGCGGCTCGCGGCCTGCCTGCGCTCGGTGCAGGGTTTCGTCGACGAGATGGTGGTGGTGGACACCGGCTCCAGCGACGACACGGTGGCGATCGCCGAGGGGCTGGGGGCGACCGTGCATCGGATCGACTGGCCGGGAGATTTCGCACCGGCCCGCAACCAGGCCCTGCAGTGGGTCAGCGGCGACTGGGTGCTGGTGCTCGATGCCGATGAGCAGCTGCGGCCCGAGGCCCGCGAACCACTGCGGCAGTTGATGGAGCAGCCGGAGCTGCTGCTGGTCAACCTGCTGCGCCAGGAGCTGGGAGCGCTGCAATCGCCCTACTCCAACGTGAGTCGCCTGTTCCGCCGTCACCCCGCCATCCGCTGGAGCCGCGCGTACCACTCGCTCGTGGACGACAGCGTGGCCGCGCTGCTCCAGCGGGAACCCCACTGGCGCATCGCCGACTGCAGCACACCAGCCCTGCTGCACGACGGCTACCGGCCGGAGCTGCTGAGCGCCGGCAACAAGGCCGCACGCCTGCGCGCAGCGATGGAAGCGGAGCTGCTGGCCCGCCCCGACGACCCCTACGCCTGCGCCAAGCTCGGCAGCCTCGAGGTGGCCGAGGGGCAGGCGCAGCGCGGCATCGCGCTGCTGCGCCGCGGTCTGCAGCACTGCCCAGCTGGAGCCCATCCCGAGCGCTACGAACTCCTGCTGCACCTGGCCATGGCTGAGGCGGAGCGCGAACCGGCGGCCGCCATCGCGCTCTACCGCCAGGCGCTGGTGACACCCCTGGCGCCGCGGCTCACCCTGGCGGCGCGGCTGAACCTGGCGGCCCTGCTGCTGCACCAGGACCAACTGGAGGACGCCGAAGAGCTCTGCCGCCAGGCCACCACAGTGGCACCGGAGATTGGCCTGGGCTGGTTCAACCTCGGGGTGATCCGGCGGCGGCGGGGCGATCTGGGTGGCGCCCTGGAGGCCTACCGCCAGGCGGCAGCGCTCAGCCCGGACCATGCCGAAACCCAGCAGAACCTGGCCGTGGCCCTGCTGCTGGGCGGCGACATCATCGGAGCGCGCCAGGGCTTTCGCCAGGCGATCCAGCTGCTGCTGCTGCAGGGACGCCGCGACGAAGCGGAGCAGCTGCGCCAGCAGGCTGGCGAGCTGGTGAAGCTGGAGGCCTGATCGCGATGGTCGCCTCCACCTCTGCCCATCCCAGCCCGCTCGACCTGAGCGGCTACACCATCGCCGTGACCCGGGCCGAGCAGCAGCTCGGTGAGGCGCGGCGGCTGTTCGAGCGGGCCGGGGCCGAGGTGCTGGACCTACCGGCCCTGGTGATCGGCCCGCCGGATACCTGGGGCCCGCTCGACGATGCCCTGACCGAACTGGAGGACTTCCACTGGCTGGTGGTCTCCAGCAGCAACGGCGTGGAGGCGGTGGAACAGCGGCTCCGGCGGCAGGGCGGCAGCCTGGCCCGCCGCCCCGCCGGCCTGAAGATTGCCGCGGTGGGCCGCAAGACCGCCGCCCGGCTGGAGGAGCTCGGCGCCGCGGCGGATTTCGTGCCACCGGCCTTCGTGGCCGACAGCCTGATCGAGCACTTCCCAGTGTCCGGCTGGGGGCTGCGACTGCTGCTGCCACGGGTGCAGAGCGGCGGACGCACCGTGCTGGCGGAGGCTTTCGGCGAGGCGGGGGCCCGCGTGGTGGAGGTGGCGGCCTACGAATCCCGCTGCCCGGAGAGCCTTCCGCCTGCCACCGCCGAGGCCCTGGCGACAGGCAAGGTGAGCGCCATCACCTTCAGCAGCGGCAAGACGGTGCAACACACCGCCCAGCTGCTGGAGGCCGGCCTGGGCGCGAGCTGGCGGGAGCAGCTGGACGGGGTGGCTCTGGTATCGATCGGGCCGCAGACCAGCCGCAGCTGCCGGGAGGTGCTGAGGCGGGTCGATGCGGAAGCCGACCCCCATGACCTGGAGGGTCTGGTGGTGGCCTGCGGGCGTGCCCTCAGGACGCGAGCGGGATCACCTGGCGGAACCCACCGAAGCTGAGGGCGAGCAGGCCGTTCACCGCATCGATACCGGTGACGCGCCAGCCCGGAGGCAGAAGCGGCTGATCGGCCAGAGGGCCTGCGCAGCGGCCACGGGCACCCAGGCAGAGCGGCCCGCTTTGATCGCCGATCTGCACGAAGGCCTGGCTTTGGCCACCGGTGCGGATCACGCCGGTGAGCCGGAAACCGGCCGGCAGCTTGGGACGTGCCGCCTGGCCCGTGGGTTTTCCAGTCGGACCCAGCTCAGCCTGGGCCTGAGCTGGAGCGAAGGGATCCGGACGTCCAACCGGAATGGCCTCCACCACCTGCTGGGGGGTGGCCAGTGGTGTGAGCGCCACTGGCGGCGCCGGCGGGGTGGCGGGCTTGGCCGGATTCGATGCCGCTGCAGCCGGTGCGGAAGCCGGTGCCGCTGGCGGCGGAGTGGAGGCGTTGGGGGCTGGGGAACCGCAGCCGATCAGGCCGACCGAGGCCAGCAGCACCACAGCCGGGAGTGCGCTACGCACCTGCAGCTCAACCCTGCTGGAGATCAACGTCCTGCTCCACGAGATCCCGGAAGCGATCCAGATTGGCCTGGAGTTCCCTGGTGACGATCCCCCC
>CAIZNP010000147.1 GCA_903934375.1 uncultured Synechococcaceae cyanobacterium
CTCATCACCACTAAGCACAAACCTGGGCCCCTACACGCTGTCGCTGAGCAACAACGGCAGCGGGATCAAAGGCGACATCCGCGTCGATCTGGATGAAGGCACCAGCAGTGACAAAGACAACCGCCTGGAACTGGGAGAGGAGCTGAAGTGGACCAGCGATGTTGAATTAGCGAGCAAACTGGATCTCGGCCTGTCTGCTCTGCACAACAGTCCATTCGACCTGTCGCTTTTCGGCAGCACATTCAACGACATCCGCCTGCCCGGCATTTCCACCAACCTCAAGCTCGAGTCGAAGTGGAACGCCGGCAGCAACAAGACCACGACAAACCTGGGCTTCTACAACACGACGATCGACGCAGGCAGCGTTGGCAAACTGCTCCAGCCTGCCGTCTCACAACTGGAATCCATGCTCGCGCCCGTGCGGCCGTTCATCGAATCCCTCAATCGAACGCCGCTCGCCGATTTTGCCGAGTGGTACGCCTACCAAAACGTGGCTGGCAACTTACTGCCATGGTACGAATCCGTACTCGAACTGGGCAAACTCAAGCTCTACGACATCCTACAATCCGTCCTTGCAGGCACCACCATCGGCACCGGACTGACGAGCTTCTACGAGACCGCCACGGGCCTTCTCAGCCTGCAGAGCACACTAAACACGATCACAGGCGGCGCAGGCACAGGCGGCCGGCCGATCGGTGATCTGGTGCTCAAGGATCTTGAAAGTCTGGCTGCACCGCAACTCACCGGCTCGGGCAAACTTCCATCGCTCGAGAGCCTGGTGGCCGGATGGAGTTCCACCCTGCAATCGGGACTGGCCAGTGGCAATGGTTTTTCCTCGTTTGTGCAGGCTCTCGCCGCCCAGGGGAAGGCTGAGCAAACGCCGGCCGGCACCATCGGCCAGACGGGCGGGCGCGTGGACTTCGGCATCCCCATCCTGGATCGCCCCGAAAGCGCCCTGGGCCTGCTGCTGGGCCTTCCCGTCGACCTGTTCACGCTTGACATCGAGCCGGTGCGCTTCGACTGGTCCGGCGAGATGACGCTGGCCTCGATTGATCTGCTCACGCTGTTCACGGGAATCCCACCCTCTGAATACAGGCCAGGGATTGCCGCCATTTCCTTTGGCGCCTATGGAAACGTTGATCTGAGACTCGGAAGCACTGGACCCGAGTTTGGCCTGGATACGCTTGGACTTCAGAAAGCGATCCGCACCGGCACCTTCAATCCGCTCGACATCTTCCTGAATGGCCTCTATGCCACAACCGATCCCATCGTAGCGATCTCGGCGGGATTGGGTCTCAAGGGTGAGATTTCCGCGCTGGATCTGGGCTGGTGGAAAGCGACTGTTGGCAGCATCACTCTTGGCCTACAAGGCAGCGTAGAGCTTGGCCTGGCTGATCGCGATGGTGATCGCCGCTTCCGCCTTAACGACTGGAATGGCAACGATCTTCTCAGCAACTTCTACGGAAATGCTGGCGTGGACTTTGTGGCGCAAGCCGATGTTTTTGGGTTGAAGTTCCCAGAGCAGCCGGCAACTATTCCACTCTTCTACGAAACCTACCGCGGGACCAGCACGCCACCCCTGAACAAGCCCCACGTGCTGGCCTCCCTCACCGGCACAGGAACCAGGCGGCCACTACGCGCCTTCAGCGGTTCACAGGCGGCCAGCGCTCAGGTGTTCGACGACTCCCGGATCACAGCCGGATTCGACGGAGATGACGACATCGCCTACAGCCTGGACACTGGCAATATCACATTGCGGATCAATGCCTGGAGCCAAGCGGGCATCGATCCGGCCACGGTGAGCCGGGTGGAGGCGGAAGGGGGCAAGGGCAACGACCGCCTCTATGTCTCCGACGATTGGACAATGCCGGCCAGCTTCCATGGCGATAGTTTCACAGACCCTGCCACAGGGGCTGCTGGTGGCAACGACGACCTGGTGGGCGGCTCGGGCGAGGACACACTCATCGGTGGCGGTGGCGATGACCGCCTGGAAGGCCGCCAAGGCAACGACAACCTCGATGGCGGCGATGGCAATGACACGCTCATCGGTGGTTCTGGTCGCAACACCTTGCGTGGTGGCCTAGGTGCGGATCACTTCAAGCTGGCCGGTAGCGGTGATGTGATCAACGATCTGGGAACGGGTGATGACACCTTCTCGGTTGATCCGGGTGCCACAGCATCAGCGCACCTGAACACCAGCTGGCAGGCCAATGTCCAGAGCCGCAACGACGGTGTGCTTGAGCTCACCGCGCTGCAGACGGCCGACCTGAGCAACATCTGGCAAGGCAGCGGTCGCTTCATCCTGCGCGCCGGTGGGGTAGTTGGTGCGCAACTCCCTGGCCAGCAGCTCATTGGCTCCCAGATCAACGATGAACTGCTCGGTGCCGCCGGCAACGACACTCTCGACGCTGCAGGTGGCCTCAACACCTTGACCGGTGGCGGCGGCATCGACCGCTTTTTGGTATCGGCCGGGCTGAATCGGATCACCGACCTCGGTGCCGGTGGAACCGATGCTCTGCAGGTGAGCCACGGCGCCCAAGTGAGTGCAGAGATCACCTCAAACTGGGTCGCTGATGCCAACACCCGCAACCAGGGCCAGGCACAGCTCTTCAGCAAGGGCGCCCACGCCAACCTGAAAAACGCTGACCTCAGCACCGATGGCTTCCTGCTCGACGCCGCCGCCGCAAGCCAGGCCATCAGCCTGGCGGGCTCGGTAGGCAACGACACCATCACAGGGGGCCTCGCGAACGACACCCTTGATGGCCACATCGGCAACGACATCCTCAGCGGAAACACCGGCGACGACAAGTTCCTCATCACCAGTGGAAACGACACCATCTCCGATCTCGGACTCGGACGCGATGTGCTGGTGGTCAACGCCGGGGCCTCCCTCAACGCCACCGTGGTACAGCCATGGACTGCCACAGCAGCCACACGCAACGACGGAACAGCCAAGCTTCAGACCTCAGGCAAAGCCCTCAATCTGGAAGCCGTCACTGGCAGCAGCGGCTTCACCATCCAGAACAACGGCGGCAGCACCCAGCTGCGGGGCTCCAGTCAAAACGATCTCCTGATCGCCGGCAGCGGAGGTGACACGCTGTCTGGCCGTGCTGGCTCCGATCGCTTCGTGATCACCGCGGGAGCACACACCATCTCAGATCTCGGCCAGGAAGACAGCCTCGAACTGGCCGCAAGAACCACCCTCACAGCACAGGTGCGCGACCACTGGCGCAGCGGCGCAGGCACCCGCAATGACGGCACGGCCACTATCAAGACGCTCGGCTGGAACGTTGACCTGAGCAACTCCACCGGCAGCCGCGGCTACAGCGTTCAGAACGGCAACGCCACGGCCGTGAACCTGCGCGGTTCCGTCAATGACGACACGCTGATCGGTGGCAGCGGCAGGGACAGCCTCGATGGAGGTGGCGGCAATGACCGCCTCACCGGCGGCCTCGGCATCGATCTCTTCGTCGTCAACTCCGGATTCGCACGGCTCACGGATCTGGGCGCCGATGGCGCTGATGCACTCCAGGTCGCTGCCGGCGCCAGGGCCGTGGCCGACGTGGTCGCCAGCTGGTCCGCCGATGCCAACACCCGCAACCAGGGTCAGGCACAACTCTTCAGCAAGGGCGCCAGCATCGATCTGCGCCTCGCCGATCCGCTCACGGGCGGCTTTCGCGCAGACGCCGGTGCCGCCAGCCAGGCCGTGAGCCTGGCTGGCTCGGTAAGCAACGACACCCTGCTGGGGGGCCTCGGGAACGACACCCTGGTTGGCCACATCGGCAACGACATCCTCAGCGGAAACACCGGCGACGACCAGTTCCTCATCACCAGTGGAAACGACACCATCTCCGATCTCGGACTCGGACGCGATGTGCTGGTGGTCAACGCCGGGGCCTCCCTCAACGCCACCGTGGTACAGCCATGGATTGCCACAGCAGCCACACGCAACGACGGAACAACCAACCTGGTGACTCGCGGTCATGGCGTGGATCTAGCAGAAGCCACCGGCAATAACGGCTTCACCATCCAGAACTACGGAGGCGCCACCTGGCTGGGAGGCTCCGACAGAGCGGATGTACTGCACGCCGGCCCCATTGGCGACTCGCTGACCGGCCGGGGCGGCTCCGACCGCTTCGTGATGACCAGCGGGTCGAACACCATCAGGGATCTTGATCTGAATGATGTGCTGGAGCTGTCCTTTGGGGCCAGGCTCACAGCCGAGGTGCGCGACAACTGGACGAGCGGCGCCGGAACCCGCAACGACGGCACCGCCACGATCACCACGGCTGGCAAGAGCGTGGACCTCTCCAACTCAACCGGCAGCCGTGGGTATCGCATTGAAAACCGCGGAGCCGTTGGCACAACCCTCACGGGTTCAGAACGGCACGACGCACTCATCGGATCAGCGGGAAACGATCTGCTGATTACACTTGGCGGATCCGACGAAGCTTCGGGGGGTCAGGGTGACGAC
>CAIZNP010000148.1 GCA_903934375.1 uncultured Synechococcaceae cyanobacterium
CGGACTGTGCTTCGGCGATGAGGCGCTGGTGCGGCCGCTGCTGCGGGGTGAAACCAGCCTGGAGCTGGCGCTGCCGCCGCCACAGAAGGAGCGGCGCGCGACCGGTGGCCCGATCCGCGGCGACGATGCCATCGATCCCGACAGCGTCGACGGCGCGTTGCTCACCGCCCTCAAGAGCTGGCGGCGCGAGCAGGCCCGCGAGCAGGGAGTGCCCCCCTACGTGGTGTTCCACGACCGCACCCTGGTGGAGCTGGCGGCGCGCCGGCCGGCCGATCTGAATGCACTGGGCGGCATCGGCGGCATCGGCGCCGCCAAGCTCGATCGCTACGGCGAGGCGCTTCTTGCCGTGCTGGCTGAGGCGGGGTGAAGGCGGGGTGACGGCGGGCTAAAGGCGGGCTGAGGGCTGCCGGAAAACAAGCAAAGCGCTCAAAATGCGCGCAGCGAGCCCATGCGCAGCCATGCCCCTGCTCAGCATCAAGACCTCCGCCCCGACAGCGGCGGATGCAGGAGCCCTTCTGGGTGAGCTGTCCCGGGAGCTGGCCGGCTGGCTGGGCAAGCCGGAGCGGTACGTGATGACGCTGCTGGAGACGGACCTGCCGATGACCTTCGGCGGCGATCAGGCCCCCTGCGCCTATGTGGAGGTGAAAAGCATCGGCGGCCTCAGCGGCGACCGCCCGGCCAGCATCAGCGCAGCACTGTGCAACCTGCTCGCGCAGCGGCTGGGGGTACCGGGCGATCGGATCTACATCAGCTTCGAAGATGTGCCCGGAAGGCTCTGGGGCTGGGACGGCGGCACATTCGGCTGAGGCAGCGCGACTGAGGCAGCACGACTGAGGCAGCGAGACAAAGCCGCCAGCAGCCACCGCCCTAGCCTCGTGGCAATGCCGCCCGCTCCATGACCGCCACGCCCACCGCGCTGCGCACGATCCGCGTGGAGCTCAGCGCCAACCCCTATCCGATCGTGATCGGCGCCGGGGCAGTGCAGCAGCTGGGCGAGCAGGTGCGCGCGGCGGGCATCAAGGCCGGCACCAAGGTGCTGGTGGTGACCAACCCGGTGGTGGAGCAGCAGTACGGCGCCACCGCCCTGAGCAGCCTCAAGGCCGCCGGCTTCGAGGCCAGCAGCCTGGTGATCGACGCCGGCGAAGACCAGAAAACCCCGGCCACGGTGGCCCTGATCCACGACGCGGCCTTTGAACGCAGGCTGGAGCGCGGCTCGCTGATCGTGGCCCTCGGCGGCGGCGTGGTGGGCGACATGGCCGGCTTCGCCGCCGCCAGCTGGCTGCGCGGCATCGCCGTGGTGCAGGTGCCCACCACCCTCCTGGCGATGGTGGATGCGGCGATCGGCGGCAAGACCGGCGTGAACCATCCCGGCGGCAAGAACCTGATCGGCGCCTTCCACCAGCCTCGGCTGGTGCTGATCGACCCCGCCACCCTCGGAACCCTGCCGGAGCGGGAGTTCCGGGCCGGCATGGCCGAGGTGATCAAGTACGGCGTGATCGGCGATTTAGAACTGTTCGCCGATCTGGAAGCGGCCGCCGGCCGTGATGCCACCGCCGGGCTCGCCAACCTGAGCGCCGTGGGGCCGGCCCTGCTGCAGACGCTGCTGGAGCGCTCCGCCGGCGCCAAGGCGCGGGTGGTGGCGGCCGATGAACGCGAGGGCGGCCTGCGGGCGATCCTCAACTACGGCCACACCCTCGGCCATGTGGTGGAGGCCCTGTGCGGCTACGGCACCTGGCTGCACGGCGAAGCCGTTGCCATCGGCATGGTGGTCGCAGGCGAACTCTCCCTGGAGCTGGGCCTGTGGGGAGCCTCGGAGCAGCGCCGCCAGCGGGCCGTGATCGCCGCCGCCGGCCTTCCCCAGCAGTGGCCGGCCCTCGATCCAGGGGCGGTGCTGCAGTGCCTCCAGGGCGACAAAAAGGTGCGCGACGGCAAGGTGCGCTTCGTCCTGCCCACGGGCCTGGGCAGCGTGCAGATCCGCGACGACGTGACCCCCGTACAGGTGCTGGCGGCCCTGCAGCGCTGCGCCTGAGTTGCCCGCCGAGAGACAGGTGAGCTGCTGGTGAGCTGAACGGGCATCGCCCGGAGCAACACGCGTGGCGCTGTCCTGAAAGGGCTCGCCATGGCGAGTCGTTTGAGGAGAGCAGCGGAAACCACCGACGCCGAGGCTGGCAGCGAGGGTCCCGCTCAGATCAGGGGAGGGTCCTGAAGGAACAGCGGCAGGGCCGCGGACTGTGCGAGATCCGGCTGATCGGCAGCGCCGGAGCGCGCGAAGGCGATCCAGCGGAAGTCGCCGAGGGCGATGGGATCCACCAGCCGCAGCAGGGCCTCGCGGCGGCGGAGCAGCTCCGGCAACGCGTTAGCAGCCGCCTGCTGCAGGCCATGCAGGCGCTGGGCCAGACCCAGGGCCAGCAGCGCCTCCCCCTGACGGCGCTGCCCGAGCGAGCTCCAGCCGCCCGCCTCGGCCGCCGCCAGCAGGCTCTCCAGGCAGAGGTGGGCGGTGAGATCCCAGTGGCCGGGCTGCTGCAGGGGATCGTCGTTGGCCTGCTGCTGCCGATAGGCCATCAGGGTGCCGTTGCTGCGGGAGGGGGCGTAATAGCGCCAGGCCTCATGGGCGTAATCGATCACGAGGAGCTGCCCGGCCGCCAGCGCGGCAGCGGCCTGCAGCAGCCAGGGAGCCAGGCCGGGATGGAGCTCCGTGGTCCAGCCGGGCGGGCGCTGGGGGGACGGGGGCAGGAGTCCGAGGGCCTGCAGCGCAGCATCGTCCTGCGGCTCCAGGGGTTCGCCGGGCTCCAGCCGCAGCGAGGGCTCGGCCTCCGCCCCCTCGTGCAGGACCAGCATCTGGCGGCGCCAGAGGGCCCCGTCCCAGACGAGGCGCTCCACCGCCAGGGCATCGAGCACCTCATGGGCCAGCATCACGCCCCGCACCGGCTCGGCCACCAGCTCGCTGAAGCTGAGCCAGCGGCAGGGCAGAGGCGCAGCCGCCAGCAGCGTGCGCTGCCGCGCTGCCATGCCGGCATTGGGCTCCACCAGCACCAGCGTGGTGCGGGCCGCCAGCTCGGGCCAGCCGGCCACCAGGGCCTCGGCCAGCTGCAGGGCCAGCTGACCCTCGCCGGGGCCGGTTTCCACCAGGGCCAGGGGCCCATCACCGGGTTGCTGCTGCAGCCACTGGGCGATCTGGGGGACGAGCAAGGCCGCGAAATCGGGTCCGAGCGAGGGAGAGGTGGCGAAATCACCGCGGGGGCCCACCTGCAGCCGACCGCTGCCATAGGCGCCGTGCTCGGGGTCATGCAGGGCCCACTCCATGTAGAGGTGGAAGGGCACCGCACCGCCGGCGGCCCGCAGGCGCTCCGCCAGCCACAGGGGTGCCGGCGCCGCCGATGGCGATGGGGTGAGCGATGACGGGCTGGCGGCGGAGCTCACGGGGGCGGGATGGCTCAGGGAGAATGCTCGCCACTGAAGCAGGCGCCATGGATCGGCCCACCGCAGCGATGGCGCAGCCGCAGGATCACCGCACCGCCTGGCCGGGTGCCCTGCTGCGCTGGCTGGCCGGACTGGCGCTGACCCTGGTGCTGCTGCTGGGGCTGGGAGCCGGGCCGGCGCTGGCCTACGACAACCCCGATCTGCTGCCGGATCACCCCACGCCGGTGATCGACCTGGCCAAGATCCTCACCGACCCCCAGCGCGCCGCACTGGAGGCGGAGCTGGAGGATTTTGAGCACGTGAGCGGCTGGAAGCTGCGGGTGCTCACCCAGTACGACCGCACCCCCGGCCTGGCGGTGAAGGACTTCTGGGGCCTTGATGAGCGTTCACTGCTGCTGATCGCCGATGAGCGCGGCGGCAACCTGCTCAACTTCAACGTGGGCGATGCCCTGTTCGCCCTGATGCCGCGCACCTACTGGGTGGAGCTGCAGACCCGCTTCGGCAACCAGTACTACGTGCGCGACAACGGCCAGGACGCCGCCATCGTTGATGCCCTGCACACCGTGAAGGGCTGCCTGGAGATCGGTGGCTGCCAGGTGGTGCCCGGTCTTCCGCAGGAGCAGTGGATCCTCACGCTGATCACCTCGATCCTGGGCGGCCTGATCGTGGGCTTCGCGGCCTACCCGCGCAAGCCGGAGCACACGGTGGAATGGGCCTGGGTGCTGCTGCTCTCACCCCTCTGGGTGATCCTGTTCGGCGTGTTCGGCGTTGCTCCCATCGTGACCCGCACCCCCGACCTGCTGCCATTGCTGCGCAATGCCCTGGGCTTCATCGGCGCGATTGCAGCGGCCTACCTGATCGCTCAGAACACCGTGGGCAAGGCCAGGCTGCGGGATAACGAGGGCTGATTCAGCTGCCCTGGGCGACGCTGCGGGGGCCCATCCGCTCCAGGGCCTCCAGACGACAGCGCAGGGAATCGACCGGTTCGCAGGCGGGCTGCTTGGCCACCTCCTGCAATGCGCCTGAGGCCGCACGCAGCTCAGCCAGGTTGCGCTCATAGAAACTGCGCAGCACGGCGTACCGCTGCACCGGCTGGCCGTAGTAACTGCTGCCGGCGAGGGTGGGGAAGGAGGCCCACTCCGGCGCCAGGCGAGCCGCCAGATCAGGACTGAACACACCCTGATCAGCCAGCGCCAGAGCCCCACGAAGCTCGATCAGGAACAGGGCCGCCTGATCCTGCACGTGGGGTCCGAAGCCAGCGAGCTGCAGGGAGCGGCTGGCACGGTTCCAGGTGAACGGCATGAACTGATAGGCCCCAGCGGCGGCACTGGCGTAGCCACCCGAGTGGTTCACGCGATCGGGATGGCGCTCAAGGCTGGCCATCAGACCACCGCCGAACATGATCCGGTAGCCGATGTCCTCGCCGCGAGCCCAGGTGCCTTCAGCGAAACGGATGGTGTTCAGCAGCGCCCGACGCTCGGGGGTGATGGCGTAGCGAGCGGCTGCCGGGGCCGACTGCGGATTGAGCAGAGCAAGGCTGGTGCGCTGCGGGGGCATGGCCGGCAGGGCTGCCGGAGCGGACTCCGCCCGCACGGACGCCATCAGCGGGGCCACCAATGGTGCGGGAGGCGCCACGATCTCGTACGACTGAGCGCTTGCAGCAACCGGCAGGGCGATGGGTGCGGCAAGCACTGAGGCCACGACCACCACCAGACTGAGACCGGACGAGGGGCTGCGACCCTCACGGCGGCAAGCGCTGCGAGTGGAGCACAGGGACGATCGAGCGGGAACCAGCAAACCAGGAGCACGCGAAGAACAACCAGAAACCAGACAGATGCCTGGTGTCGCAGGGGATTAAGTCGATGGAGGTCCGATCGTGAACCCTGAAATCACAGGGGCGAAGGACATCGGAGCGATCGGCTTAAAGAGAGTTAAAAGAGGGTAAAGAACGGAACCAGAACGTCAAACAATCGCGAAGCAGGGAGAGAGACGATTGAATTCGCTTTGGATTGCGGCCATTGTGTCAAACAACTAGCGCAAACGCCAATGCATTAGGGACGGACAAGAAACCGTCCACTGCTATCACGAACCAGCTTGCACGGTTCGAAACGCTTTTGGGGCGACTGAATTGGTGGTGTTTGCAACAGAAATAACAGGGATCTGTTGCCGCAGCAACAGTGCGGCGCCGCTCAGCTTGCCTGCAGCAGACTGCGCCCAATGGCGAGCTCCCGCAGGCGCTGCGCGGCTTCCACCTCACCACCGGACGGTAAAGGGCCCGTGCTGGGCGGCAGCAGAGGCTGATCCAACTGCCAGTCGCCCCGTTCAAGCTGCTCACGGCTGAGCAGACGGTGCCAGCCATGGCGCCGCAGCCCGGCCTCGAGCACCGGCGCTTCGGCAAAGCCGTGGCGTTGCACGAGGTGAATGCCGGTGCCCAGGCTGAGAGCCTCGCAGAACGTGCTGTACCCCGGCTTGGTGATCACCCGGCCGCAGAGTGGCAACAGCTCCAGCGGCCGTAGATCCTCTGGGATGAGAACAGCGTTGCGCACGGCTGCCGCAAGGGCCGGATCACTCACCAGGAACCGATGCTCGGGCCAGCGCGCGAACGGAGCGGGGTCGAGCGAAAGGCCGAGCCCGCCGAAAGCCACCATCACCGTGCCCTCCCGCGGCTCGCTGAGCTGCAGCCGCTCGCGCAGGGCTTCGGGGCGGTGACGCGGCCGACCGGCCGTGAGACCCACAGCAGTGACAGGCAGATCCCAGGGCATCGGCATGGCCAGGGGGCACTGAATCAGGACATCACCAAGGCGATAGGCGGCCTGAGCCTGATCAGCCAATGCTCCGAAGGCACCGCCCATGGGGCGGTAGATGGCATCCCAGCCGAAGTTGCCCATCCACACCAGCGGCGCCGCCAGCCGTCGTGCCAGCTCAGCGGCCGCGGGCGGCACATCCCCGAGCAGCAGCAGCGGTTCTCCCTGGCTGCGGATCCAGGCGAGCTCGCGCTCCAGCTGCGCCGGCAGATCCCGCTCCAGCTGCTCGAGGGCGGTCAGGGTGGCCGGTCCGTCCGCACCAAGGGCATCGGCCTGGATCACGCCCACATCCCAGCGGCAGGGTCGCAGCTCGAACGGCACCGGGCCGAAGGCGAGCTCCAGAAAGGAGCGCGGCAGGGACGTGGACAGCACCAGACGCCAGCTGGGCTCCAGGACGTGCAGGGCCGTGAGCACCGAAGCCACACGCGAGCCATGGCCATAGCCATGGCCGCTGACGCAGGCATAGATCAGCACGCCTGCAGCTCCAGGCTGCGATGCAGGGTCTGGCGATAGAGCAGGTCGCCGGCGGGACTGTACCAGCGATGGCTCACCTCCTGCAGCACGCCGTCGCTGAGCTCCACCCAGCTGAAGTGCCGCAGGGAGCGTCCCTGGGCATCCAGCCCGTGCCGTGGCACGCAGGCACTGTTGAGGTAGGCGGTGCCGGCCCGATCGATGCAGAAACTCAGCCGATCGCCCGCACCGCGGCGCAGGCGGTGGTGCATGTGGCCGAACACCACAAGCGGAAGGGGGCGTTGGCGGCGGATGCGATCAATGGCCAGGGCCAGATCCTGATCTCCCCAATCGCAGGCTGGAGGTTTCCAGTCGCGGCCGCAGGGGTCGGCGGCGGCGCTGCCCAGGCCACTGGGGCCGCTGTGGGCCAGCAGGATCAGCGGCAGCAGCGGATCAGCCGCCAGACCGGCCGCGGTGATGCGCTGAACCGAGTCCTCCAGGCTCACCGGTCCGAACACGGCGGTGGCACCGCTGTTGAGATGGAAACCGCCACCGGCACTGGCGGGGCGGCCGCCCACCACGGAAAGCCCGGGGGGATGCAGCTCCCGCAGGCCCCAGCCGCAATGGCGATCCCCGAGGGCATCAAGCTGACGGCGCAGGGTGCGGCCACTGGGGTCGCGGCCGGTGTCGTGGTTGCCGAGGATGCAGGCCACGGGCAGATCCAGCGCCGCCAACCGGGCCGGAATGCGGCGGTTGCCATCGCTGAGATCGCCCACCACCAACAGGGCGTCGGGCGCCAGAAAGCGAAGCAGCTCCTCATCGGAGTTGTCCCACTGGCCGTGTAGATCACCGGCGATGGCGATGCGAAGCTCTGCCAAGCCGATGCCTAGGCTCTCCCCATCCTGCATCAGATGGGGTAGCGGTTGGTTTTCGCGGCAGCGCAGCACACAGATCCCGGTGCCGGCAGCGACAGCCCTGCCACAGCCGATCTGCCAGCGGCCATCCGAGCGCTGCGGCAGCAGCGCAAGGCGGTGATCCTGGCGCACTACTACCAGCAGCCTGAAATCCAGGACATCGCTGATTTCATCGGCGATTCGCTCGAGCTCTCCCGCAAGGCCGCCGCCACAGACGCCGAGGTGATCGTGTTCTGCGGCGTGCACTTCATGGCCGAGACGGCCAAGATCCTCAGCCCAGGCAAAACCGTGCTGCTGCCTGATCTGGAGGCCGGCTGCAGCCTGGCGGACGCCTGCCCGGCCGATGCCTTCGCGCGCTTCCGCGCCGAGCACCCCGACCATCTGGTGGTGAGCTACATCAACTGCTCGGCGGCGGTGAAGGCCCAGAGCGACCTGATCTGCACCAGCAGCAACGCGGTGGATCTGGTGCAGCAGCTGCCGGCGGATCGACCGATCCTGTTTGCTCCGGATCAGAACCTGGGCCGCTGGGTGCAGCGCCAGAGCGGCCGCGAGCTCACCCTCTGGCCCGGCAGCTGCATCGTGCACGAAACCTTCAGCGAGCAGGCGATGCTGCAGCTCAAGCTGGAGCACCCCGGCGCCGAGGTGCTGGCCCACCCCGAATGCCAGCAACATCTGCTCGATCTGGCGGATTTCATCGGCTCCACCAGCAAGCTGCTGCATCGCGCCGAGGCCAGCCCCGCAGAGAGCTTCATCGTGCTCACCGAGCCGGGAATCCTGCACCAGATGCGCAAAGCCGTACCCGCCAAACAGTTCTTCGAGGTGCCGGGCGCCGATGGCTGCAGCTGCAACGCCTGCCCCTACATGCGGCTTAACACGCTCGAGAAGCTCTGGCATTGCCTGCACACCATGGCGCCGGCGATCGAACTGGATGAGGCGATGCGCCAGCGGGCGCTGGCGCCGATCGAAAAAATGCTGGCGATGAGCCGCTGACCCTGGCAGCGGACTGATGCCATCCGATTGAGCGCTGATCACACTGCAGGAAGAAGGAGGCCACAGGTGCCGCTCTCCCCACCACCGTGCCGATCGAGCCATGAGCCTCTCACCCTTGCCCAGGCGGATGCTGGCGCTGGGCAGCGCGCTGCTCTCCGGTCTCGCACTGGCGGGCAGCGCCGAGGCGGCGCCGCAGCCCCTGCGCTTCGTGCTGATTCCCAAGCTCAGCCATCCCTGGTTTGAAGCGGTGCGATCCGGGGCCGAGGAGGCCGCCGCGCTGATCCAGCGTCAGAGCGGCAGCAGCGCGGTGGTCGACTACCGCCCTCCCGCCAGCGCCGCTGCGGCGCTGCAGGCCGACATTCTCAAGGCCGCGATCAACTCACGGCCCAGCGGCATCAGCATCGATCTGCTCGACGCCGAGACGCTGCGGCCGCTGTTGACAGAGGCCCGCAGCCGGGGCATTCCCATGAACGTGTTCGACTCGGAGCCTCCCCCGGCCCTGCCGATCACCAGCATCGGCAACGATTTCTGCCAGCAAGCGCGCATCGCCTCGGAGCGGCTGGTACAGCTGCTGAACGGCCAGGGGGAGGTGGCAATAATGGAGGGTGTGCCCAGCGCGCCGAACCACGCCATCCGCTCCCGCTGCCACCGGGAGGTGTTCGCCCGCCATGCCGGCATCCGCGTGGTGGCCTCCCCGAGCGATCAGGACAGCATCAGCACGGCTGAGCAGCAGGCGCTGGCGACGATGCGCCGCCATCCGCAGCTGCGGGGCTGGGTGGTGTGCGATGCCGGCGGCGGCATCGGCGTTGGCCGGGCGATCAAGGCGCTGGGGCTCCGCGGCAGGGTGAAGGTGGTAGCACTCGACGATCTGCCCGAGCAGCTGGAGCTGATCCGGCGGGGGGTGGTGGATTCAACCGCTGCCACCAAGCCGCGCGCCCAGGGCTACTGGGCCGTGCTCAACCTGTGGCAGCAGGGGCTGGGAGCGCCGGCGATCGAGCGGATCGACACCGGCATCGGCGTGTACGGGGAGGCAGCGGGCAACCGTTAATAGTTGTAGTTGGCCACGAACAGGCTGGCGTCATCCGAGGGTTCCGAACCCGCCGCGTAGACGCCGCGGCTGGCGGCGCCGTTCGCGCGCGCCCGGGCCAGCAGGGCCGCCTGGCCGGCAACCACATCCGTGCCGCCCCAGTGCTTGAGGCAGGAGTGCTGCAGTGCCCGGCCGAAGGAGAAGCCCAGGTGCCAGGGGGCGCTGCCGGCGGCCGCCTGGTTGATGGCGTTGAGGCAGAGGCTGGCGTCCTCCTCGCTGAGGCCACCACTGAGGAACAGGATCGCCGGCACGGCCGCAGGCACCGTGCGGCTGAGGGTGCGGGCAGTGAACGCCCCCACCTCCTCCGCACTGGGGCGCTGCGGGCAGTCGGCGCCGGCAAGGGTCATCGAGGGCTTGAGCAGGCTGCCCTCCAGCAGCACGCCGTTGAGCGACAAGGCCTCATAAACGGTCCGCAGCACCCATTCCTGCACGGCGGCGGTGGTGACGATGTCGTGGTCGCCATCCATCAGGATCTCCGGCTCGACGATCGGCACCAGCCCCTGCTCCTGCACGGTGCGGGCATAGCGGGCCAGCCCCCAGGCGTTCTCGCGCACCGCCAGCTCCGAAGGGCAGCCGCCGGCGCTGATCTGCAGCACCGCCCGCCATTTGGCAAAGCGGGCCCCAGCGGCGTAGTAGCGCGCCGCTCGATCCGCCAGCCCCTTGAGGCCGGTGCACCAGCTCTCGCCAACCAGGCCACCAGCCAGCGGTTCCACCCCCTGATCCACCTTGATGCCGGGCACGATCCCCTGCTGCTGGAACAGCTCCGTGATCCGCACACCCTCGGCGCCGGCGATGGCGGGGTCGGCCTGCTGCTGCAGGGTTTCCTCGAACAGGATCACGCCGGAGATGCTCCCGTTCAGGCCGACGCTGGTGGCCAGCAGGCTGCGGTAGGCGCGGCGGTTGGCCTCGCTGTTCTCGAGGCCGATCGCCGCGAAGCGCTTGCCGATCGTGCCGGTGGATTCATCGGCCGCCAGCAGGCCGGTGCCGGGCGCCGCCAGGTCCATGGCCGTGGCGATCAGCTCCTCGCGAAAGTCGTCCAGGGGCATGGCGGCCGCTTGCAGGAATCCATCCCTGGCTAAGGACGGGCAGGGGCAGCGTCAACGCCCACCCGTGGCGCTCGCCACAATCGCCGCACCCCAGCGCCGTGGATGCTCCCGCCGGATTCCCTGCTGACCCTCACCCCCGAGGGCCTGTTCTGCAGGGCCGCCCAGGCCTGGATCGATCCCTGGCGGCCAGTGCCGCGGGCCCTGATCACCCACGCCCATGCCGACCATGCCCGGCCCGGCTGCGGCGAGTACTGGGCGATCGGCAGCAGTGAAGGGATCCTGCGGGAGCGGCTGGGCAGCGGCATCCGCCTGCTGCCGGTGGAGTACGGCCAGTTGCACCGCATCGGCGACGCGCGTGTGTCGTTCCATTCCGCCGGCCATGTGCTGGGGTCGGCCCAGATCCGGATCGAGGCGAGCGGCGAGAGCTGGCTGGTGAGCGGCGACTACAAGCGGTGCGCCGACCCCAGCTGCGCGCCCTTTGCGCCCGTGCAGGCCGATGTGCTGATCAGCGAGGCCACCTTCGGCCTGCCCATCTACCGCTGGCAGAGCGGTGCGGCGGTGGCGGCCGAGATCGTGCACTGGTGGCGCAGCGCCCCGGATCGGCCCTCGCTCCTGCTCTGCTACGCCTTCGGCAAGGCCCAGCGGGTGCTTGCGGAACTGGCCAGGCTGGGGGTGGAGGAGGAGGTGCTGCTGCATGGGTCAGTGCAGCGGCTGATGGAGCCCTACCGCCAGGCGGGGGTGGCGATGCCTGCCACCAGGCCCCTGGCGGAGCTGCCGCGAGGCGAGAGCCTTGCCGGACGGTTGGTGATCGCCCCACCGGGGGCCATGCGCGGCCGCGGCCTGCGCGGACTCTCCCAGGCTCAGAGCGCCTTTGTGAGCGGCTGGATGGCGGTGCGCGGTGCCCGTCGCCGCCGCGGCACCGGCCGCGGCTTCGTGCTCAGCGATCACGCCGACTGGCCCGGCCTGCTGCAGACCGTGCGCGACAGCCGCGCCCGCCAGGTGTACGTGACCCACGGCCAGAGCAACGTGCTGGCCCGCTATCTGCGCGAGGTGGAGGGCCTCAGCGCTGCACCGCTGGAGGGGGCGTTCGAAGCGGAGCGCTTTGAAGGGGAGCAGCCGGAGGAACAACGCCCGGAGGAGCGCGGGCCGGCATGAAGCTCTTCAGCGCCCTGTTCCGCCAGCTCGATGGCACCACCCGCACCGGCGCCAAGCTCGAGGCGCTGGAGCACTACTTCCGCAGCGCCGATCCGGCCGATGCCGCCTGGGCCCTGGCCCTGCTGCTGGGCAAGCGGCGTCGGCGGCTGATCACGGGCCGGCGGTTGCGGGAGATCTGCCTGGAGGCCACCGGGCTGCCGGACTGGCTGTTCGAGGCCTGCCACAGCCAGGTGGGTGATTCGGCCGAAACGGTGGCGCTGCTGTGGCAGCAGGTCCGTCCACCGGGATTGCAGGCCGAGACCCCCCAAGACGCCGCGGCCAATCAGGCCAGCCAGGCGCCGCTGCATCAGTGGATGGAGCAGCGTCTGCCGCGGCTGGCGGCCCTGCAAGGGGAGGAACAGGCTGCGGCCGTGGGCGACTGCTGGGCAGCACTGCCGGCGGACGACCTGCTGCTGGTGAACAAGCTGCTCACCGGCGGCTTCCGGGTGGGGGTGTCCACCGGGCTGATGACCCGGGCCCTGGCCCGCAGCGCAGAGCTGGAAGAGGCGTTGCTGGCCCACCGGCTGATGGGGGGCTTCGAGCCCAGCGCCGAGGCGTTCACCACCCTGCTGCTGCCGACCGAGCAGGGGCAGCAGCTGCGCACGCGGCCCTATCCCTTTTTTCTGGCCAGTCCGCTGGAGCCGGGCCAGCTGGAGTCCACAGCCCCCGGCAGCTGGCAGGTGGAGTGGAAGTGGGATGGCATCCGCGGCCAGCTGATCCACCGCCGGGCCGGCTGCAGCCTCTGGAGCCGCGGCGAAGACCTGATCAACGACGCCTTTCCGGAGCTGATCGCCCTGGCGGCCGCATTGCCAGAGGCCACGGTGCTCGATGGCGAGGTGATCATCTGGCGCCGGGGTGAGGCGCGCCCCGAACCCTTCGCCAGCCTGCAACGACGGCTGGGGCGCAAGGCACCCAGCGCGGCACTGCAGCGGGAGTGCCCGGCCTGCTACATCGCCTACGACCTGCTGGAGCAAGGCGGCGAGGATCTGCGCGAGCTGCCCCTGCAGCAACGGCGCCAGCGGCTGGAGACGTTGCATGACCAATGGCTCCGGAGCTGCGGCGATGGCCCCCTGGCGGGACGACTGCAGCTCTCCGGCACCGAGGTGCTGGAGAGCTGGAGCGGGCTTGACGCCCTGCGCGATCAGGCCCGCAGCCGCAGCGCCGAAGGGCTGATGCTCAAGGCCCTCGGCTCGCCCTATCTGGTGGGTCGCAAGCGCGGCTTCTGGTGGAAGCACAAGCTCGAGCCGCTGCGGCTGGATGCGGTGCTGCTCTATGCCCAGGCGGGCAGCGGACGCCGCGCCAACCTCTACACCGACTACAGCTTCGGCCTCTGGGATGGCGACCCAGCCGGCGGCGGCCAGCTGGTGACCTTCGCCAAGGCCTACTCCGGCCTCGACGACAGCGAGATCCGCGAACTGGATCGCTGGATCCGGGCCCACACCACCGAACGATTCGGGCCGGTGCGCTCCTTGCAGCCACTGCAGGTGTTCGAACTGGCCTTCGAGGGACTGCAGCACTCGCGCCGCCACAAGTGCGGCATCGCAGTCCGCTTCCCGCGCATCAGCCGCTGGCGGCGCGACAAACCGGCCGAGGAAGCTGACAGCCTGGCCAGCGCCATCGCCCTGCTGGAGGCGCAGGCATGAGCCCGCTGGCGCCGATCGAGGCCTGGTTCAGCCGCCAGGGCTGGACGCCGATGGCCTTCCAGCGCGAGTGCTGGCAGTCCTACCTGGCAGGTGAGAGCGGCCTGTTGCAGGTGCCGACCGGCTCCGGCAAGACCTACGCCGCCGTGATGGGCCCGATCGCCGAAGTTCTGGCCGAACGGCGCACCGCCACCCAGGCCCCAGGCCGCCTGCACCTGCTGGTGATCACGCCGCTGCGGGCCCTCAGCCGCGATCTGGCCCTGGCGATCAAGGAGCCGATCCAGGCCATGGGCTGGCCGCTGCGGGTGGGCATCCGCAACGGCGATACCAGCAGCCATGAGCGCACCAAGCAGCTGCGCACTCCCCCCGAGATCCTGATCACCACACCGGAGTCGCTGTCGGTGCTGCTGGCCAACCCCAGGGCGCCGCAGCTGTTCGCCGGCCTGCAGGCCGTGGTGCTCGACGAATGGCACGAACTGATGGGCAGCAAGCGCGGCAGCCAGTGCGAGCTCTGCCTGGGCTGGCTGCGCCGGCTGCAACCGGCCCTGCGCACCTGGGCGATCAGTGCCACCATCGGCAACCTCCAGGAGGCCGCCCAGGCCGCCCTTGGCCTCGAGCTCACAGCCAGCGCACCTCCACGCATCGTCACCGCAGCCCTGCAGCGCGACACCGCCATCCGCAGCCTGCTGCCGGAGACGATCGACGGCTTCCCATGGGGTGGCCACCTGGGGCTGCGCATGTACGAGCAGCTGGTGGCCGGACTGGATCCGGCCGTGAGCACGCTGCTGTTCACCAACACCCGCAACCAGGCTGAGCGCTGGCATCAATGCCTGCGCTTCGCCTGCCCCGAGATGGAGGACGCCCTGGCCCTGCACCACAGCGCCATCGACCGCAGCGAGCGCGAGGCGATCGAGGCGCGGGTGAAGAGCGGCGAGCTGCGCTGGGTGGTCTGCACCAGCTCGCTCGATCTGGGGGTGGACTTCCA